>NZ_BAAAZF010000001.1:2377500-2677500 GCF_039536765.1 Parerythrobacter jejuensis
AAGCGTCGGGGAGATGTGAGCAATCTTTGATCCGGCGATTTCCGAATGGGGAAACCCACCTTCACCATTTCTTCCTGATCATCTTTGATGGTCCGGGAGAGGTGGACAAGGTATCACCGAGTTGAATAAAATAGACTTGGTGAAGCGAACCCGGGGAACTGAAACATCTCAGTACCCGGAGGAAAAGACATCAAACGAGATTCCCGTAGTAGTGGCGAGCGAACCGGGACCAGGCCTATGCCTTTCATTCAATTAGCAGAACACATTGGGAAGTGTGGCCATAGCGGGTGATAGCCCCGTATGCGAAAATGATGTGGAAGGATTTGAGTAGGGCGGGACACGTGAAATCCTGTCTGAACATGGGGGGACCACCCTCCAAGCCTAAATACTCGTACATGACCGATAGCGAACACAGTACCGTGAGGGAAAGGTGAAAAGCACCCCGATTAGGGGAGTGAAATAGTACCTGAAACCGAATGCTTACAAGCAGTGGGAGCCCCATAGGGGGTGACCGCGTACCTCTTGCATAATGGGTCAGTGACTTAATCTAGCATGCAAGCTTAAGCCGTTAGGTGTAGGCGTAGTGAAAGCGAGTCTGAATAGGGCGACTGAGTATGTTGGATTAGACCCGAACCCCGGCGATCTAGGCATGACCAGGTTGAAGGTGCAGTAACATGCACTGGAGGACCGAACCGTTTAATGTTGAAAAATTATCGGATGAGTTGTGTTTAGGGGTGAAAGGCCAATCAAGCCGGGAAATAGCTGGTTCTCCGCGAAATCTATTGAGGTAGAGCGTCGGACGTATGCCGATGGGGGTAGAGCACTGGATGGGCTAGGGCTGCGCGAGCGGTACCAAACCTAACCAAACTCCGAATACCATCGAGTCTTATCCGGCAGACAGACGGCGGGTGCTAAGGTCCGTCGTCAAAAGGGAAACAGCCCTAACCTACAGCTAAGGTCCCCAAGTCATATCTAAGTGGGAAAGCATGTGGGAATCCCAAAACAACCAGGAGGTTGGCTTAGAAGCAGCCATCCTTTAAAGAAAGCGTAACAGCTCACTGGTCTAAATAAGGGTTCCTGCGGCGAAGATGTAACGGGGCTAAAGATATGCACCGAAGCTTAGGGTTGCAGTTTACTGCAGCGGTAGCGGAGCGTTCCGTAAGTTGATGAAGCCGAAGGGTAACCGACGGTGGAGATATCGGAAGTGCGAATGCTGACATGAGTAGCGATAAAGAGGGTGAGATGCCCTCTCGCCGAAAGACCAAGGGTTCCTGCGCAACGCTAATCGGCGCAGGGTAAGCCGGCCCCTAAGACGAGCCCGAAGGGGGTAGTCGATGGGAACCACGTTAATATTCGTGGGCCTGAAGATGTGTGACGGATGGCGGAAGTAGTGTGTCCTTATTGGATTGGGCATGCTGCCAAGTCGTTCCAGGAAATAGCCTCTTCATATAGACCGTACCCGAAACCGACACAGGTGGTCAGGTAGAGTATACCAAGGCGCTTGAGAGAAGTATCCTGAAGGAACTCGGCAAATTGCCTCCGTACCTTCGGAAGAAGGAGGCCCTGAATCGAGGCAACTCTTTTCAGGGGGCACAGGCCAGGGGGTAGCGACTGTTTATCAAAAACACAGGACTCTGCTAAGTCGGCTTCAAGACGACGTATAGGGTCTGACGCCTGCCCGGTGCTTGAAGGTTAAGAGGAGGAGTGCAAGCTCCGAATTGAAGCCCAAGTAAACGGCGGCCGTAACTATAACGGTCCTAAGGTAGCGAAATTCCTTGTCGGGTAAGTTCCGACCTGCACGAATGGCGTAACGACTTCCCCACTGTCTCCAGGATATGCTCAGCGAAATTGAATTCTCCGTGAAGATGCGGAGTACCCGCGGTTAGACGGAAAGACCCCGTGCACCTTTACTGCAGCTTTAGAGTGGCATTAGGAAAGAATTGTGTAGAATAGGTGGGAGGCTTTGAAACTTGGGCGCCAGTCCGAGTGGAGCCAACCTGTGAAATACCACCCTGTTGTTTTCTGATGTCTAACCACGCACCGTTATCCGGTGTTGGGACCCTCTATGGCGGGTAGTTTGACTGGGGCGGTCGCCTCCTAAAGAGTAACGGAGGCGCGCGATGGTATGCTCAGGCCGGTTGGAAACCGGCTGCGAGAGTGCAATGGCATAAGCATGCCTGACTGCGAGACCGACAGGTCGAGCAGAGACGAAAGTCGGTCATAGTGATCCGGTGGTCCCTCGTGGAAGGGCCATCGCTCAACGGATAAAAGGTACGCCGGGGATAACAGGCTGATGATTCCCAAGAGCTCATATCGACGGAATCGTTTGGCACCTCGATGTCGGCTCATCACATCCTGGGGCTGGAGCAGGTCCCAAGGGTTTGGCTGTTCGCCAATTAAAGTGGTACGTGAGCTGGGTTCAGAACGTCGCGAGACAGTTTGGTCCCTATCTGCCGTGGGCGTCGATACTTGATAGGAGTTGCCCCTAGTACGAGAGGACCGGGGTGAACATACCTCTGGTGTACCAGTCATGCCGCCAGGCGTGCCGCTGGGTAGCTATGTATGGACGGGATAACCGCTGAAAGCATCTAAGCGGGAAGCCTCCCTAAAGATAAGGTATCTTCGAGTCGTAGTAGACCACTACGTTGATAGGCCGGGTGTGGAAGCGCAGTAATGCGTGGAGCTAACCGGTCCTAATAACTCTGATCGCGCTTGATGAATCTGCACCATCAATGACAGGCCTGAATAGGTGTGTTGTTGAGGAGGATCCTCACAGCCAGATCGCCCACTGAATAAACCTAAATCAGGTGCATCGATTAAAACCCGCCCGCAAGCTTCATTGCTTGGTGGCTATAGCGTCTGTGACCCACCCGATCCCATCTCGAACTCGGCCGTGAAACCGGACAGCGCCGATGGTACTATGTCTTAAGGCATGGAAGAGTAGGTCGTCGCCAGGCATTGTAGCTTGCGAGCGCGGTAACAAACCCATTCACTAGTCAAAGGGCTGACCCCACCAGGGCAGCCCTTTTGGCGTCTCTGGCCTTCGTAGCTGGCGATGCCACGAACGGTGCCGCGGGATGGAGCAGTCCGGTAGCTCGTCAGGCTCATAACCTGAAGGTCGTTGGTTCAAATCCAACTCCCGCAACCACCGTATCATTGAAAACATGCAATTAATTAGCCTCACTGTTACCAGTGGGGCTTTTTGCGCTGGAACTGGAAGCATATAGGAAGCAGATTTTCCGGTTCTGTGGCGTAGTTAGGCGTAGTCTTTGGTGATCCAGTGGAGCCTAAGCCGCCCTTGAAATACGCCGGGATTGTCTAGAGCCGATAACAACAAAGTGATGAATGGCCGCTAAGCGCCCCAATGTCGGTCGTGGCGATCCGAAACCTTGGTCCCTCAAAGCGGACAGTTGGATACGGTATTAGAGGCCGATTGCGGTCGAGCGTTCACAAAACCAAATGCAACCTGGAGCTTCAGCTACAGCTCAGCGCAGACAGCAGGCGCATTGGCGTCGTCGCAAAAGTCTGGAGCCTCTGTCTCCTGCCAATACGAGACCAGGCCCAATTCGCGTGCCAAAGATTCAAATCCCGGCCGGGCGCGGGTTTGGTTGGAAACAAAGGCTAGGCCGGCGCGCGCGCGGTTGGTCGATCTGGAAGCGACGCTCTCTATCATGCCCAGCGCCTGATCCGGGGCGCCAAGACGGTCCAATAGGATCACGGAGATGTCGTTGTAGGTGTTGGGTCCGGGCGAGGCTTCGATGATTTCGCGAGCGGCTTTCGCGCGGTCCGTCTGGTTTCCTCCATTCAGGGCCGCATAAGCGGCAGACCATGCCTTTGCCAAAGGATTGCCCCTCGCCCTTTCCGATCCGGAGATCAAATCCGCAGCGCGCGCATAATCACCTGCCAGAGTCGCGATCATAAGGCGTTGACCCGCCGTACTATCCTCGTCTCCGGTCCGCAGATCACGCAAGATATCGAGATCGGATTCCACGGCAGCGCGATTGCCCTTTAACGCGTGGTAGTAGCCAGACCAGCGAAATGCCGATGGAAATATCGGACCGGCGGCCGTAGCCCTTTTCAGGTGCTTGCGTGCCTCGTCGACCCTTCCATGCAGAAGAAGAAAGGATCCGAGCGAAAGCTCTTCGCACATGCAGTCCAGCGGACGCGCGGCAACAGCCTTACGAATTTGCTGCTCGCGTCCAACGAGATCGTCGGGATCGAGGAGGTCCGAAGCTTTGAGCAGCGCCGTCCCATTCTCCGGATCAAGCGTAAGCGCTTTGGCATTAAGCCGTTTCGCTTCGGCAATAAGTGCATCGAAATCATCGGGGTTCGCATAGGCTTCGGCCCGTTTGTAGCTTGCCAGAACCGTCCAACCTTCGGCGAAGTCTGGCGCCAGAGTGGTGACGCGCTGCAATTCCAAGAGAGCACGGTCAAAGTCGCGCTCGATCAATCCTCCGTTCGAACAGAGCGAAGCCCACGCTTGCAAGGCATCAGTCGGCAGGCTGGCTGCGCCATTTGCCCCCAAGGTGCATCGCACCAGAAGCGCGGTGCTGATGGCCAGCCGGCGTGGCAGTGTTCCTGCTTCATCGGCCGGGTGCGTGAACGAATGCGACCAGATGACTTTCTGCGAACGGTCATCCTGCAAACGGACGATGGCGATCAGGTCCTCGGTCTCGCGGCGCACTCCTCCCGTCACAAAGAAACTCGGATACTTGCTGTCCTGCGCTTCGTCCGAGACCACCAGCGAGACTTTGCTCTGATAATCCTCGCTGAAAGCCGCAGCAATCTCGTCCCGGATCGAAGGGATAAACCCGCTCGGGATATCAGGAGACTGTGCGCGAAAATCGGTGACGCGGATATTCGCCTCGGTTTCTATCGAAGGCGATCTTTCAAAGTCGATGATGAAGGTCGCCAAGGCCACGGTTCCGGCCGCTGTCGAGATCGCCCCTGCGACAATCTTCCACGGTTTTGCCAAACGCTGGAAGAAGCCCCTGGGCTGAAGTTCATTGACAGCATCCTGCTCGGTCACATGGGACTTGGCGTCATGCTCATCAGAACTCTCGCCGGCCAACGGCCTTTCAGGAGCCTTTTCCGCAAGTGATACCTCTGGCAGGAAGCGATAACCTCGGCCATAGACGCTTTCGATAAAGCTCGCATTGCGCGCTGTATCGCCCAAGGCTTTACGCAGTTCCTTGATAACACTCGTAAGCGCGGACTCGGAAACGGCTGCTCCATCCCAAACAGTGTCGAGCAGCATTTCCTTGGTTGTTAGCATGCCGCGACGGGCAGACAGGTTCTTCAGCACTCGAAAAGCTTTGTTGCCGATATGGACGGGGCCGTTCGGCCCGATTAGGCGCTCGTCCACCGGATCGAGGATGTAGTCCCCGAACGCCACGGCTTGGTTCGATTGCTCCGTACCCATTGTGATCAACCCTTCGATGGCCATGCTGTGCTCTGACCTGTACCGAGATATATAGTTGGTCGGCGATTTCGAAACCAGCGAAACCCGCAGAAATGCGTGACCAATTATGGAAAGATTCTGGAAATGCGAGATTCCAGCGTTTGCACAAGATGCAGGATACCAAAGGCGCTAGCCAAGATGCAGTCGAAGGGACGGACTGTCGTTTTAGGCGCTCTACAACCCTTCAAAGACAGACGTGCGCTTGGCGCATCACATTTTGGCAAAGGATATTGATCATGGGTTGCACTCCGAAAACTATTCGTACCGTATCCACCTTCGCATTGGCGCTGGGGCTTGCTTCGGCAGCCCTTACCCCCGCCTGGGCGCAAGCGGCCGGCCAGGCGGAAGCTGCGTCTACGAGCCGACCGGCGCAAAGCCCCGTGTGGGGTATTGTGAGCCAGGAAATCGAGGCCGATGCCGACATCCGTTTTGGCGTCCTCGCTAACGGTATGCGCTATGCCTTGAAGCGCAACACAAACCCATCAGGCGAAGCGGCAATCCGCTTTACGGTGAAAGTCGGCAACCGCGAGGAAACCGATGCAGAGAGTGGCGCGGCCCACTTTATCGAACACATGGCGTTCAACGGCACGACTAACATTCCTGAAGGACAATTGCTGCCAATGCTCGAACGTCTTGGCCTAGCTTTCGGGGCCGATACCAATGCAGAAACATCACTCGACTACACGACCTACAAGCTCTCCCTGCCGAACACTGATGAGGCGACTGTCGATACCGGCCTCATGGTCATTCGCGAGATGGCGGGTGAAATGACGATCGCTCCTGAAGCGGTGGAGCGCGAGCGCGGCATCCTCTTGAGCGAAGCGCAAGTGCGCAACGACCCGCAACGTCGTCGCGCAGCCAGCTATTTCGGAGCCGCGTTACCTGGGTCACGTATCGGACAGAGGATCAACGCCAATGTGGAGCGCATCCGCGAGATTTCGGCAAACGAGCTACGCGAATTCTATGAGGGATATTACCGCCCCGAACGCTCCACTCTGGCGATTGTCGGTGACTTCGATGTCGACGCAATGGAAAAGAAAATCCGCGCACAGTTCGGCGATTGGAATGGGAAAGGCGAAGCACGCGACATATACATCGGTCCGGTGCCCGATGGGGCGCAGCCATTGATTGCGACTTTCGTCGATCCGGCGATCCCTGAGTTCATTGAATTGCAGCGCCTGAGCGAATGGACGCCTTCGCAAAACACTGTGGCCGAATCGCGCGAGCAATTCCTCCGCCTGATTGCCTCGATTGCGCTTTCCAACCGGATCAACGCGCTCTCACGGTCAGCAGATGCGCCAACTCTAGGCGGGCAGGCATCGGAACAACCGCTGTTCCGCACGGCCCAGTCATTTGGTCTAATGGCCATCGCTAAGGATGGCCAATGGCGCGATACGCTAGCGCTGGCAGAGCAGGAATTGCGCCGTGCCGATCAATACGGCTTTACCGCGAGCGAAATTGCTGAGGCCAAGGCGAATATCGAAACCGCTCTTGCCAATGCTGCGGCGCAGGCTGCAGGCCGCACCAGCGTTGCGATTGCGGAAAGCCTTGTACAGGACAGCCTGAACAACGGCATTCCGACATCGCCTGAGACCAACCTTGCGCTTTACCGCATGATCGCCCCCACGGTTACACCGCAAGCTGTAAGCGCCGCATTCAGCGAAGCCTGGGATGGCGGCCCCAGCGTGGTCCACATTTCCACCAAGTCACCGATTGAAGGCGGGCAGGCGACAATCGCGGCGGCATTGAGCGAAAGTGCAAAAGTCGCTGTTTCCGCGCCGGTCGAAGCCGCCGCTGTAGAGTTTGCGTATTCCGATTGGGGCGTACCGGGCAAAGTGGTGGCCGACGACCGGATCGCCGATCTCGGCATTCGCACGGTCCGCTTTGAAAACGGCCTCCAGCTCAACCTGAAGCGGACTGAATTTGAACCTGGCAAGGTCGGCTTTTCCATGCGCGTGGGAAGTGGCCTGTCCACATTCCCCGCCAACAAGCCTGGTCTGAAGGAAATGCTGCCTATCGCGATGCAGGTCGATGGACTGGAAGCACATGATCCCGACGAGCTGCGCCGGGTGCTTGCCGGCCGAGCCGTATCGCAGAGCCTTTCGCCTACCAATGGCGCACTCGTTGCGTCCGGCGGGACGACGCCCGACGACCTCAAGCTGCAGCTCGACCTGCTGGCCGCTCGCCTCACGGCGACCGCGTGGCGCGCCGAAACGCAGGCACAGTGGGCAGGCGTTGCGCCGGTACTCGTCAAGAATATCACTTCCTCGCCGGTGCCAGTATTCATCAACGCGATGAACGCGGTGCTGGGCGGAGGTGACACGCGGCTTGGCTTGCCTGACGCATCGCGCCTCGAAGACATTACTCTCAGCGATCTTCAAGCCGCTGTGGCATCACAATTGGGCGAAGGCCCAATCTCGCTTGGGCTGGTGGGCGACTTCGATGAAGATGCCGCGATCGAGGCGGTGGCGAGCACGCTCGGTACCCTCCCCTCACGGGGCGAGCGCCGAGAACAAGGTGCCGAAATCAGGCCGCTTTCGTTTGTTGCAGACACATCACCGAAGATTCTGACGCACAGTGGCGCAGCCGATCAGGGTGCACTGGCCGTGAGCTGGCAAACCGATGATGCGGGTGACTTGCGCGACAATATCGTGCGCGATCTCCTCGCCGCGGCAATCGGCCTGCGTCTGACCGAAACGTTGCGCGAGGAACAGGGCGCAACCTATTCTCCGGAAGCTTTCAGCTACGCGCAGCGCACGTTCGACGGCTTTGGACATATCACCGCCTTTGCGACCGTGCCGATGCAATCCATGGATGATGTCGCAAATGTCATCAGGTCGATTGCCAGCGAATTCAGCAACACGGCTATATCGGAAGACCTACTTGAACGCGCGCGCAATCCGATACGCGAGCGCTATGAGCGGGCCACTACGCAAAACTCTGCCTGGCTCGGACTTGTTGCCATGGCCCAGAGCGATAGCGAGGTGCTGGACCGCAGGCGCAATCGCATGGCCGTACTGGAATCGGTTACGCCTGCAGACATTCGGTCCGCGGCACGGAAATATCTGGCCGACACCCCTGGCGTAGAAATCCGAGTCATTCCCGAGACTGGTGCAAACTAGCGATAACTCATGCAGCCAAAGCGGGGTCGCCACTGAAGTGTTCGACCCCGCGGAGACTGTTAGGAGTACAGATCGGTGGACGAAGCGGTTCGTGAACCTACCACAAGACGTCGGTTTCAGAATTGTGAGAAACGGTGAATGAGGTGCCACACAGTCAAAATCTGAAGGTGCGGCTCGGCGTTTTAAGATAGCGTGACTGTGCTATCGTCGTCCGCTATTCGAAAGTATCGCATCAAAACCGGCCAGTCAGCTTTCCACCCACATATCGGACATTCCTCGCTTCAAACTGTGAAGCTGAAATCTGCCGATCGCAATCCATTCGGGTTGTGGCAGAAACTGGGCCGACAGAAGAATGTCCGCTTGTGGTCCGCCAGCGTCACCAAGCCGACCGTCACTTCCTTGCCATAATTAGGCAGAATACCACCTCAATGGCTGATATTGGTATGACAAAATGCAAGAATTGGTAGGGATAATGGATTGCCTCGCTGGAAAACCTTGCGGCGGAGGGGATCTCAACGATCTGCTACAACTTCATGCCGGTGATCGACTGGACGCGCACTGACTTGAAGTTTCAACTCCCGACCGGCGCCTATGCCCTACGGTTCGATCAGGATGAATTTGCCGCTTTCGATCTGTTCATTCTCCGGCGCGAAGGCGCAGGTGAAGAGTACACGGCGGATGAGATCGAGCGGGCCAGGCTTGTATTCGATGCGATGACGGAGATGGATGCAGCCTCTCTAACAAGGACGATCATAGCCGGCCTTCCGGGCAAGATGACGGATGCATATTCCCTTGAGGACTTTCGATCGGCCTTGGCGCGCTATGCAGGGATCGACCATGCGAAATTGCGGCAAAATCTGTTTGCGTTCTTGAGCAAGGTCTTGCCCCATGCAGAGAAACTTGACGTCCGGCTCGCGATCCATCCCGATGATCCGCCATGGGATATGTTCGGCTTGCCCCGGATAATCTGCACGCCCGATGACCTGGACATTCTCTTCAAGAATCTGCCGAGTCCTGCAAATGGCATTACGCTGTGTGTCGGCACCTATGGCAGTCGGCCAGACAACGACTTGCCGCAAATGGCCCGCGACTACCGCGACCGTATTCACTTTGCCCACTTGCGAGGGGTGAGCCGCGATCCGGAAGATCAGCGCACATTTGTTGAAGCGAGCCATCTCGACAGTGACATCGATATGGTCACGGTGATTCGACACTTGATCGAAAACGAACGGATCAATGGGCGAGAAATATTTATCCGGCCAGACCATGGCCACCTGATGATGGGGGACGTCAATCGCGCCAACAATCCGGGCTATTCGGCGATCGGCCGGATGAAGGGCTTGTCGGAAATTCGGGGTGTAATCAAAGCCGTATCTGATCTCGGATCGGCGTAGCCCTCGCCTATACCCGCGCAATGAGTGACCGTTACGATAATGCAACAGCCCTGCAATATATCAAATTGGTATGACAGACTAATGCACACAGGTATGAAAGTAGGGTTGACAGCATTGGACTGATTGGTATCCCAACGGCAGAACAAAACCCGTTGGGAGGGATGAATGTCGAAGTTTACCGGTCGCGGCCGTTCGGTTGCGTGCAATTCTCGTTTTCTAGCAAAATGCCTGGCTGGCACCGCGCTTTCGGTGCTTGCAGTGCCGAGCGCCGCGTTCGCACAGGATGGTGAGCAGCCGGCGGCTGAAGATGTCGATACGTCGACGGGCGACGTGATCGTTGTCACGGGCATTCGCGAGTCTTTGCAGGGTGCGCTCCGTGAGAAGCGCAATGCAGATAGCCTGATCGAAGTCATCCAGTCTGAAGACATCGGCAAGCTTCCCGACCAGAACCTGGCAGAGGTTCTGGAAAACATCACCGGTATCCAGATCACGCGTACGGCAGGTGTCGGCACGGGGGTCCAAATCCGTGGTACCAACGACAACCGTGTCGAGATCAACGGGGTTTCCTCGGTCGGTTCTGGCACGGGACGTGGCGGGATCAACTTCGAAGATATCAACGCGGCCATCATTGCCGCTGTCGAGGTGGTGAAGGCTCCTGAGGCGAGTACGATCGAAGGTTCGGTCGGCGGTACGATCAACCTGCGGACTATTCGCCCGCTGGATCTTTCGGACCAGCTGCTCTCCGTGCGTGTGCAGGGGGAATATAGCGAGCTGTCGGACAGCATTACGCCACGCTTTTCTGCCAGCTACGGCAATAACTGGTCGGTTGGTGGCGGCGAAATCGGCATCGTCCTGTCCGGTAGCTATACCGAGCAGGAGGCGACCTCATTCCGCCCGCGTGTCGACCGCGACAATCTGGTTGCGGCAGGTAGCGCGGTTACAGCCGCTGGCGCACCAGGCCCGAATTTTGACTATCTCGGTATTCAGTTCCTCAATCAGGAACGCGAGAATTTCGAGTACGAAACCATCAACTTCGCTGGTTCTCTCGAGTGGGCGCCAAACTCTGATATCAAGGTCTATTTCGACGCCATCATAAACGATCAGGAGCGTCGTCAGGACAGCTCCCGGATCCAGGGCTCCGGTGTTAGCGCCCTGCGCTTCAACAATGTCCCCAGCCAGTTTGAGACAGTCAATTTCGGCTCGCTCGACGGCGTGGCTCTGGGCAGCATCGAAGCGTCATTGGTAGGTACCATCCAGCCAAACCTTGCGCGCGATGATGATGATCCCAACCTGCGTTTTTCAAGCGATACGGGTGCCCGTGTCACCGACAGTAAGATCTTCCGGCTGGGCACCGAATTCGAAACCGGTCGCTTCACCGGTCTGATCGAACTTTCGACATCGCGTTCGGACACCACGAACCCGAACCTCAGCACGACCCTGAACTTCATCAACCCGAACCCGCTGACGCCGCTTGATGGCTCCAGCAACGACAACAGCGTGCCGTTCATCTACGATCTTTCGGGCGGAGCGCTCACATTCGGTGTTGATTTCGATTCACCCTTCGCGCCTACCGTGCAGGATCTCCTCAATCCGGCGAACACGGTGCTTGACGCGGTTACAGTCGGCAACAACCAGACCGACAACAAGGAAGATGCATTCCGACTGGATGGCTCGCTTGACCTCGAAGGTCTGGCTGGCCCGATCGTATCCTTCGATGCAGGCTACCGATACAACAAGGCGTCGTCGAAATTCGATCTGATCCGTTCCACCTTCGGAACGGGCGCGATTGCAAACAGCCCGAATGGTTCTTTGTTCGCAGACCTTCTGGTCCCGGGGCCTAGCAACTTCGGCGCCTTCGACGGGCGAGCTCTTGCATTCCGGAACTTCCTGCTGGTCGATCCCAATCGTTCGTTCTCCGATCGCGAGGGCACTCTTGCCATCCTGCAGGCGGCGCTCGACTCGACGCCAGGCGGCCAGGCTCGGATTGCTGCAGGCGGTCGCTTGCTGAGCGATCCGTCGCTCAACCCGGCTGGTTCATTCGACATCTCGGAGACCACTCACGCGGTCTACGGACAGCTGAACTTCGAGATGGGCCGTGTTCGCGGCAATGTCGGGTTGCGCTGGGTCAATACTGACATCGATTCCCAAGGCACCAGTGTGGCTGCCGGCGTAGAAACGCCCGTGCGGGCTGGTGGCAGCTATCAGGAGTTCCTGCCGCGCGTGAACATCGTCGCCGACCTGACCGACGACATCGTCTTGCGGGCAAGCTACACCGAAGACATCAACCGCCCGGACTTCAACGATCTGTCGCTGTCGGTGAACTTCCCGACCGGGCCGAACAATGCCGTGGCATTGGGTAACTCCAACCTCGCCCCGGAAACGGTGCAATCATATGATGCTTCGGTATCGTGGTATTTTGCCCCGTCTTCGGTCTTCAGTGTCGGCTTCTTCCACAAGAAACGGACCAACCTGTTCGTGCGCCAGGTCGAGGATGCGCTGGAAGATGCCAACGGTTTCCGCGACATTACCGCACCGTGTGAGGGTGGCGGCATTTTCAACCCTCTGCCTGACCGCAATGTTCTTTCGAACATTCCGGGCAATGGCCTTTGCGTCCCGCTGCAGACCATCATCAACGATACCGGCAGCACGACGCAAACCGGCGTCGAAGTCGCCTTCCAATATGATCTGTCGCAGTTCGAGGACACGCTTGGATTTGCATCCGGCTTCGGCTTCATTGCGAACTATACGTGGCAGGAATTCGGCGGCGGCGAAGCGACCAACTCAAACTCGGGTCGCGGCGAAGACATTTTCCAGGCCATCAACCCGACGATCAATGTGCCGGTCGAAGCGGTTCAGGGCCTCCTGGACTTCTCGGAGAATGCTTACAACGCCACGATTTACTACGAGAAATACGGGATTTCGGCGCGTGCCCGTTACACGTGGCGTGATGCATTCCGTACTCTGGACACCGCTGCCGGTGCATCTCTGAACAGTACGCTGGGCTTCCCAGTGGTGACGGATGCGCGCGGTCAGTTGAATGCCAGCATCAATTACGATGTGACGGAGTGGCTGAATATCGGCGTCGAGGGTGTGAACCTGACCAAGTCGAAAATCACCCAGTATTGCGTCAACCAGGACGCGCTGTTGTGTTTCCAGGGTCTGCCAGATCGTCGCATCACTTTCGGCGCGTCGGTAAGGTTCTAAACGCATATGTCGACATCGGCCTGAAGCCGATTCTGTCGATGCACTCTGCCGGTGTCGCCGCTCTCCCTGGCGACACCGGCATTCTTGTTTTTGCGCGCCTTGCAATTCAATTGGTATGACAGAGCAGCAAATTACGTCGCACCAAATGGTTGACAGTTTTGGCCTAGGCGTTCAACCAAGTGGGAAGAACGGGCATCGGGAGGGAAACATGTCGCACATCATCGCTAGCAGCCAGGCTGCTATTTGCACTTCACGTTCAGTCGGGCGATTTCTTGCTGGAACTGCATTCATCGCGCTCGCTTTGCCGGGTGCTGCGATGGCGCAGGATCAGGAAGGGCAAGAGGCCGCCGAACAGAGCGGCGATACGATCGTGGTGACCGGTATTCGCGGTACAATCCAGAACTCGATCGAAGAAAAGAGGAACTCAACCGAGGTCTTCGATGCCCTTTCGGCAGCCGAGATCGGTGATCTTCCAGCCTTGTCGATCGGTGAGGCGCTCGAGACCCTGACCGGGGCCGGCTCTCATCGCGAGCAGGGTGGTGCGACCGAGATTTCTATCCGAGGCCTTGGGCCATTCCTTGGCTCGACCGTCATCAATGGCCGGATCGCGACCAACGGTAGTGGCGACCGCTCTGTCAATTTCAGCCAGTTTCCGTCCGAGCTTTTCGACAAGGTCGGCATCTACAAGACTCAGGCCGCAAGTTACATCGAAGGCGGCGTAGCTGGCCAGATCGTCCTCGAAACGGTTCGGCCGCTCGATTACGGCAAGCGGCGCTTGCAGGGCAATTTCAAACTCAACATTAACCCGGACAATTTGGACATCGATGCTAGCCAGAGGTTCCAGAAGTTCGGTTATCGCGCGACCGCAAGCTATGTCGACCAATTCACCTTCGGGGACAGCGAGCTGGGGATTTCGCTGGGATATTCGCGCAACAAATCTACCAATCCTGAGCAAGAGGCCAATGTTTCAAACACGATCCGCGCCTGCGTGGTTGACCCGACGACTACGAGCGACGGTGTGTTCGACGATGGTAACTGCGACACGAGTGGCGGAACGATAAGCGGTCTGCGTGACGGGACCGTCACCGACGACTTTGTCATCGCGCGTAACAGTTATGCTCTGCGGCACAATATCACTGATGACACGCGCGACTCGGTATTTGCTGCTGTTCAGTTCAAGCCGTCTCCGGGCATCGATATCAATGCCGACTTTCAATACTCCAAGCGTCTCTTCCGGGAGCAGCGCAGCGATTTGAACTTTGCGGAAGGTCGCCGCATTGATGGCCCGGGCGATCCCAATCGGATCGATCTGCCGCTGATCTTCACCAACAGCGGCGCGTTGCGCCAGTTCACCAACGAGCAGCGTATCGAAGCGGTGAGCGAATATCTCGAACGCGATGAGGAATATTATGGTGGGGGCCTCTCCCTCGCTGCGGATGTGACGGATCGCCTGACGTTGTCATTCGATGCGTCTTATTCGCGGACTCAGCGCATCGAGGAGGCGGTCCAGATCCGCTTCCGGACCGAAGATAATGAGGACATCACCGGTGCTGCCGCCTGGCCCAACGCAAGGGAAAGCGATGGCAGTTCCACCAATGATCGCATCGAGACTGCAGTTTTGATCCAACAGAACGGGTCCGAGGGACTGAACTTCTTCACTCAGAATTTCGATGTCACCAATCCCGATCTGTTCGCCAACGATCCGCGCTTGCGCGCTGACCTTGAGCAGGATCGCTTCAACAGTGTCCTCGCGTTCCGGGGTGACGCGGATTACGAGCTTGATGGCTTCTTCTCCGGGATCTCTGCGGGTGCGCGGTATCAAAAGCTGAAATACCGTGATGTGCCTGGCGCTTCGGCGGGTACCAGTCGCTTCCAGAACACATACAACGATACAGATGGTACTGGCGCACTTCAGGCAGCGAACCGCGAATGCCGGACCAACTTCCCTTCGTCGGGCTTTTTGTCGTCTGTTTCGGGCGGAAATCCGCTGATCACCAATGTCGATGCTGCCGGCAACGTGATTGGCACCTCCAATAGTTTTGCGACCTTCGACGCTCTGTGCATCGCACGGGTTCTTGAACGCGAAGATCCATCAGGTCTGCAATTCGGTCCTGATGGCCTGCCCATCTACCCGACGGGTGATTTTGACTCGATCCAGAACACCGACGTCGTTGAAGAAAGCCTGGCGGCCTATATTCAGGCAGATTTCGACGGTGAATGGGGCGCGTTGCCAGTTCGCGGAAATCTGGGCGTGCGTATCGTTGATACAAAGGTACGCTCGCGCGGTTTCCGCACCTCTCTCAGCATCGAAGTCGCTGACGCAGATGGTGACGGTAATGTCGGCTTTGCGCTGGTGGAAGATCCAACCCAACTCACCGAGCGGGTGACTGAAGCTTCCTATACGGAATTCCTGCCCAGTTTGAACCTGGTCGCAGAATTCCAGCCGGACTTGCTGGGCAGATTTGCCGTCTATCGCGCGCTATCGCGCCCCGATCCATCGGAGCTGGGTGACGGACGGATCATCAACATCAATGCCAATGATGATTTTACGACTCCTGCAGAAGCGCTGGCGAATGGCGTGAACAACGTGTCGGCGACCGGCAATCCGGGCACCGATCCGCTGCTGTCGTGGAATGTCGATGTGGGCCTTGAATGGTATCCCAATGACGATACGATTCTCGCCTTCAATGCCTATTACAAGAGCTTCAATGGGGGGTTCGAGACGATTGGTTCGTTCGAAACCTTCAATATTGACGGCGAAAGTGCAGACTTGTTGGTGACGACGATCGACACCAACAACGACACCAGCACAATCAAGGGTATCGAGATAACCGCTGCCCACCGGCTCAGCTATCTTCCGGCACCGCTCGACGGGCTCGGGTTCAAACTCAGCTACAATTATGCAGATTCGGATTTTGAGTTCGAGGACGATGCGTTGGGTGCGATCACAACGGTCAATCCCGATGGGTCGACCAGCACCAACAACGGGCTAATCCCGCCCTCGAACCTGTTCGGTTTTTCCAAGCATGTGCTATCGGCACAGCTCTATTATGAAATCGGCGATTTCGATTTCCAGGGCGTGTACAAGCACCGAAGCGATTACTTCCAACAGTTCGTTTCGACACCCGGCCGGGTTCGGTATGTCGGCGATGTCGGCGTGTTTGAAGCGCGCATTTCATACGAAGTTACGCCGAATTTCCGCATTACTGCCGAGGGCCTCAACCTATTCAACGAGCCGCGCGTCAATTATCGCGGGGCACCCGATGACTTTGGCGCGATCCAGGTCTACGGGCCTCGCTACTATGTTGGCGCTCGGGTCAAATTCTAGTGTGAAGGCCGCCCGCACCTTCTCGGTGTGGGTGGCCACTCACGGCGGGCTGGAGTTTTGACAGGATACTGACTAGGAAAAATTGGTATAGACATCGTAGCGTAAATGAGTGGAGCATAGCGCCGCATGGCCTCGAAAAGACTTTTCCAATCAGTGGCAGAGCAAATTGCCACATTGATCGACGAAGGGGCCTATCCCCCCGGGACGAGGTTGCCGGGCGAGCGTGAATTGGCGGAAAAGCTTGGGGTTAGCCGTGTCACAATTCGCGAAGCGGAAATTGCGCTTCAGGCCGTTGGAAGACTAGAAATCAAGACCGGCTCAGGTGTCTATGTCAGCGAGAAGAAGCCTGCTCCGGGCGAATTGCTGCCCAAAGCCAGTGCCTTTGAAGTGACGGAGGCCCGTCTGTTGGTCGAATCCGAGGCTGCGGCGCTGGCCGCGCACAACATCACGGATGAAGCGATCGGGAGGCTTGAAAAACTCATCGATCAAATGCGTCACGGCAGCGAAGACGAGGCAAACGAAGCTGACGAGCAATTCCACCAGACGATAGCCGAAGCCTCGAACAATTCGGCGATGGTGCATACTGTGAAATCCCTGTGGCGAATGCGCGAAGAGCTGCCCGAGGTGAAGGCGACCTACGCGGCAGTATGCGTCCACGATGCCGAATCGCGGACTGAAGAGCACAAGGCCGTCTTCGATGCCTTGAAGGCACGCGATCCGGCAGGTGCGCGAGCAGCGATGCGCGAGCACTTCCATCGCCTCATCGAAAGCATGCTGGATGCTACCGAAAAATTGGCTCTCGCAGAAGTGCAGCAACGCGCATCGGAGAGCCGCGAGCGCTTCGCCGGTGTCGCGAAGATTGTCTAGCCAAATTGGCATTACAGAAAATCTAGAATCTACAGTCCAAAGTGATTGACATAGCCGGACTTGGTCCGGTAGCAATATGCCTCGACAACTCGAAAAGAGTGTGGAGGGGAAATTGGTGAGATTGCTTGGCATGGTGTTGCTGGCGTTTGCGTGGACAGCGCCCGCGCACGCGGAGCAAATCCTGGTCAGCAACCAGCAGGCTTACTTCGCAGCTGCCGAACGAGTCGAGGCGGGTGATACGATCGTCCTCGCAAATGGCACCTGGCGTGATTTCGAACTCGTCATCACCGGTAAGGGACGCAAGAATGCCCCGATCACCGTGCGTGCGGAGGAATCGGGCAAGGTCATTTTTTCAGGTCAGTCCAGCTTGCGTGTCGGCGGCACATACATTGTCGTAAAGGGTCTGGTTTTTCGGGACGGATACAGCCCGCGCGGTGAAGTGGTTTCGTTCCGTCGCAGCAAGAAAGATCAGGCGCGCAACAGCCGCATGACCGAAATCGTGATCGACGGATTCAGCAAGCCAGACCGGTATGAATCGGACTATTGGGTCGGCCTTTATGGCAGCAACAATCGTTTCGATCACAATCACCTTGTCGGCAAGACCAACAAGGGTGTGACGCTTGCGGTGCGGCTCGACAGCGAAGAGAGCCGCGACAACAACCATCGGATTGACCATAACTATTTCGGGCCGCGCCCGGTGCTGGGATCGAACGGCGGCGAGACGCTGCGTATCGGGACCAGCAAGTACTCGATGTTCACTTCGCGCACTGTGGTCGAAAACAACATCTTCGATCGCTGCGATGGCGAGGTCGAGATTATTTCATCGAAGTCTGGCGCGAATGTCTTTCGGGGCAACCTGTTTCTGCGGTCGCGTGGCACGCTGACGCTTCGTCACGGCGACGACAATCTGGTCGAACGCAATGTCTTCCTGGGCTACGGCAAGGATTACACCGGCGGAATCCGGGTTATCAATCGCAACCAGACGGTTCGTGGCAATTACATGGAGGGGCTGCGGGGAACGGCCTTTTCCAGCGCGCTTGCAGTGATGAACGGCGTGCCGAACTCGCCGGTCAATCGCTATGTTGAAGTTTCGGGCGCTCGGATCGAGAGCAACACGATCATTGATAGCCGACGGGTGGCATTCAATGTCGGCGCCGACGAAGAGCGATCGGCTGCGCCTTCAGACAGCACCTTCGCCAATAACCTTCTTGGTGGAGTGGAAGGCGAATCCTTCCTGGAAGTCTATGATGACATTTCGGGCATTACCTTTGACGGTAATCGCGTATTGCAGGGCGGCGTAGATGATGCGCTGTCCGGCCTCGAAGCGGCTCCGACAGCGATGGAGCGTGCAGACAATGGCTTGCTCTATCCGGTGGATCAGGAGCTCTCCAGCCTTGGCGCTCCACGCGATCTGATGCCGGTCAAGCTCGAAGAAGTGGGTGTAGCTTGGTATCCCAAGCCAGGTGCGGGCAGCCCGTTCGGGACCAGCGGCACCGTTACACAAGTTGAGCCGGGCGAAGGCACGCTGGTTACCGCGCTGGTCGCTGCAAAGGCTGGTGATGTGCTGATGCTCGCACCCGGTGAGTATATTGTCGACCGGACTATCCCAATCGACAAGCCGGTTACGCTCAAGGCGGTGGCAGCCGACGAAAGCGAAGAATCGGTGGTATTGTTCGCGCGCCCATCACTGTTCGAGCTGCGCGAAGGGGCTGATTTGCAGCTGATCGGAATTACCATTGACGGCGCATTGGCACCGGACTCGGTCGGCAATTCGGCGATCCGCACGACAACGTTTCCGATCCAGTCCAACATGCAGATCGAGCTGGACGGGGTCACCGTACGCAATCTCTCGGTCAACAAGTCCTTCAACGTCCTGACACTGGGCAAGAGTACGCTTGCGGACCGTGTATCGATCCGGAACAGCAGCTTTGCCGACATATCGGGGGCAGTCGTTTCAGCCGCAGCCGAGACCGAAGATTTCGGCCAATACAATGTCGAGTATCTCGATATTGCGCAAAGCAGCTTCAGCAACATCGGGGGTCCAATCGCGACTATTTATCGCGGCGGTCGGGATGAAAGCACCTTCGGCCCATATGTCGCGATTGCGAACAATGCCTTGGCCAATGTCGGCAAGGCGCCAACCAATGGGTCCGGTGCTGCAATCCACCTGCACGGTGTCCAAACCGCCAGGGTGGCGCGCAACGCGCTTGCTGAATCGGCACCGCTACGAGTGGTGCACACGGTCGGAACGCCTGTCACGGCAGTGATCGGGAATTCCTTCGCGCAAACGCCTGCGCCAGTACTGGAAGAATTGATCTTTGAAGGTGCGCCGCGGGTCGATCTGGAGGGCAACACGCTTGATGGGGAATTGATTCCATGAGGAACGTACTTCTGATCCTCTCGGCGTTGCTCATGCTCGCGGGCGGATTGATCGCTCCTGCGAACGCGACAACTAGTGCCGAAGCGCAGACCGAGCTTCCACCGCTGTTCCGAGCGGAGGTCAAGCGCGCGAAGCAATTCGTGGACGGCATGATCGAACAGGGTGTCGTGGTACCGGTGCCCAAAGATCCGGGCGGCGGATACACCCACGAACAGCACAAGCGGAATTTCCGTGCGATCTATCAGGGCGGACAACTGTATCGTGTTACCGGCGACGAGACGTACCGCAACTATGTCCGCGACATGCTCCTCGCCTATGCCGATCTCTACCCAACGCTCGGAGACCATCCTGCAAAGGCCAACCAGAATGTCGGGCGCCTGTTCTGGCAAGTGCTCAATGATGCCATGTGGCTCGTGCATGCGGTGCAAGGCTATGGCGAGATCCGCGACACTTTGACCGAGGCGGAACGCACACGCATCGACGGCGATGTGTTCCGCCCCGCCGTTAAGTTTCTATCGGTCGATTCCCAGCGCACCTTTGACCGCATCCACAATCATGCCACCTGGGCGACTGCCGGTGTCGGTATGACCGGCTATCTGCTTGGCGATCAGGACATGGTCGACCGCGCTCTGCTCGGCTCTGACAAAAGCGGCAAGGCCGGATTTTTGCGCCAATCGGAGCTGCTGTTCTCGCCCGATGGCTATTATACCGAAGGCCCCTATTATCAGCGGTTTGCGCTGCTGCCTTTCGTGGTCTTTGCGAACGCCATCGAGAAGAATGAGCCAGACCGCCGGATATTCGAGTTTCGTGACGGCATCCTGAGCAAGGCGCTGACAACGACGATCCAGCTGAGCTATGGCGGCTACTTCTTTCCTTTCAACGATGCCATTCGCGACAAGAGCCTGAACACTGCCGAACTCTATGAAGGTGTCGCCATCGCCTACGCGCAGACCCGCGACCCGGGACTGCTCGCAATTGCCGAGTTCCAGGACCGGACCGTGCTACGCGAAGAAGGTCTGTTGCTTGCCAGCGATCTGGCTGGAGGCAAGGCCAAGCCATTCGATTTCCGATCCATGCTGCTTAGCGACGGCCCCGAGGGGGATGCGGGTGCCGTCGCTATCCTGCGCCATGGCGCAGGCCCCAAACACACAGCGCTGGTCGCCAAGAATAGCTCGCAAGGCATGGGGCATGGCCACTTCGATAAGCTCAGTTGGCAATATTACGATAATGGCCGCGAAATCGTGCGCGACTACGGTGCCGCGCGCTTCCTGAATATCGTAGCCAAGGAAGGCGGGCGCTATCTTCCGGAGAACGAGAGCTGGGCCAAGCAGAGCATCGCACACAATGCCCTGGTGGTGAACGAGAAGAGCCACTTCGATGGCAATGTGAAAGTCGCTGATACATTCGCGCCAACGCAGCTCTATTTCTCGGCCAAGCCGGAACTCCAGATAAGTACGGCGTCTATCGACAGCGCCTATCGGAAGCAGAGCGTTTCCATGCTGCGCAGCCTTGCGCTGCTCAACGTCGAAGGCCTTGACGCGCCTGTCGCGGTTGACGTGTTCCGGGCGCGCGGCAAGGGCGACCTGCAGTTCGACCTGCCTTTGCACTATTCCGGCCACCTTATGCGGGTCGGGTTTGAAACGCAGAGCAACGTTGCCGCGCGCCCGGTTCTTGGCGACAGCAATGGCTACCAGCATATCTGGGTCGATGCCGTCGGCCAGCCGGACGCGGACAATGCATTCGCAACCTGGCTGCTTGATGGCAGGTTCTACACCTATCGCTTTGTGCCGAATGCCGGACAAGAAGTGATCCTGGCCGAAAGCGGTGCCAACGATCCGAGTTTCAACCTGCGTCGCGAACGGATCATCATCCAGCGCGTGCAAGGCGTGGACAGTGCAACTTTCATCAGCATTCTCGAGCCGCATGGTCTGTATGACGGAGCGACTGAGCAGACGATTGAAAGCGACAGCCGCATCGCGTCGCTCCGGTACGTCACGCAAGGTGAATATGACCTGGTGATCGTCGAAACGTTGACCGGCGAGAAAACCGTGCTCGCGATTTCATACGACAACGATTCCGGCAAGGCGCACCGCGCAAACGTGGACGGGCGCCAAGTCACCTGGACAGGCTACGCTGGGCGGATTGTCCTGGCGGGAGGAGGGAACTGATATGGCGAGTTTGGCAAGGTCGAGCAGCTCTGCGTTTGTTGCTGCAGCCGATGTTCCGCGCGAAGGTCTCGGCGGTGGCATCACGCGACAGATCCTCGGATATGGCCCTGAAATCATGATCGTTCGGGTCTGGTTCGAAAAGGGCGCGGTCGGTGAGGTGCATGCGCATCCCCACAGCCAGTCGACCTATGTCGAAAGCGGGCAATTCGAAGTCTTCATTGATGGCGAGAAGCGCGTGCTGGGCGCAGGCGACAGCTTCTATATCGCGCCGCACCTCGATCATGGTGCGGTTTGCCTCGAGCCGGGTGTCCTGATCGACACATTCAGCCCGCTGCGTGAAGATTTTCTGAGCGAGGGGGCCTGACCATGTTCAAGGGTAAATTACGCTATGTGATTGTAATGCTGGTCGCGCTTGCGACCATTATCAATTACATTGATCGCGGAGCGTTGGGCTTTTTGTGGCCCGAAATCTCCGAAGACCTCGGCATGACCAAGACGGATTATGCCATTATTCTCAACGTCTTCACCTTCGCCTATGCATTCGGTCAGACCCTCTTTGGCAAGATCTTTGACTGGATCGGTGTCCGGCTGGGATTTGTGCTCTCGATTGTGGTGTGGTCGGCCGCGACGATCCTGCATGCTTTTGCGCAAGGCTTGCTGAGTTTCGCAGTCTTTCGCGCGGTCTTGGGTGTTTCAGAAGCCGGCAACTGGCCAGGTGCGACCAAGGCCAACGCCGAGTGGTTTCCGATCGATGAGCGGGCCCTCGCCCAGGGTATCTTCAATTCAGGCGCCGCCATCGGCGGTATCGTTTCAGCGCCAATTATTGGCTTGCTGTTCGTCTGGCTGGGTAGCTGGCAAGCGACCTTCATCGCGATTGGCGCGCTGGGCTTCCTGTGGCTCATACCGTGGTTGATTGTCTACAAAAGCGGCCCGGACGCACACCCTTGGATCACCGAGGAGGAGCGTCAGTTCATCCTGACCGGCCAGCGCAACCAGGACACCAACGAGGTCGCCGAATACGCGCCAGACACAAAGGAAATCCTCAGTCGCAAGGAAAGCTGGGGCGTCATCCTCGCCAGCTTCTTCCTCGATCCGATCTGGTGGCTCTTTGTGGGTTGGCTCCCGCTCTATCTGAACGAGACTTATGGTTTCGGCGTTGAAGAGATCGCGCTCTATTCGTGGGTGCCCTATGTCGGCGCAATGCTAGGTGCCTGGTTTGGCGGATTGCTGGCCGGAAACCGGATCAAGGCGGGATGGAGCGTCAATCGCACGCGCAAATCGGTGATCGCGCTGGGCGGGTTGATTATGCTCATTTCACTGCTTGCCACCACTCAGGCATCTACGCCTCTGTTCGCGGTCTTGCTCATGGCGATCATCCTGTTCGGCTTCCAGACCGCGGTTGGCAATATCCAGACGCTGCCGAGCGACTTCTACAGTGGCAAGTCGGTGGGATCGCTGGCAGGTTTCGCCGGAACTGCAGCCAAGCTCGCTGTGGTTCTGCTCAATTTCCTGATCCCGATCATCACGATCAACAGCTACGTACCTGCGTTTATTGTCGGTGCAGGCCTGGCAATCATGACCGTGCTTTCTGTCTTGATCCTGTGCCCTGAGATCAAGCCACTCAAATCCAAAACTTCCTGATTTACTTCGTTCAAGCAATGGGACCCAGACTATGAAATTTGCAGGCAAAACCGCGATCGTAACCGGCGGAAGCCGCGACATTGGGCGCGCAATCAGCGTCAAACTGGCTAGCGAAGGCGCGAACGTCGTCGTGAATTACAACAGCAATGAAGAAGATGCAGATGCGACTCTGGCAGCAATTGCAGCCTCTGGCGGAGGCAAAGGTATCAAGGTCAAAGCAGACGTGACCAAAGCGGCTGATGTCGATGCCTTGGTTGCGAAGGCCCGCGCCGAATTCGGCGATGCGATCCATGTCCTCGTCAACAATGCGGGCGGCCTCGTTGCTCGCAAAACACTGGAAGAGATGGATGAAGAGTTCTTCAACTTCGTCATGCAGCTCAATATCACTTCGACCTTCCTCGCAACCAAGGCAGTTGCCCCGCACATGGGCGCCGGTGGCGCGATCGTAAATCTTGCCTCGCTGGCCGGCCGGGATGGCGGCGGAGGCGGCGCTTCGGCTTACGCAACTTCGAAGGGTGCCGTGATGACCTTCACCCGTGCCATGGCCAAGGAACTTGGCCCCAAGGGCATCCGCACCAATGCCCTGTGCCCGGGCATGATTGCTACGGCCTTCCATGACAAGTTCACGCCCGATGCAGCGCGCGAGAATGTCGCCAATTCCACCCCGCTCAAGCGGCAGGGCAAGGCGGAGGAAACGGCCGATCTCGTCGCCTATCTCGCCTCTGATGAAGCATCGTTCATCAATGGCGCGAATATCGATATCAATGGCGGCCTGGCTTACTCCTGACCAGGTGCGATTGATGCCATGAATATCCAGTCGGAAATTGAAAAGCGTCTTGCAGCGGCCCCGATCGTTCCACTGATCGGATCGGATAGTCCGGCCGAGGCTGTCGAGACCGCGAAAGCTCTGCAGGCCGGCGGCTTGACTGTGATCGAGGTCGTCCTGCGCAGCGATGCTGCGCAGGCGTGCATGGAGGCGATCCTGGCTGAAACCGATGGCCTGATCGTCGGTGCCGGGACGGTCTTGACAATCGACCAGGCGAAATCGGTCCTGGATGCCGGAGCGCAGTTCATTGTCTGCCCCGGTCTGGTCGACGAGATCGTAACGCATTGTTTCGCCGAAGGCGTACCAGTTTATCCCGGCACGATGACAGCTGGCGAAGTGCAACGCGCCTATGCGCTTGGCCTGCGTGCAGTGAAGTTCTTCCCTGCCAGCCTGGCAGGCGGAGTTCCCATGCTGAAAGCGCTTGGCTCTGTATTTGGGGAAATGCGCTTTATGCCGACTGGCGGTGTTTCGGCCCAGAACCTTGGCGAATTCCTCGGGTTACCGAGCGTGATCGCCTGTGGCGGCAGCTGGCTCACTCCCAAGGACGCGGTCGCGGCTGGCGACTACTCCCAGGTAACCCAATTGGCGCGCGAGGCGGTTGCGATCGCTCAAGCCGCTCGCTGAACGAAAGGTCCCCCTCATGGCTGAATTCCTGTCTTTTGGTGAAATCATGCTGCGTCTCAAGACGTCAGGGCATGAACGTTTCTTCCAATCACCAACCTTCGAGGCGACCTTCGGCGGTGGTGAAGCCAACGTCGCCGTTGCCCTGAGCAATTATGGTCTGAATGCTGGGTTCGTGAGCGCATTGCCGGACAATGACATCGGCGAGGCGGCGATCCGCGAACTGTGGAAGTTCGGCGTCGACACCGCTCACGTCCGCCGGAGCGGGGATCGGGTCGGCATCTATTTCCTGGAAACCGGCTCCAACCAACGCCCATCCAAAGTGGTTTACGATCGGGCGCGTTCCTCGATCTGTGATGCCGGGCCGGGCGACTTCGACTGGGCCCAGGTTTTCAATGGTGCAAAGTGGTTGCATATCACCGGGATAACGCCTGCTCTCAGCCAATCCGCCGCAGACCTGAGCCTGGAATGCGTCAAAGCGGCGCAAGAGGCAGGCGTGACCGTTTCGTGCGACTTCAATTTCCGGGGCAAGCTCTGGAAGTATGGCAAAACTGCGCCCGAGGTCATGCGCGAGCTGGTGAAATATGTCGATGTCGGCATCGCCAACGAAGAAGACTGCCAGAAGTCTCTCGACATCTCTGTTGATGTCGATGTGGAATCGGGTGAGCTCGACACGGCCAAATATGAAGCGCTCTCGCAGAAGGTGCTCGATATCTATCCGGGTATGAGCACCATCGCGATAACCCTTCGCGAAAGTCTCAGCGCAGATCGCAATAACTGGTCCGCCTGCCTGCGCACTCGCGAGGGTGGCTTCAAGCTTTCGCACCGCTACGAGCTGACCGACATCGTCGACCGTGTGGGCGGCGGCGACAGCTTTGCATCCGCACTCATCTATGGCCTCAATGCTTACGAAGACCGTCAGCAATCGCTCGAATTTGCAGTCGCCGCAAGCTGCCTCAAGCATTCGATCCTGGGCGATTTCAACCGCGTGACTGTGCCGGAAGTCGAAAAGCTAATGTCAGGCGATGGTTCAGGCCGCGTCCAGCGATAGACTAAATCTCCCGGTCCTTTCTCGCACCAGATTTGGCAGATTATCGCTTTTGGCCGCTGCTACCCAATTGAACGGATCAAGAGGCGGCCGATTCGCCCCTTTTGATTACGGACCGATTTGGCTGAGCGCTCGAACTGACATGATCGTCGCCGCGAGCTCGGATCTGCGCAATTTTGGCGTTTGAGAGCCCGCTTTCAGGAATGAGGATCTCGAACGGCAAGGTCTGGATTGGGGACGCAAAACAGACGTTCGTCGGTCCCATGTTTCGTTTGGGACCGCAGGGCCTCAGGTCTGCCTCATCAATTGTTCGTCGATTAGCGCTGACACATCGTTGGCAGCCTTGAGGACCGGCTGGTTGGCAAGGTGCGCATATCGTGCTGTCATTTGAACCTGTGTGTGTCCGAGTAGCTTGCCAATCATCGGTAGGCTTTGGCCATTGCTCACGGCAACCGAAGCAAACGTATACCTAAGGTCGTGGATGCGCGCGTCCTTGAGGCCCGCCCGCCCGCGCAGCCGCTGCCAGAACGGCTGGAGGTCAGTGAGGTGCGCCCCAGGATTGCGTCCGACAATGACAAAGGGATTTCCGTCAACTTTGTCGATCGACTGAAGGACGGAGATTGCGGCTGAACCAAGATGGACGACTTTGGCACCAGTCTTTGAATCGGGGAGCCTCAGTGCGTGGTCCGGGAGGTCGACATGTTCCCATCGAAGCTTGAGGATTTCACCAAGTCGACAGCCAGTGAACAGCAATAGCCGGATAGCGGCAATCGCTGAAGGCAGCTCGATCCGTTCCTTCTCCAACTCCCGCAACCACCGTCTTATTGAAATCATTCAACAAATAGGCCTCGCTGTTTCCAGCGGGGCCTATTTGCGTTGGAACTGGGAGCACATAGGAATCAAATGGGGGTTGGGCAGACCGCCGACATCCCCTGTCACTCGCCTGTCTGGCGCACCTCGTCCCTCATATTGTCTTCGCTTGGTCCCTTGGTGGTTAGTGACCATTTGCGCTGGTTTGCGAAGAAGATGCTTGATGTCAGCCCGGCGACAAGGATTGGATAATCTCTTCCCGGTCACTACATTGGCCATGTAATCGAAGGAGGTTTGCGATGCCGGACTCCGCTATCTCGGTGGCAACGGGTCAAATCAATGATGCTCGCGCGCGTAAGGCGCTCCGCCCTTCCATCGCGGGCTTTTTTGACGAAGCGACCAACACCGTCAGCTACGTCGTGCATGATCCGGCGACGGGCGAGGCGGCTATTGTCGACTCTGTGCTCGACTATCAGGCGGCGTCAGGGCGGACATCCTACGGCTCGGCTGATCGCATCATCGAATATGTGAAATCGCATGATCTGACAGTCGTTTGGCTGATCGAGACGCATGCCCATGCCGATCATATCTCGGCCGCGCCCTATTTGCAGGAGAAACTGGGCGGCAAACTCGCGATCGGGGCAGAGATTGTCCGGGTGCAGGAAGTGTTTGGCAAGTTGTTCAACGCGGGCACAGATTTCGAGCGTGACGGATCGCAGTTCGACCATCTGTTCACCGATGGCGAAAGGTTCGCACTCGGCGATATCACGGGCATTGCTCTGCATGTGCCGGGCCATACGCCCGCCGATATGGCGTTCATCATCGGCGACGCGGCATTTGTAGGTGATACGATTTTCATGCCCGATTTCGGCACCGCGCGGGCGGATTTTCCGGGTGGTGACGCACGGCAACTGTTCCAGTCGATCCGTCGCCTGCTCTCTTTGCCGGACGAAACGCGCTTGTTTCTGTGCCACGATTACAAGGCACCGGGCCGTGATGATTATGCGTGGGAAACCACCGTCGGCCAGCAACGGCGCGAGAACATCCATGTCAAGGATGGGGTCAGCGAAGAGGATTTTGTCACCATGCGAACTGAGCGGGACAAGGCGCTGGATATGCCGAAGCTGATTATGCCGTCGGTACAGGTCAATATCCGCGGGGGACACTTGCCGGAGCCGGAGGATAATGGCGTCAGCTACATCAAGATCCCGGTGAACGCGGTATGACCTTGCCAGGTTTTCCCGAAGCGGCTCCGCTTGCTGGGCTGGGCGGCGGCATTCTGATCGGGCTCGCGGCTGCGCTGATGTTGCTGGGGGCCGGAAGGATCGCAGGCGTTTCTGGCATTGCCGCGCGCGCCACGGGTCTCAGCTCGGGCGGTATGTCCGGCTCTAGCGCATGGATGTTCCTGCTCGGGCTGCCGCTGGGCGCGCTGGTCGTGGTGATGCTTTCAGGAGGGCTTGAGGCGAGCTTTGCCAACCCGTGGGTTCTCGCCATCGCAGGCTTGCTGGTGGGCATCGGCACGCGGCTGGGCAGCGGCTGTACTAGCGGTCACGGCGTCTGCGGCGTTAGCCGCCTGTCGCAGCGTTCCATTGTTGCCACGCTCACTTTCATGGCCGCAGGCATCGCCACAGTTGCCGCGATGAATGCAGCCGGACTGGAGGTGCTGCCATGATCAAGCGCATTCTTCCTCCGCTTGCCTCCGGCACTTTGTTCGGCGCCGGTCTGGCGCTGGGCGGCATGACCGACCCCGCCCGCGTCCGCGGATTTCTGGATCTGTTCGGCGACTGGGATCCCACGCTTGCTTTCGTGATGGGCGGCGCGGTGATCGTGATGGCACTTGCCTGGCGATTCCAGCCGCGCATGGCTGCGCCGCTATTTGCCGAAAAATTCGCACTGCCCAATCGGACTGAACTGACCCCGCGCCTGATCGGCGGGGCCGCGCTGTTCGGCATCGGTTGGGGCGTCGCCGGCCTGTGCCCGGGCCCAGGGGTCGCCGCACTGGTGATCGAACCGGCATCGGCGGCGATCTTCGTGGTCGCCATGCTGGCCGGTATGGGCCTCGTCAGGCTGATCGAAGGGGCATGACGCGCGTCATCTTGTTCAACAAGCCGCACGGCGTGTTGTCCCAATTCACCGACCGGGGAAGCCCGACGCAGCGACAGACCCTGTCGAATTTCATCGACGTGCCGGGCGTCTATCCGGCTGGCCGGCTGGATCGCGACAGTGAGGGTTTGCTGCTGTTGTGCGATGACGGGAAGCTGCAGGCGCAAATCGCCGATCCGCGCTTCAAGCTGCCCAAGACGTATCTCGCGCAGGTTGAGGGCGAACCCGCTCCGGAAGCTCTGGAACAGCTACGCAGGGGCGTTCGCCTCAAGGACGGGCTCACGCGTCCCGCAGAGGTGGACCTCATTGCTGATCCGCAATTGTGGCCCCGTGATCCTCCGATCAGGGTGCGCAAGTCTATTCCCGATAGTTGGATCAAGCTGACCATCCGCGAGGGGAAGAACCGTCAGGTGCGCAGGATGACAGCAGCCGTCGGACACCCGACCTTGCGGCTCGTCCGTTGGGCCATTGGCGATTGGACCCTCGAAGGTTTGGAGCCGGGCAGTTGGCGCGAAAGTGCTGCCCCCTGACTAGCTGCCGTGTTCGCCGTCAAAGGCAATGCAGCCCTGATTGATCAGTGTGCGGATCAAGCCCTGCGTCGATTGCGATGCACTCTGGCTCGCATCGATGGCAATATAGGGCTGCGCGCACAGCGCCTCGGCAAAGGCCACGGTATCACCCGCACACTCATGCGCCTCTCCGTCCACCATGAGCAGTATCAATCCCTGGTCCTGCCGGACGTAGGCGAACCGGCTGGCCGGATTCCGGACGAGGGCGGCTCCGGCTCTTAGGGCCTGCTCAACTTCGCTTGCGCTCACGGCTTCGTCGGGCCCCCAATCGACAATATCGTTCTTGGGTGCCGTCGCATATTTGCCGAACCAGCGTGCAAAGGCGCGTTTGTCGGACAGGCGCTCTGTCACCATCGCATGAAGCCGGGATAGCGCGAGACCGGTAATCTCTCCGGGGTTGTCCTGCGCGGCCAGGTCCGGGTCACCGTATCGATCGGCTTGCGATAGGCCGGCGAGCACGTCTTCGCTCCACCCCTCGATCAGGTCCTCACGCGAGGGCGCGCGGAACCCCACCGAATAGGTCATGCAATCATGGCCGATTGCGGTGCCCCGATGCGCAACACCGGGCGGCACATAGAGCATATCTCCTGGCTCCAGCACCCAGCTGTCGCCGGCCTCGAATTCGGCGAGGAGTTGCAGGTCGGCATGGGGAAGAAGGGGCGTTTCGTCGGAGCACAGAGGCCCCAGCTCCCACCGGCGCTGGCCCAGACCCTGAATCAGGAACACGTCATACTGGTCAAAATGCGCGCCGACACCGCCGCCATCGGTGGCATAGCTGACCATGATGTCGTCGATCCGCCAATTGGGGACGAACCGGAACGGTTCGATCAGCGCGGCAACTTCTGGCACGTGATGATCCACCGCCTGTACCAGCAAGGTCCACGGCTCCTGACCCAGCCTGTCAAAGCGGTCTTCAGGCAAAGGGCCATGTTCCACGCTTAGGCCATTGGCTGGCCCGGTCACCAGCCGCGATTCCACCGGCGCCTCACAGGCCAGGCCGGCCAGTTCGTCCGGCTCCATCGGATTGTGCCAATCGGCCCAGGCCTTGCGGATCAGCAGCGGCTTCTTTTGCCAATAGTCGCGCAGGAATTCCGCTGGATCAAAGCTATCTAATCCCGTCGTCACAGTGGCTATTCCTGTCCCGACGCGGCGACCATATCCATGAAATTGCGCGCAGCCTCGCGCTCTGTCTCATCCTTGAAGGCGATGTCCAGATCTGGCGCGGCATCGAGCATGTAGAGCAAGCTCCACAGAACGAAGCGCTGGCCCGGATCCTTTTCCAGCCCGAAGTCAACCAGCATTCTCTCGGTCGCCGCCGGGATCGCGTCAACTTGCACTTCGCTCAGGTCGGTTGTTCCGAAATAGCGCTGCAACAGATGTTCCATGTCCATCGGGCGGCGCTAAACCTCTGGCGCGATGATGCAAGCCTGCAAACGGTTTGCCGCTCCGGCATCAAGGCCATTGGGCATAGCGGCCAGAGTTGCTAGGGGCGCCCGCTATGCTCACGATTGATGATGTTACTGTCCGGCTCGGCGGCCAACCGATTCTGGAGCACGCCAGTGCTTCGATCCCGCATGGCGCGCGGGTCGGGCTGATCGGCCGCAATGGTGCGGGCAAGTCGACATTGATGAAGGCGCTGATCGGCGAGATTGAGCCTGACGAAGGCGCGATCACGCGGTCATCGAAGGTCCGTCTGGGCTATATCGCGCAGGAGGCGCCCAGCGGTTCTATCACGCCGGAAGAGGTTGTACTGGCGGCCGATGTCGAGCGTGCGCAATTGCTGGAGGAATCGGAAAACTGCACCGACATGGATCGTCTGGGCGATGTCCATGATCGCCTGCTGGCCATCGATGCCTACAGCGCCCCGTCGCGGGCGGCGCGTATTCTCACAGGCCTCGGCTTTGACGAAGGCATGCAGCGCCAACCGCTCGACAGCTTCTCTGGCGGGTGGAAGATGCGTGTGGCGCTGGGGGCTTTGTTGTTTTCGCAGCCGGATGTGCTCTTGCTGGATGAGCCGTCCAACCACCTCGATCTCGAGGCGACCTTGTGGCTGGAGAACTTCCTCAAGAGCTATCCGGCAACCCTGCTGGTTATCAGCCATGAGCGCGATCTTCTGAACAAGGTGGCCGATCATATCCTGCACCTGCAGGGCGGCCGGCTGACCTTGTATCCCGGCGGCTATGACAGCTTTGAAAAGCAACGTGCCGAGCGGGCAGCACAGTTGGAAGCTGCAAGAGCATCGCAGGAGGCCCAGCGCGCCAAACTGCAGGATTATGTCGCGCGCAACAGCGCACGCGCTTCGACCGCCAAACAGGCGCAATCGCGGGCGAAAATGCTCGCCAAAATGCAACCGATCGCAGCTTTGATGGAAGACCCCTCGCTTAGTTTCGATTTCCCCAATCCTGCTGCGCTGAAGCCGCCCATGATCACGATGGACATGGCCGCCGTTGGCTACACGCCCGATGTGCCCGTGCTCAAACGGGTGAGCTTGCGGATCGAACCGGATGACCGGATCGCGCTGTTGGGCCGGAACGGTAACGGCAAGACCACGCTTGCGCGGCTGTTGGCAGCCCAGCTTCCGCTGATGGAAGGCGAGGTGAACGCGCCGGGGAAGATGAAGGTCGGCTATTTCACCCAGTACCAGGTGGAGGAACTGGCCGGAGACGATACTCCGCTGGAGCATATGACCCGGGCCATGCAGGGTAAGCCGCCAGGTGCCGTGCGCGAGCAACTGGGCCGGTTCGGATTCTCCGGCAATCGCGCAACGCAAAAGGTGGCGAAACTGTCTGGCGGGGAACGCGCCCGCCTGGCGCTGGCCCTCATTACCCGCGACGCGCCGCATTTGCTGATCCTGGACGAGCCGACCAACCATCTCGATGTCGATGCGCGCGAGGCGCTGGTCCAGGCCCTTAACGCCTATTCGGGCTCGGTAATTCTGATCAGCCATGACCGGCACATGGTCGAACTGACCGCGGACCGGCTGGTGCTGGTCGATGGCGGGACGGCCAAGGAATATGCCGGCAGCATGGAAGATTATATCGACTTCGTGCTCGGCCTGAACCAGCCGAAGAAGGAAAGCTCTGCCAAGCCGCACAAGGGCAAGCGCGGAAGCTCTTCCAAGGATCGCGCGAAGATCCGCAGCTTGCGTGCCGATGTGAAGCGGGTCGAGACGGTGATGGCCAAACTGCAATCAGACCGCAGCGCAATCGATCAGGCCATGTACGAGCCTGCCAACGCTGCCCCGCGCCTTGCCGAGCAGCCTATGAGTGACCTGTTGGCGCAACGGGCGAAACTGTCGGAGCAGCTTGATGAAGCAGAAGCCGAATGGCTTTCGCTAGGCGAGGCGCTGGAAGCCGTCGGGGGCGATTGATCTGGCTAACCCGGCTGCTGCAGTCAGATTTCAGCCGAGAAACTCGCGACATCCGGTCGCGTTCAGCAAAGGAACAATTCGCTCGCGGGTTTCGTCCGGCAATGCGGCAAACCGCTGCCGAAGATCAGCCAGGCATTTAAGCTGGTATTTGAAGGTACCCTGCTCGTAGGGCAGGCCATCCACTTCGAAGCGGAAGGTTTCCTTACCCGCTTGCGCCGCTGCCGCATTGGCTTGCAGGAAGGGGACATAGACCCGGCCGACCTCTGACAGAAACGCCTCGACCACTGGCGGGGCTGGCTCAACCGGTGCGCTCCATGCGCCTTCGATATCGGACGCATCATCGACATGCAGCAACCAGCGATAGGTGTCCGGGAACTCGGCCCGCATCATGGTCTGCGCCGTCGGGTCCACGCCGAGCTGCGAGAATTGGCCATAGATACCGAACTCGGCCAGCGAAGGACGGGTGCCGAAGAACCAATGCTGGTTCACTACATGGTCCTCCAACGCGCGCAGTAGCCGACGTGTGGACGCCTCGATCAGGGCAAAGTTCTCCCGCGTGCAGCCGACCAGTGCCATGCGCCCGACCTGGCGCTCGCGGAAGGTACTCGCGAAGCTCTCGATTGTGTCCAGGCCGCCGCCCTTGAAAGCATCGAAGGCCAGCCAATGGCTCATCTGGATCTGGTCGACATCCTCCAGCCAGCGATATCCGAACATAGCCTTGGTCAGCCACTCGTCGGCGAAATCCTCGATCAGGTGCGCGAGGAATGCCTGGCCGGGATCGTCAGGGATCACGGACCGGCCCGTGTGTCGCCGTTCAAGATCATAGATCAGCGGAGTTGAATCATTGGCAAAGCTGCCATCGGGGTATTCCAACACCGGAATAACGGGCGCGCGGACCTGCGATTGCGCGTCCCGGGCCGATGCTCCATGCGCCCAGATGTGCGTGATCCGCCGATAGCGCAGCAACGCGCGCATCTTCATCGAATAGGGCGAGGCAAGTGCGCCGTGGAGTGTATACATGGATGCCGTCCTCACCTCGGTGTAGATGCTACGATTGTATCACAGCTGAAAGGCCGGGCGTTGCCGGAGGCTGTCGCGCCAGCGGGCAATATTCGTGCACTCTTCACCCGGCTGCAGACGCACAATCTTGGCGAAATCCATAAACACGAAGGCGGTCACATCGGCGACCGAAAGCTGGTTTGCCGCGACAAAATCCTTGCCTGCCAAATGGCGTTCCAGCTTGTCGAAGAAATGCCCGATCTGCTGCATGCCACGCTCGGCCAGGGCAGGAATCTGTTCGTAATTATGTGGTCCGGGCAGGGCGCGGCCTTTCATCGCCGGGGTGGAATTGCGCAAAGCGCTGGCAACGCCCATGCCGAACTCCTGCTCAACCTTCCATTGCCAGGTCGCAATTTCTGACTTTTCCAGTGCTGTGGTGCCCATCATTGGCGGCTCGGGAAAAGTCTCTTCCAGCCACACGGCGATACCGGCGTTGTCGGTCAACACGGTGCCATCTTCCAGCTTCAGCGCCGGGACAGTGGCATTCGGATTGATGGCCAGAAATTCTGCGCCCATTTGCTCGCCCTTGCGCAGGTCGATTTCGACCACATCATGCGGCACATCTTTCTCGGCCAGGATAATCCGGGCCCGGCGCGGACTTGGCGCTGTTTTGCAGTCGTAGAATGTCAGGGTCATGATGAGGCGCTCCGGCACATATCAGGCAGCATTGCTGGGGTGATATTGCACTGCTACTTTTGCAAGACAAGCACGGCTCTCGGGATGCACCACTGATGATCGATCTCTACACCTCGCCTACACCCAACGGTCACAAGGCGTCCTGCACGCTTGAGGAATTGGGGCTGCCCTACACGGTTCACGCCATTGATCTTTCAGCCGGTGACCAGAAACGTGAGAGCTTTCTGGCGATGAACCCGAATGGGCGGATCCCGGTGATCGTCGATCGCGAGAATGATGATCTGGCGGTGTTCGAATCCGGTGCCATCATGGTCTATCTGGCAGAGAAGACCGGCCGTTTGCTGCCGACCGAGAGCAAGGCGCGGGCGCGGGTGATGTCGTGGCTGATGTTCCAGATGGGGGGCGTTGGCCCGATGATGGGCCAAGCCAACGTGTTCCACCGTTACCTGCCCGAGAAGATCCCGACCGCGATCAGCCGCTACCAGAATGAATCGCGCCGCCTGTTCGAAGTGCTTGACCGGCGACTGGGCGAGAGCGAGTGGCTGGGAGACGAATTCTCGATCGCGGATATTGCCAATTGGTGCTGGGTCCGGACCTATCGCTGGTCAGGTGTATCTCGCGATGGGTTGGACAATCTCGATCGCTGGCTGGATATTATGAAACAACGCCCCTCGCTGCGCCAGGGGGTGCAGATCCCGATCGTTTCGGAAAATGCCCTGAAGGACGAGGAAGCGACGAAGAAGTTCGCCGAACGCGCCCGGAACAACGTCCAGACCTGAACGGGTGGGCCGCCTAGCCCACCATATAACCCCAGATTTCCTGACTGTCCTTGCGCACCAGACGCCGCTTCGTGCGCTTGGTCAGCAGCGGTTCGAGGCCTGCAGCGGCAAATGTCTCCCTTATTGCGGCCTGATCATTCGCAGACTGACGGTCGAAGGCATCCTGCAGCCTGTGCAAAAGATAAAAGCGATAGGGAATGACCACGCTGTCGATTTGCGTTTCGCGCCAGGTGAATGACGCAAAGCCCATGGCAGGCCGCGCCGTTTCCTGGTTGGCCGCATTGATATCAGCCTGTATCGGGTGGTTATCAAGCCATGCATTGGCGAATTCGATGTGCGCGTTGATCTCCGGCAGATAGTCCTCCGCAATGAAGCCAAGCAGGGCAACGAGGCTGTCCGGCAACGCAGTGCCCTCGAACAGTTCGTGGCCCGATTCCGCCTGGGCCCCGTCCACAAATGTCTCGGCCATATTCATCCGCTCGACCCAGCGGAACACGCGCGGTGCGGTTGTCTGCATCAGTTGCAAGGGCGCGGGATCGCGGCCGAGATGGGCATACATGGCGCCGATCAAACCATAATCGGCTAGTGTCGGATGACCGCCTAGCAGGAAGGGATAGCGGTCGAGATGCGTGTTCATCAGCGCGAGGAACCGGGCGTAGCTGTGCTCGATCTGGGCGTGGACATCTTCTTTCGCGCCCAGGGCAAGGGTGGCAGCGCGCATGCGGCCACTGGCCTGCAGGAAGGCTTTTTCTTCCGCCTCTGGCGGCAAGCCCGTCGGCAAGACATCGCGAAATGTGTCACGGATGAAGGGCAGGTTCACATCATCGAAATTCCACCGGTAGTGCATCGCCGGGCGCAACAAGCCCTGCGCTCCAAACAGTTCGAACAGATGTGCGATCACCAACAAGGCGGGTTGGTCGGGATAGAGGGGGTGCTTGCTGAATCCCTGGCTATCCAGGTGATCAATGATGTCGGCGCCGTCCTGGATGATGGCCCCGTCGGGGGTCTTGATCACCGGGATCATCCAGCGCCCGATCGCAGGTACGATCTGGCCCAGAAACTCTTCGCTCCCGGCTTTCACCTCTGTGAAGGGGACAGCGTTGATGCGCATGTAGGATCGCACCCGCGCGGTGTAGAGCGAGGCAGCCATGCCATAGAGCGTATAAGTGTCAGTCATTGCGGATTCCCGGGCGCAGGCCCCGTTGAGTTGCGGTTTTGGCATCCTTAGTTCTCGCATGCGCCTGGACAAGCCTTGGAATCGCCGGTGTTTATTTCCTGCCCGCAATTGCCTAGGCCAGAGCAATGAGTTCCACGACATCCTGGCGCTTCGCGATTGATCGTGGTGGTACCTTCACCGATGTCGTTGCGACTACGCCGGACGGGCAGATCGTCACGCACAAACTGCTCTCCGAAGATCCCGGTCGCTATGCCGACGCTGCCAGCGAAGGGGTGCGCCGCCTTCTTGCCGAACATGGCGAGGGGCCGATCACAGATGTCAGGATTGGCACTACGGTTGCCACCAATGCCTTGCTTGAACGCAAGGGCGAGCGCCTCGCGCTGGCCATAACTGCCGGCTTTGCCGATGCCTTGCGGATCGGGACGCAGGCCCGGCCCGAAATTTTCGCCCGCAATATCGTCTTGCCCGAACAATTGCCCGAACAGGTCATCGAGATCGGCGAGCGGGTCGGAGCCGATGGCGAAGTGTTGCACGAGCTTGACCATGGGGCTGCGCGCGAACAGCTGGCGCAGCTGAAGGCCGCCGGTTTCGATGCGCTTGCCATAGTATTGTTGCATGGCTGGAAATATCCCGAGCATGAGCAGCAGGTTGCCGCCATCGCGAGGGACCTCGGCTTCGCACAAGTCAGCGTCAGTCACGAGGTGTCTCCGCTGATCAAGTTGGTTCCGCGCGGCGATACGACTGTGGTCGACGCTTATCTGTCACCCGTGATCCGCCGGTATATCGACGGATTGCAAGCCAACCTGCCCGGCCAGTCACGCCTGTCCTTCATGCAATCCAATGGCGGGTTGGCCGAAGCGCATGCCTTTCGCGGCAAAGACGCCATCCTTTCCGGCCCGGCGGGCGGCGTGGTAGGCATGGTCGCGGCATCTGCTCCGCTTGGCCATAATCACGTGATCGGTTTCGACATGGGCGGGACAAGCACCGATGTCGCCCATTATGCCGGCGAATACGAGCTGACCGCAGAGGAAGTGATCGCCGGTGTCCGGGTCGCTGCGCCAGCGATGCAGATTCATACCGTGGCGGCGGGTGGCGGATCGATCTGTCGTTTCGACGGACGACGGTTCCGGGTCGGCCCGGAAAGCGCCGGGGCGAATCCTGGACCTGCTTGTTACGGCAAAGGCGGGCCGCTGGCGGTGACGGATTGCAATTTGTTCTTGGGAAGGATCGATCCGGCATTCTTCCCCCATGTCTTCGGCGATGACGGGCAGCAACCGCTTGATCCGGCGGCATCGGAGGCGCGCCTGAAGGAAATCGCCGCTTCGCTCGATGAACCGATGGCGCTGGAGGCGATCGCAGAGGGGTTCCTCGCGATCGCAGTCGACAACATGGCCAACGCGATCCGTAAGGTCAGTGTCGCGCGTGGCCATGACGTAACTGAATATGCCTTGGCCTGTTTCGGTGGTGCAGGTGGACAACATGCTGCGCGCGTGGCTGATCAATTGGGGATCGAAACGGTTCTGGTCCACCCGCTCGCCAGCGTCCTGTCAGCCTATGGTATCGGTCTTGCTCCGGTGAAGGCCATTCGGGAACGGAGCCTGGTCCAGCCTCTGGAGAGTGACTTCTCAGCGCAACTGGCTGAGCTCGAAGCTGCCGCGCGAACTGCTCTGCTGGAGCAAGCTATCCCGGACGACGCGATCCGGTTAATCCCGCGCGCGCGCCTGAGGTTCGAAGGCAGCGACAGCACGCTGACGCTCGACTGCACCGATGGGCTCGCGATGGATGCCGCCTTCCGTGCGGGCCATCGCACACGTTTCGGCTATAGCGATGATACAGCACCGATCATCGTCGAAGCGTTGAGCGTGGAGGCCACCGGCATTGTAGGCGGTTTGGCGGGGATGCAGGCACGGCCCAGCCATTCGGGTGAAGTCCCGACCGGCAGCTGGACCGCGATCGAGCGTGCGGACCTGACCGTTGGCCAGATGCTCGCGGGGCCTGCACTAGTGATCGACAGCGGCTCCACTACCGTCGTGGAGGAGGGCTGGCAGGCGCAGCTTGCCGAAGAGGGGAGCCTGGTTCTGACCCGCGCAGTGGCCCGGCCGAGCCAGAGGGCAAGCGGCGTTGAAGTCGATCCGATCCGGCTCGAGATCTTCAACAACCAGTTCATGACCATCGCCGAGGAAATGGGCGTGGTCCTCCAATCGACAGCGACTTCGGTGAATATCAAGGAGCGGCTCGATTTCTCCTGCGCGCTGTTCGATGCCGAAGGCGCGCTGATCGCCAATGCGCCGCATATCCCGGTTCATCTTGGCAGTATGGGGGATTCGATCAGGCGTGTCCTTGAGACGCGTGGGCCCGGGGCAGATGGTAACCCGCTGGATGGTCGCGGGTTGAAACGCGGCGATGCCTATGTCCTGAACGATCCCTATCGCGGGGGAACCCATCTTCCCGACATCACAGTCATCGTGCCGGTATTCTACGGGGCGGAGAGCACGCGACCGGACGCTTTCGTCGCAGCCCGTGGCCACCATGCCGATATTGGCGGAATTGCGCCGGGCTCCATGCCACCCGAAAGCAAGACAATCGAAGAAGAAGGCGTGCTGCTCGACAATTTGTTGCTGGTTGACGAAGGGCGCTTCTGCGAGGCCGGGATTCGCGCCGCGCTGGCTGGCGGCGCGTGGCCAGCGCGCAAGCCGGACCGCAATCTGTCCGATCTGCGCGCCCAGATCGCGGCCTGCACGCGGGGTAAGGAATTGCTGGTGCAGGCAGCCCGGGAACAGGGCGCCGATGTGATCGCCGCCTATATGGGCCACGTGCTCGCCAATGCGGAGGAGTCGGTCCGGCGCCTCCTCGACCGGCTGGAGGATGGCGCCTTCACCTATGCGATGGACAATGGCGCGCAGGTGCATGTCGCAATCACCATTGATCGATCCGGACGATCAGCGGTGTTCGATTTTACCGGCACCAGCGCCCAGCAAACCAACAATTTCAATGCCCCGCGCTCGATCACGCGTGCTGCCGCGCTATATGTCGTGCGGACCCTGATCGATGATGCAATCCCGATGAATGACGGGTGCTTGCGCCCGATCGAGCTGGTGGTACCAGACGGCTCGATGCTCAATCCCGTGCCGCCAGCGGCTGTGGTGGCGGGCAATGTCGAAACCAGCCAGGTGGTCACCGATGCCCTGTTTGCAGCGACCGGAGAGCTGGCCCCGTCGCAAGGCACGATGAACAATTTCACCTTCGGCAATGACGAATACCAATATTACGAAACCATCTCCGGGGGATCGGGAGCCGGTCCCGATCATGACGGCACCAGCGCGGTCCAGACCCATATGACCAACAGCCGCCTGACCGACCCCGAAATTTTCGAAAGCCGCCTTCCTGTCCGGCTTGACCGTTTTGCCATCCGGGCAGGATCGGGCGGCGCAGGGCAATTCTCTGGCGGAGATGGCGTGGAGCGCAAAGTGACGTTCTTGCAGGCGATGCGGGCCAATATTCTGGCGAACCGGCGCGAGGTCGCTCCGCGCGGGATTGGCGGCGGGGGCAATGCCTTGCCCGGCCGCAATTGGGTCGAGCGGGCAGACGGCTCGCGCGAAGATTTGAGCGGTACCGCGTCGGCTGACATGCAACCCGGGGATGCATTCGTGATACAGACGCCGGGCGGGGGCGGGTTCGGGACAATGCCGGACTAGAGATTTCAGGGGGACGGGATGATCAATTATTGGCCGCTGGCCGGAATCGCGATTGTCGTGATCGGATTTGCATTGCGGTTCAATCCGTTGCTGGTCGTTGTGGTGGCGGCGGTGGCCACCGGCTTGCTTGGCGGGCTCGATGTGGTTGCCGTGATCGAAGCGCTGGGCAAGGCCTTTAACGACAACCGTTATATCAGCGTGACCTGGATCATCCTGCCGGTGATCGGATTGCTGGAACGGCACGGCTTGCAACAGCGCGCCCGCGCCATGATCGAAGGGGTGCGCGGGGCCACGATGGGGCGGTTGCTGGTGCTCTATCTGCTGTTCCGCCAGGTCACCGCGGCATTGGGCATGAAGGACATTGGCGGCCATCCGCAAACGGTGCGGCCGCTGGTGGCGCCAATGGCCGAAGCTGCCGCGCTGAAGAGCCATGGTGACCTGTCGGAGGCCGAGCGCGAGCAAGTCAAAGGCATGTCGGCCGCGACAGACAATGTTGGCCTGTTTTTTGGCGAAGACATCTTCTTCGCGATTGCATCGATCCTGCTGATCCAGGGAGTTTTCGAAAGCTACGGCTATCCGCTCACGCCGCTACAATTATCGGTCTGGGCGATACCGACGGCGATCTGCGCCTTTATCATTCATGGGGGCCGTCTGCTGGCATTTGACCGCAAATTGGGCGTGAAGGCGCCGGAGGTGCGGCCATGATCACGCTGGACTGGCTCTATGTCCTTGCTGGCATCGTCTTCGCGATCTGGGCGTTCGCCAGCCTGCGCGATGCGAGCAATGGCAAACGGTTTGGCAATGCCGCGTTCTGGGGCTTGCTTGCGGTCAGTTTCTTTTTCGGCGGGGCAATGAGTGACCTGGCCAACGGAATACTCGTCCTCGCTTTGGTCGGCATTGCGGGAACCGGACAGCTCGGGCGCAGCGATCCCCCCACCACCACTCTCGAAGAGCGACTGGGGTTCTCCCAGAGGTTCGGCAACAAGCTGTTTCTGCCTGCTCTGATCATTCCGCTGACGGCAGTCGTCGGGACGGTACTCTACAATTACACACCTTTGGGCGAGACCGGTCTGTTCGAGGAACGGCGCGAGACTCTGATCCTGTTCGGCATCGGAGTGTTGCTCGCCCTGGCGGCCTGCATGGTCTGGCTCAGGCCGCCGCTACTCGCTCCGGTCGAGGAGGGGCGTCGCCTGATGGACTCGATCGGCTGGGCGGCTGTCCTGCCGCAAATGCTTGCGGCCCTGGGCGGTGTTTTCGCGCTGGCAGGGGTGGGTAACATCATTGGCGAGATCGCGGGCGGGGTTATTCCCGAGGGCAGCATCTTTGTCGCGGTGGTGATCTTCTGCCTTGGCATGGCGCTTTTCACCATCATCATGGGCAATGCATTCGCTGCCTTCCCGGTGATGGCGGCAGCCATCGGTATTCCCGTGCTGGTGGAGCAATTCGAAGGCAATCCGGCGGTGATCGGGGCGGTCGGGATGCTGGCCGGGTTCTGCGGTACGTTGATGACGCCGATGGCGGCCAATTTTAACATCGTGCCGGCCGCGCTGCTCGAATTGAAAGACCAGTATGGCGTGATCCGGCAGCAGATTGGCACTGCAATCCCGCTATGGGTCTGCAATGTGGTGATCATCTATGTTGCGGGGTTCCTGCTATGGAGCTGACCGAGGACATTGCTCGCAACTTTGCGCGCATTGCACTGGGCCATGTGGCGCGCGAGTATCCCAACAAGCTGGACCATGTGATGGCCAGCAATGCCGACGCGCAGACGCCGCGGGCACTGCATCCATGCTTTTTTGGCAGCTATGACTGGCATTCCTGCGTCCATGGCTGGTGGACCTTGCTGACACTGCGGCGGCTCTATCCCGACATGCCAGAGGCAGCGGACATCACGCAATCGGCCGAGGCCACCTTCACAACCCAGAAGCTCGCCGTCGAGGCCGCGTATCTTGACCGTCCTGAATCGCGCGGTTTCGAACGGCCCTATGGCTGGGGCTGGCTGCTCTTTCTGCATCACGAGGCAAGCCGCCATGCTGATTGCGAATGGGCAGCGCGGATGGGGCCGCTCGCGCGCAAATTCGCCACCATGCTGCGCGGCTATCTCGAGGTGCTGACCTATCCGATTACGGTGGGCACGCATTTCAACACGGCGTTCGCACTGGTGCTGGCGCGCGAGTGGGCAGTCGCGCGCGATCCAGAGTTGGTCGACGCCATCGATAGCTGGAGCTTGCGGGTATTCTCCGACCGGGCCGACTATCGCGGGTGGGAGCCGGGTGGAGACGAATTTCTCTCTCCTGCGCTGATGGCGGCGCTGCTGATGCGGCGCGTGATGCCACAGGACGAATTTCGCGCGTGGTATCGCGCATTCATGCCTGCCGGGCGGATGGAAGAAATGTTCTCTCCCGCCGATGTCTCTGATCGCAGCGACGGCAAGATCGCCCATCTCGACGGACTCAATCTCAGCCGGGCCTGGTGCTTGCGGGAAATATCAGCAGGGATGGGCGAGGCCGAGGGAAGCGGTCCCATGCAGGAGATGGGCCGGCGCCATCTGGATGCGGCAATGCCCCATGTTGCAGGGGACTATATGGGCGAACATTGGCTCGCCAGCTTCGCCCTGTTGGCCCTGCTGGCACCGCATTGACGCATCCATACAATCGGATTTTCCGGCATGACCTAGAATACGAGGTCAGGAGGGCATGATGATCGGATCGATGGCATGCATGCTGGTGATAGGGGCTATGGCTTGCATGGTCTCCATGCCGTTTGCAGCCCGGAGCCAGGATCAGGCTAGCGATCCATTCGCAGCCGATACGCTATCATCCGAGCCGCCAGTCCGGGTGGAGATGCGCACGACCGCGCCGCTCCGTGTGCGCTTGTCCGAAGACCTTGAACCTGACGATGCGGCAGCGATCCGGTCAGTTATCGATGCCAGACCTGGCTGGGAAATTGGCGCCCGCCCACACTACGAAATCGTGCCGAACCCCGAATTTTTCGAGCACATCCTGCTGGTGCCGATCAAAGGCATGACGGATGACACGTTGAGTGCGTTCGACCCCGCGCTCCAAAAGCTGGGGCCGATGTCGGTCGAGGATATCTTCGAATATTACGCAGAACCGTCGCATGAAGCTCGCGCCTGGGCCTCCAATGTGCCGCAGCCGATTGATCTTGGCTTCGCGTCCCATCCAGATTTTCTCCCGGCCTTGGGGCAGAATCTTGACCGGTTCTATCGCCGCAAGGCCTTGCTCGCGCTCGAAAGCAGCCGTGGCTACGGTAACGGCAGCGCCGTCTGCATCAGTGTAGAGACCCCGCTGGATGATACTTGCCCCATGCCAGGGCCGGATGGCTGGAATACAGTCCCGGTCGACCGGCCTGCCTATTTTACGGTGCGTTCGAATTCTGCCCGCCTGGATTCTTTCATTACCGTCGTGATGATTACGCCCAATGGCGAGATTGTCCCTGTCCTTGCGCAGCCAGCACGCGCCCAGCGATACGGCTATTTCGATCCGGAGGAACAATCGAGATACTTGTTTGCGGACAATCTGGACGCGCCCGTGAGCCTCGGCCAGCCAGGGCGATATGATGTGCTGACGATTGTCAGCGATGAACCCATCGACCCGCGCATTTGGCGATTGCGCCAAGGAATGGGTGCCCATGGCGAGTTCTGCCGAAATGGACTGGAGCGAAACTTGTGCCGGGCGATGATCGGATCGAATCTCGCCAGCGAGTATAGTGGTTCTGCCAATATCGCGCGGCAAATTTTGTGGGCGACGGCCTATCGCGGCGGGACTGGCTACGTAACCAATGGCACCTTGGCGGAACTCGGTGTATCGCGCTGGCAGGCCCAATTGTTCACACCCCGCGGTCGCTCTCCGTTGGGAAGGTCGGGCCGTCGCGGGCCGGGTCTTGTGTGGCTCTACAACTTCGAGAAATCGCACAAATGTGGTGGCAGCTATCTGGGTGACGGCTTTGTACTGACAGCGGCGCACTGCGTCTCGAAAGCGGGGATGAAAGACTTGTATGTTCGCCTCGGCACCCGCAACATCACGACGGGAGGCAACAGTTTCGCGGTCCAGTCGATAGCCGTTCACAACCGGTCCAAATGGAGTAGCCAGCGTGCCGATGTTGCACTGATCAAGCTGCGTCCTTCGCGGCGGCTGGCAACGCTGCAACAGCAAGGTAAGCTGGCTGCGATTCCGATTGCGCAAGGACGGATGAGTGCGCTGCCGCGGGGGAGTACGGTGACCGTAACCGGCTGGGGGCTGACCGGTGCAATTGCGCCTGGCGGTGATGCGATGCTGGACCAAGAAGGCAACGCCCAGCGCAACCCTCGTCACCTGCTCAAGGCCAATCTTTCCGTAAGGCCGACCAGCGAATGCACGGCCTTTTCCTCCTATCGCTTCTTTTCGGCCGGAGAGGTCGTGTGTGCCGGGTCAGGCACCGCTGGCCGTGATGCCTGCTTTGGCGATAGCGGAGGGCCGTTGACACGGTCGGTTCGCGGTCGAAGGGTCCTGGTCGGGATTGTCTCGGCGGGCATTGGCTGCGGACAGGACAATACGCCGGGCGTCTATATGCGTGCGAGCCGGTTCACCGGCTGGGTCAATCGCGCGAAGAGCAAGCTTCGCCGGGTGCAATCGGGCTTTCACGTCGTCTCCTGAGACGCAAAAGCGGCGCCCCGCCCGATAGCGAGGCGCCGCCAGTTTTGGTTCAATGGAACCTAGTTGTCGCGGTCAGGCGGGCCGGTCCGCTCGACATCTTCGACTTCCATCGATTCCATGGCTTCAGGCTCGGGCGCTGCTTCCATCGCCTCACCTTCCATAGCTTCGCCCTCCATGGCTTCACCTTCCATGGCGGTTTCTTCAGCGGCCGTGTCCTCGGCAGCGGATTCTTCCGCAGGCGGGTTGCAAGCCGCCAGCAGCAGTCCGGCTGCGATAGGCGCGGCCAGCTTCAGGTGTGATGTCTTCATTACGTTTCTCCTCCAGTTCCAAACCGACCCTACACGAAACCCAGACGGGCCACCAATTCCCGATACGGCCCTGTGGAACGAACCGGCTCCAGCAGCGGATCGAGATAGAGCTGCACCAGGCCGCTATCGCGCAAGCGGACGGCATCGGCCATCGCTGCCAATGCCGCCTCTTGCTCGCCCCATTGGGCGTATATCTGCAGATATTGGTAATTGCTCTTGTCGCCGTATTCGGCCTTGAGCGCGTCGAGATGCGCCTGGGCCGCTTCGCGGTTGCCGAGCCGGTGTTCGGCGATGGCGCCGCCGGTTTTCTGCCACACGAAGAACGGGTCTTCGGCGAAAGAGTCGCGGGCAGCCTCGTCTTGTCCCAATTCCAGTTGGGCCAGTCCCACGCCGTAATGATAGCTGGAAAGGCCGTCGCGAATGGCCTTGGCTTCGGCGAAATGCTCGATCGCCTTTTCGGGTTCGCCGCTGCCATAGGCGATATCGCCCTTGAACTTGAAGACCCGGGCGTTGAGCGGATCCAGACTGACGGCCCGCTCGATAGCTTCAGTTGCTGCGGCTGCATTGTCGAGACGTGACTGGAAAATGGCATAGCGACTGAGGATATCAGCGTCGCCCGCACCCAGTTCGTAAGAACGCTGATAAGGTTCCTGTGCGCCCTTGATATCGAGCTTGCCGGTCGACCTGACATAACCCAGGACCGAATGCCCATCGGCATATTCAGGTGCAATCCTGACGGCTTCCAGCGCTGCTTTTTCTGCCGCACCGAACACGGTGTCTCGCTGGTCCGGCGCAGCATAGAGGTTGCCGATCAATGCCAGCGCCCGGCTCTTGCTGGCATGGGCCGCAGCGTAGTCCGGGTCGATCGCGATCGCGTTGTCGAACATCGTTACCGACCTGCGATCGCTGCTTTCGTCGATGCCGGCATCGTAGAGCTCGCGCGCCTGCAAGTAGATTTCATAGGCCGCAACGCTTTCGGTTCCGCCGACCTGTTCGCCGGTGTTGCGCCCCTCTATCTCTGCGGTCAGCTCGCCGATAACGGCAGATGCGATCGCGCCCTGGATTTCGAAAATGCCGTCAACGGCCCGGTCATAGCTTAGCTGCCGCGCGGTGAATCCGGTGTTGCCGTCGGTAAGCGAGGCGGTAACGCGCAATTGGTCACCGTCCCTGCGAACGTCTCCATTGAGCAGAAAGGCGACCTTGAGCTTGTCGGCGATGTCGGTTGCGCTGACACCACTATCGCGAAAACTGCTGGAGGAGGCCTTGGCCGCCACTTTGAGCAAGGGATTGCGCGCGAGGCGCGAGCGGATTTCGGCGGCCAGTCCATCTGCGAAATAGGCCTGGTCCTTCCCGCTTCCGATGGTTTCGAATGGCAGCACGGCAATGCTGTTGCTGCGCGCGCCGCCGATTAACCCACCTTGCCATGCTGCGAGGCCCCCGGCACCGGCAAGCAAGGCCGCGCCGCCACCGATTGCCCAGCGACGGTTGATCGCGAATGACCCGGTGCTCGCAGTTGGCGGCAAAGTCGTCGAGGGTGCGGCAGGGCGTGTTTGGTCCTGGCCGTCACCACCTGCGACCATGTTGCGCACGGAATCGATCAGGCGGGCAATGGCATCTTCGTTGAACGGGCCAGCCTGGTCGGCCACGGTTATGCACTGGAACTGGCGAAAGCCCAGTGGGGGCTCAGTACCATCGATGGAGACCGGCACCAGGCAGCCGCGATCCCGGCCCCTGGTCGCTTCGTCATGGACCCAGTGGGATTTGACCGAGGTCGCAGACCACAGCACGACCACGGCGCGGGCACTTTCCAGGTTTTGCTCGGTCACATCGCCATAACGGGCGCCGCCATCGAGCAGGCCATCCCACCATACGGTGATCCCGGCGGCCTCGAGCCGGTCGATTATTGCACGCGCGGCGTCCTGATCCCCGCGCGAGTAGCTCACGAAGGCCATAGGTCGATTGGCGTCGGCATCACTCATAAACAGCTGTCCATGCTCTTATGCAGCCCACACATCGGCCCGACCCTGACCTGTATGATGCTGATTGCGCGTGAATACCTAACATCGGCGCGGCTGTCGAATAGGATGGAAGCGACTGTGGACGCCACCTGCGGTCATGCGCTTGTCGATAGGAGCGGTTGCGGTTACGCTCCGGCCCAATTGCGGGGGATCAAGGGCCAGTGCGAATTGCGCATCAATTACCAGGGCGTGGACGATGAGCGCGCCCCCGCTGCCGCAACCCTGTTTTGTGATCGGTGTGACCGGCCACCGCGCAAGCCACGCTTCCTTCCCGCAAGATACAAGTGAACTCGACCAGGTTCTGGCGCAAATTTTTGACCGGATCGATGCCGCCTTGGTTGAGGTAACGTCGCCGGATGGCGAACCCTGCGCCTGCAGCGTTACGCTGGTGACACTGCTGGCGGATGGGACCGATCACTGCGCGGCTGAGTTGGCACTGGCGCGCGAATGGCAATTGGTCACGCCGCTCCCGTTCGGACGCAGGTTGAACACCGCGATCAACGCCGGGCCGCAATCGCCCGCAGATGCGCGCGCCATTCTTGACGGCAAACCGGTGGCTGACGAAGCAACGGCGGGCCGGGTCGCGGCAATCGAGAGCCTCGCGGCGAAGGCCAGAGTGTTCGAACTTGCCGACCAGGATGCCGCCGTGAAAGAAAGCTTCCTCGCTGCGATAGGCCAACCGCAAGACATCAAGGCGGTGACAACATTCGAACATGTGTCATCCCGCCGGGCGGCCCTCGCCGGTACCGTGCTGATCGAGCAATCCGACCTGATTGTCGCGGTCTGGGACGGTCAGTCGACCGATCCTGTCGGCGGGACCGGCCATACAGTTGCCGAGGCGCTGGCGAAAGGTTCGCCGGTTTTGTGGATCAACCCTGAAAACCCTCCGCACTGGCGCATTTTGCGCGCGCCGGAATCCCTGCATGGCAGGCACGGGGACGAAAAAGCGGATCAATCGCTCGAGCATGTTGTCGCCAGTGCAGTTTCCTTGCAGGCACCGGAGGCCAAAGGGCGCTTCGCCGGGATCGCGACGATTGGTGCGCAATGCTGGAGAGACCAAAGCGGCTTGGCCAGTCACGCGTTTCGCAGGATCGAGTCCGTTTTTGGCGAACGCAGATTCTCCGCCCGCTTTGCGTCGCTCCGTCAACAATACGAATTGCCGTCACAGATCGGCGCTGGCAGTCACAAGGGGCTGGTCGATGCCATCACGGCCTTGCCGGCGGGTGACAAGGCATTGCCGGGCAAGGTCGAAAGCGAAGTCTTGCGCCGGTTCGCCTGGACCGATGCGATTTCGGCGAGCCTGTCCGACCGATATCGATCCGGCATGGTCATCAATTTCCTGCTTGGTGCAGCGGCGATTATTGTCGGCACCTTGTACCTGCCCCTTGTCGACGTGACTCAAAAGTGGATTTTCGCCGCGTTGGAGCTGCTGCTCCTGCTCGCGATCGTCGCCAATACGGCGAATGGTTTGCGCGCGCGGCTGCATGGAAGATGGTTCGAAACCCGCCGTGCGGCAGAATATCTGCGCCATAGCCCGATGATGGTGGCTCTGGGCATTGCTCGGCCGACAGGGGTCTGGCCGCAAGGGGTGAAGAGCTGGTGGCCGGAATGGTACGTGCGCCATTCCCTGCGCGGCATCGGCCTGCCCGAGGCCCAAGTGGACCGGGCATATCTACGCGCGATCCTTGCCATGATGCGCGACCTGCATGTCGATCCCCAGCGCAGCTATCACCGGGGCAAGGCCGAACGGCTCAACCGGGTGCATCACGGGCTGGATCACCTTTCCGAATTGTCCTTCGCTGCTGCAATTGGTGTGGTGAGCCTGTATCTCGCGCTCGCCGCGCTTGCCCATTTCGGCCAGATTGATGCGGTATGGCTGGGCAAAGCGGCCAAGTGGTTCACGGTCGCAGCTGTGGCCCTGCCCACGATAGGCGGCGCGATTGCCGCGATCCGATACTATGGTGACTTTGAAAGGTTTGCCGAAATTTCCGAAGTCACTGCCGAGAAACTGGACCATGTGGCGGAGCGCGTCGGGTTGCTCCTGGATGCACCGCATGACAGCCTCGATTTTGGTGCCGTGGCCCGCATCATGCACGATACAGACGAAATTGTGTTCAGCGAGATCCAGAACTGGCAGGCTGTGTTTAGTGGGAAGAGGACAACGATTCCGGCATGATTGCAGCCTTTCTCATATCCTTCGTTCTGATCGCGCTGACGATTGCCATTCATTACGAAGCGCTACGGCTCACCTCGAGCTGGGTCGTCGACTTGCCGGTTTACCCGCGCGCCCGGATCATCGTGGTGCTTGCGGTTGGCATGATTTCGCACTGTATCCACGTGCTGATTTACGCCGTCGCCTTCATGTGGATGATCGAACAGGGCGATTTCGGCACCATTGGCGGGATCGAGACGCTGACCTTTGCCGATGCGTTCTATTTTTCGATCACATCCTACACCACGCTAGGGATTGGCGACCTGTTTCCGGAAGGCGCAATCCGGCTGGTGTCGGGGATCGAGGCGTTGAACGGGCTTGTATTGGTCGGTTGGACAGCGTCCTTCACCTACCTGAAAATGGAACGCTACTGGCGCGTGCCCGAAGAAACGGCCCGCGACGAGGTCGGCTCGGTCAAAGACGACTAGAGCGCCCGTTTGGGTTGTCACTCAGGGCATTTGCCAGACACCCATGCCCTCGTCATCACGGACGATCACCCCGTCCATTCCCACCGGTTCTACTTCGCCATGGGTTAGCATCGCGATCATGGCGACGTCTGCGGCGGGGACCATGGCGAGTGTGCGTGCGCCTTCGGGCGTGCGGGCGACAATGGTGCCCATACGAGGGGCGCCATCGCGCTTGTAGTGCACGGTGTAGGTTTCGATCTGGGCGTGGCCGGCATAGGTTTTGTCGAGCATCGGCACTTCGCCGCGCGCGGTATCGGCTTCTGCATTGAAGTCGAATTCCTGCGGGAAGCTCACGCCAGCAATCGGATCGCTGCCCAGCACAATGGTGTGGCTGTGGGTGGCATAGCCGCCATTGGCGAAAAGCAGCCCCATTCCGCCGGCCTCGCGCAGCTTGTCGACCATGCAGGCGATGGAATGGCTCATGTAATTGCCGATCGGTCCGCCGCCGAAGGTCAATCCGCCAAACACGGTCATCGGCTTATCAAGCGGCCAGCCGACGATGCGCCTCGCCATCTTGGGCACGCAGGGGAAGCAGGAATAGAGCTCGACATGATCGAGGTCTTTCGCAGTCACCCCGTTCAATTCCATCGCCTTGCGGATCGAGACTTCCATGCCCGGTGACGCGGCATAGGTGTTGCGGGCCAGGATACTGTCGGGCTCGAAGGCGCTGGCACCCGCACCAATATGGATAATCTTGCTCTGCGGCACGCCGCGCTTGTGGGCCTCTGCCAGGCTGGTAACGATAAAGCCTGCCCCCTGGTTCACCGCTGAATTGGCGACCTGGAACTTGGTGTAGGGGAAGGCAATCGGCCGGTTATCTGGTCCGGCCTCGACGATCTCTGGCGCGGGTTTGGGCTGGCGAATCCAGGCCGCTTCATTGGCCGCGGCGACATGGGAGAACCCCTCCCAGATCGCGCCGCTTTCCGCCTGTCCTTCGGCCAGCGTTTGGCCCTGCGCGGCGCGAAAGGCATTTTCATAGAGCGGATAGACATCGACCGGCACGACCAGCCCATAGCTCTGGGCGTAGCCGACCTTGGCCCGGTGCGCGGCATTGCGCATGGGATCGTGCTTCTTCGACTTTTCGCTTGGTGCTTGCGCGGCGGCCTTCAGCTTGGCCAGTCCGCCCGCCGTGCGCAGCGCTTCCGCGCCTGTCACCGCACAGATAACCGCTTCCCCTGCTCCAATCCGGTTGGCCGCCTGATTCAGCAGCCGCACCGGATTATCCCCATGCGGAGTGGTTTCCTCCAGATGTGCGGGTGCCATGCCCAATGCATCGGCGACCATTTGCGCAACAGGATTGATCTGCGGCCAGCCGATCTGCCCGATCACACCGAGTGATTGGCAATCCGCCAGCCAGCCACCGCCCGCATCCGCGTCAGCGTGGCGCAAAGCCTCTGCCATCAGCGCGGTGGGATCCAGTCCCTCACGGGGGTCTTCAGGCCGGTCATTAATCTGGCCGACGCCGATAATCACCGGGATACGAGCAGGGTCATTCGCCATCAAAAACGCCTCAAGCCATTGTCAGATACCGGCGGCTTAGACGGGTGCGACCGGCGCTGGAAGCCCCGTTTCTGACAGGCAATTTTCGCGCAGCGTGTCGAGATCGGGGCCGAAGTCGAACAGTTTTTGCTCACCGCGAGTTTCGCGCATTTCGCTGCGCAGTTTCTCAGTGCCAGCGGTGTCGATTTTGCCATCCTCATCGGCCACCACGCCATACCGCAATGCGCCATTCGCAGTGACGAGGCCCTGCCGGATTTCGAGGCCGACCAGCTCGGGATCACGCTCCAGCGGATCACCCCAGCCACCGCCGCCCCAGGTGATGAAGTGCAGCAGATCGCCTTCCTCCACCTCGAGCCCGTCCTTCTTGTTCGCGACCACCGTCTTGCTGCCATCAGGCTTTTCAATGATCTTGGTCGCTCGTTCGCCCGGATCACCGCCATTGACGCCCCAAGGATAGGTGAACCAGCGGTCATCATGGATGGCGACCGTGCCTGGCTCCAGGAAGCGATAAGTCATCAAGATGCCATTGCCGCCCCGGTGCAGGCCCGCGCCGCCGCTATCAGCCAGCGCTTCGTATCGTTCGATCCGCAGCGGGAAGTATTTCTCCAGGAATTCGTTCGGCACATTGGTGAAGCCCGGCCATAGCGAATGCCCGTCCGGCCCGTCGCCCAGCGGGCGGCCCGGAATGCCGCCAAAGCCGATCTGGAACAATTGGAACCACTCGCCCTGCTTGTCATTGCCGGAATACATCAAATGCGGGCTGGAACTGAAGCCAGCGGCATTGAGGAATTCGGGCGTACCCTGGCCCAGCAATCCGCCCAGAATATCGAAGATCCGGCCCAGCGCATGGGTCCGACCGGCGAGCGGCGCAGGATATTTTGGCTTGAGCAAAGATCCTTCGGGGATGCGAACATCGATCAAGTCGTAGAACCCGTCATTGAACATGATCTGCGGGTCGAAGACCATGATCATATAGATGCCGTAGAACATCTTGAACATGTTCTCATTGAGGTAGAAATTGATCGACGCTTTTGATTGGGGATCAGTGCCGTCAAAATCTAGGATGACCGTGTCGCCCTCGCGCCACATCGTGCATTTGATCTTGTAAGGGCCGTATCCGATCCCATCATCGCAGATGTAATCCTCGAAGCTCACCGGCTCGGTGCCGACAGCCTGCGAAAGCAGCGCCTTCATCGCGCGGTGGTTGCGCTCCAGCAGCAGGTCGGTCGCGCTGGTGAACACGTCTTCGCCAAACCGGTCGCACATCTCGTCCACCCGGCGCGCCGCCACGCGGCATGATGCGATCAGTGCGTTGAGATCGGCGGCGCACCAATCTGCCTTGCGGCTCTGGTGCAGCGCCAGTTTGACGAGATCCTCATTGTATTCGCCTTTGCGGTAGATCTTCACCGGCGGGATCCGCACGCCTTCTTCGAACACGCTGGCGCTGTCGATCGGGATCGACCCGGCGACTTTGCCGCCAATATCTGATTGGTGCCCAAACATCGCGGTCCAGGCGATCAGGCGGCCACTGCGGAACACCGGCAGCAGCACGAGCCAGTCATTATTGTGACTGACCGCGCCCTCGCAGGAATAGGGGTCGGACAGGAAAATCATGTCGCCATCTTCCAGCTCGCCGTCCCATGCGCGCAGGAAGCCATCGATGAAGCTGCCGAATTGGCCGACAATCATCTTGCCGTTGCGGTCTGCAATCAGCGGGAAAGCATCGCCCTGTTCGCGGATACCGGGGCTCATTGCCGTACGCACAAGCGTCGCGTCCATCTCAATCCGGGCGTTCTTCAGCGCGTTCTCGATGATGTCGAGTGTGACCGGATCGATTTCGGCTTTGCCGAACGGTGTGGTGTTGGTTTCGATGATACGGGCGGGCATTATGCAGCCTCCCCTTCCAGAGTAATCAGCAGATTGCCTTTCGCGTCGACACGCGCCTGGCAGCCAAGATGGACCAGTGTGGTGGAATCCATTTCCGTGACGATGGCGGGGCCCGGGATAATGTCACCCGCCCGCAGCCTGGCGCGGTCATAAATCACCGCATCGCGCATCTCCCCATCCATATAGAGTTGATGATCTCGCAGTTTGGCAGCCGAGGGATCGCCATTACCCTCCGGGATAGTCTCGGCGCTGACATTGGCCGGCTTGCCGAGCGCGACCGCGCGGATGTTGACGATTTCATGCGCGGTGTCGGGCAGGTTGAAGGTGAAGAGCCGCTTGTGCTCCGCATCGAACCGCTCGACCAGATCGGCAATGGTACTGCCGGGCGGGAAGGGCAGGGGCACCTCGAAAGCCTGGCCCGAATAGCGGATATCGACTTCGATCTGGCTGGTCTGATCAGCAGGATCGACGCCTTCCTCGGCCAATTCGTTTCGCACTTGCGCCGTGATTTCGTCGATCACCGCCTGCACTGCGGCATCATCGGTATCAGGCACGAGCGTGTTAAAGCTACGCTGTGTTTCCACCCGCTGCCGGGTGGTCGCATCACCATAAGCGCACAGAACGCCGGGGCTGGGCGGGATAATCACCGGCCAGCTGTTCATCAGCTTGCCCATCGCATTGGCATGCAGCGGACCGGCCCCGCCAAAGCCCATCAGTGCAAAATCACGCGGGTCATAGCCTTGCTGGACGGAAACCAGCCGCAGCGCGCCAAACATGTTCTCGTTGACGATATCGATGATACCAGCCGCCGCCTCCATCAGCGTGACGCCCAGCGCATCGGCAATGGTCTGCACGGCCTTGGTCGCGCCCTCACGGTCAAGATTGAAACTGCCACCCAGCAATGCTTCGGGCAAATATCCCAGCACCACATTGGCATCGGTAACGGTCGGCAATTCGCCACCTTTGCCGTAGGCCACGGGGCCGGGCACTGCGCCTGCGCTTTCGGGGCCAACCCGCAACGCCTTGGTCAGTTCAGGTACAAAGGCGATGGAACCTCCGCCAGCGCCAACAGTCTTAACATCGATCGACGAAGCACGGACATTCAGGTCTCCCACGCTTGTCTCGCGCTGAAGCCGGGCGGAGCCTTTCTCGATCAGTGCCACATCGGTGGAGGTGCCGCCCATATCGAGGGTGAGAACATTCTCGACGCCAGCGTTGCTGGCAATCCATTCGGCACCTGCAACACCGCCAGCTGGGCCGGACATCAGTAGGTTCACAGGTGCGGCGGCACTCTTCTCGGCGCTCATCAAGCCGCCATCGGAACGGAGCAGGTTGAGCTTTGCCGAGGACCCCCATTCCTGGATCTGGGTGTTCAGATTGTTGACGTAGCGGGCGACAGTGGGCCGCACGCCGCTGTTGGCGACGGTAGTGAGCGCGCGCTCATATTCCTGCATTTCGGGCAGGATATCGACCGAAAGCGAAATCGGAATGTCCGGGAATATCTCCGCGCAAATCTCACCGACCCGGCGTTCATGTGCGCCATTGGCGTAGGAATTGATCAGGCACACGGTCAGCGCTTCGATCTCTTCGGTGGCTTTCAATTTCTCGAGTCGCTGGCGCAGGGTTGCTTCATCAAGATCGCGCACGGTGTCGCCTTTGGCACCCATCCTCTCGGGTGCTTCGATGGTGCATTCCAGCGGCGCCATCGGCTCCGGCTTGGGCCAGACAATCCATGCGGCCAGACCACCTGGCACCAGGCTTCGGGCGATCTGCAATATGTGGCGATAGCCCTCGGTGACGACCAGGCCCACGCGGGCGATCTTCTTTTCCAGCACGGCATTGGTGGCGACGGTGGTTCCGTGGAGGAACAGCGAGAGATCGCCGGGTGATACGCCTTCCCGCTCGCACAGCCCGCGCGCGCCATCGATCACGGCGCGACCGGGGTCGTCCGGAGTGGACGGGACCTTGTCGCGATGGGTGTGCCCGCTGGTTTCGTCGATCAGCAGCAAGTCGGTAAATGTTCCCCCGACGTCCACGCCAAGCCGATATGCCATAGCCTCTCCGTTCTTTCTGTTCTGTCAGGCCGCGCGAGCGACCAATGATGGTAATTCGCGGCCCAATATGTCCGCAAACCAATGGTTGGTTTTGATGGTTCCCTCCAGGTCGAGCCCGTGCCCGATCCCGGATTGCCCCATCAGGTAGATCAAGTCTTCGGTGGCGATGTTGCCGGTGGCGTTGGGAGCAAAAGGGCAACCGCCCAATCCGCCCAACGAGCAGTCAAAGGTGCGCACGCCGGCACCATAAGCCGCCCAGGCATTGGCGATGCCGGTATTGCGTGTGTCATGAAAATGCGCCCGCATCGGGATCTTGCCGCAAAGCAAGTCGCCGAGCCTCCCGAACAATTCCTCGACCTGCGCGGGCACGCCTACGCCGATCGTATCAGCCAATGCGATTTCGCTTGGCTCCTCGGCTGCCATTTCCTCGGCGATAGCGAGGATCGTCTCCGGCTTCACTTCGCCTTCGAACGGACAGCCAAATGCGGCAGAGATGGTGACTTGCGCGGCCAGACCTTCTTCCTTCGCGAAGCGGATCATGGCGCGGTTCTCGGCGATGCCTTCCGCGATGGTCTGGCCCTGGTTCTTTTGACCGAATGTATCGCTGCCCACCAGCACACAGCCCGCTTCGTCAATGCCCCGCTTGCCGCCTTCGCGTGTGGCCAATCCACGCATGATGCCGCGCTTGTTCAGGCACAGGCCGATATAAGCGACGTCGGCACGGTCAGGCAGGCTGGCAATCACATCTTCCGCATCTGCCATCTGCGGCACGCGCTTTGGGTGGACGAAGCTGGCGACCTCAAGCCGGCGCGCGCCATAGCCGATCATCCGCTCGATCATCGCCAGTTTGTCGGCTGTCCCGATGATATCCGGCTCGTTCTGCAGCCCGTCGCGCGGGCCCACTTCGACGATGGAAACCTGATCAGCGGACATCAAAACAAACCTCGGGCTAGCGGGGATGGCGGTCGAGCATTCCAAAATTGTATACAAATGGCAATTGCACTTGTATAGCCCCGCTCGTAAATCGATGAACCGAACGAGCAGCGTTACGGCCGCTTCAACGGCTTTGTGTACGGCGTGGGTGCCCCTGTGTCCCCTTAGCCATTTTGGAGGAACCGATGGCTGAAGGCGCGCTTTCCGGGTTGCGATTGATCGAAATGGGGCAATTGATTGCCGGGCCGTTTTGCGGACAGCTGATGGGCGATCATGGCGCTGAAGTGATCAAGATCGAACCACCAAAAGTAGGCGATGCCATGCGCAATTGGGGGCAGGGCATTCCGCTGTGGTTTTCGGTCGTGGCGCGCAACAAAAAGTCGATCACGCTCAATCTTCGCGAAAAGGAAGGCCAGGATATCGTCCGTAAGCTGGCGGCAAAGTCCGACTTTCTGCTCGAGAATTTCCGCCCCGGCACTCTGGAGCGATGGAACCTTGGTTGGGATGATCTTCACGCTGTCAATGAGGCGCTGATCATGATCCGCGTCTCCGGATATGGCCAGACCGGGCCCTATTCCAGCCGGGCCGGCTATGGAGGGATTGGCGAGGCGATGGGCGGGATGCGCTATCTTGCTGGCGAACCGGATCGCCCGCCAAGCCGGGCAGGCCTTTCGATCGGCGATTCGCTGGCGGCGACCTATGCCTGTCTCGGGGCACTGATGGCGCTCAATCACCGGCACAAGACCGGGCTAGGTCAAATGGTCGACTCCGCAATCTACGAGGCAGTCTTGGCCAATATGGAATCGACCATTTCGGAATATACCGTGACCGGCCATATCCGAGAGCGAACTGGCTCGATCCTGCCCAAGATTGCGCCCTCCAACGTTTATCCGACAATTGATGGCAGTGTGCTGGTGGCGGGCAACCAGGACTCGGTATGGAAGCGGATGTCGGCGATGATGGGTATGGCAGAATTGGGCGATGATCCGCGCTACAACAGCCATGTCGCACGCGGGCAGCGCCAGGCCGAACTCGACGATCTGATCGGGGAATGGACCCGAAAATTCACGAGCCAGCAAGTGCTTGATATGTGTGAGGAACATGGTGTTCCTGCGGGCAATATGTACCGCGCGCCAGAGATGCTGGAAGATCCGCATTTCGCCGCGCGGGAGGCGATTATAGAGCGCGATCATCCCAAGCATGACAATTTCAAAATGCAGAATGTCGCCCCGAAATTGTCCGCCACGCCGGGCGGAGTGGACTGGGTCGGGCCGGAGCTCGGCGAGCATAACGAACTGGTTTATGGAGAGCTTCTGGGGATGGATTCTGGCACCATGTCGGACCTGGAAGAGCGCGGCATCATCTGACCGCCTGCCGAGAATGCTAGCCTATTCGGCGGCCTCAATATCATCGTCATTGGCGACGCCCTCGGCTGCCTGGGAAAAGGCGTGGAAGGCGCGGCGCAAATGGCTGCTCATCACGGCTTGGGCCCAACCTTCATCGCGGGCGCGAAAAGCGGCAATCAGCTCGTCATGATCGCGCGCTGACTGGTCCAATTGCTCGAACGTGTACTGCCGCGCAGTGCGGCGAACGACCGGTTGTTCGACCAGCATGGCAAGCACTTGTGCCAGCCGCGGAGACCGGGCCGCCTCTATGATGACATCGTGAAATTCTCGGTTCGCATCGAGGAAATCCGTGATGTCGGGTGGGCGTTTCGCCACAGCCTCGGCGAGCCTCGCATTGATGGCGGCAAGTTGGTCGAGCGCGTCAGACGAAATATGCCGCGCCGCGCGTTCTGCGGCATGGCCCTCCAGCATCATGCGCAGAGTGAACATCTCATCGATGTCGTCATGCGACCAGTCGGCCACAAAGATTCGCTTTGACGCACTGCGCACCAGCAGCATCTCGCCTTCCAGCCGGCGGACGGCTTCGCGCACTGGAGTGCGGCTGACGCCGGCAATGTCTGCCAGCCTTTCCTCAGTCAGCTGCTCTCCCGGCTGGGCTTCGCCACCCAGCACAAAGCCGCGGATTTTCTCATAGGCAGTGTCGGAAGCGCGACTCATTTAGTCTCTCACCAGTTTTCCCGGGAACGAGTTGCAGCTCTATCAATTTTCCTTGACGCGGGCAAATTGTATACAATAGAGGTCCGTGAGAGGGAGAACAGCCGATGGCGCAAGCAAAGCGTATCAAGGTCATCGTTCCCATCCCGATGGATGAGGCCGGGGTCGCAAACCGTGCCGAGCAATTGCCGGACGATTTCGTGCGGCCCGGATTTGCGCCCGAATTTGAGGCTGTCCGCTTTGGCGCTGCGTTGGGCGATTCTTACCACGACACGATGCTGATGGACTGGACGGTGTTCCAGGCCGGCGTGACTGCCGAAAAAGAAGGCTACGCCGGTGTCCTGATCGATACGGTGAGTGACAGTGGCTTGCGGCCGCTGCGTTCTGCGCTGTCCGTACCGGTGGTTGGCCCTGGCGAGGCAAGCTTTGCCATGGCGATGATGCTGGGAAAGAAATTCAGCGTTATCACCATGTGGCCCGAATGGTTCCCGCTCTACGAAAAGACCCTGACCGAATATGGCTGGCACAGCCGCTGCGCCTCGCTGCGGTCGATCGATACGCGCCCCGATGTAACCGAACTGCTCGAGGGCAAGGAGGAGATCGTGTTCGGCAAGCTCAAAGCGCAGGCCGAACGCGCGATTGCCGATGACGGTGCGGATGTGATTGTGCTGGGCTCCACCACGATGCACCAATCGGCCAACTTTCTTGCCGAGAACCTGCCCGTCCCGGTGATCAACCCAGGGCAGGTCGCCTACAAAATGCTCGAAACGCAGATCGAGCTCGGCCTGACCCATTCCAAGACGGCCTTTCCGGCCCCTGAAGTGCCGATGCACGCCGACATACGCAAAGGATGGTATTGATGAGCGAGTGGAGCGCAACCGAATGGAGTGAGGGCTGCCCCGGACAAGCGCCGCTGCCCTATCCCTTTTACGTCGACATCGTGACCAAGAGGTATTTCGACGGGGTCGACAATAAGAACATGGATCAGGTGCTGAACTGCTTCACACCCGACGCGGTGCTGACCGAAGCGACCAGCGACACGGTGCATGAAGGGCGCGAGGCGATCCGGGCGATGTTCGTCAAGCTGTTCGCCGATTTCGAAAGCATCTGGCACGGCAATTTCGTCCACACTGCGGATCCTCAAAGCAATGCCGTTTGCAGCCAGTTTACCGTGCTGATCACGCCCAATGCCGGGGATGAGTTGCGGTATGAAAACTGCAACCGCTTCTATCTGAAGGATCGCCTGTTCCACCGCGTGACGGTTTATATGTCCGGCGACAATCTGCTGAAGGAAGGAGACGCCTGATGCAGTATGAACCCTCCCTTGGTCGCGACGAACTGATCGAATTCGCCACCAAAACCTATTTCGGCAATGTCGATGCGAAGAACATGGAGGCGGCTCTCGATTGCTTCCATGACGAAGCTCTGTTCTGCGTCCAGACCGCGCACACTCGGCACAGCGGCAAGGCGGAAATCCGCCGCATGTTCGAAGACTTCTTCGGGGCCTATGAGACCATCATCCATCGTGATTTTACTTGTACGGTCGACGAAGCGAATGGCCGGATCACAGCGTCTTTCATTGCAGAACTGCATGACGCGGACGGGCAAGTCACCTTGCTCAACAACACTAATTTCTGGCGCTTCCGGCCCGGCCCCGATGGGCCCAAATTCCAGGAAGTCTATGTCTATATGAGCGGGGCAAACGTCCTGACCTGAACCCTTCTCGGCGCGGGGTTCAGGGCCCTTCGCCACCCGATATTTCACCGATGAGGATGCGTACGATGAGGACTTTCAAGAACACACTGGCATGCGGCGCAGCGTTTGCAGCTGTAGCGATGGCGTCCCCGGCATTTGCGCAGGACGCGGACGCTGCCGATGGGGCGAGTGAAGGCGCACCTGACGGTGATGTCATCATCGTGACAGCCCGCCGCCAGAGCGAAGAACTCGCCGATGTGCCGGCCTCCATTACGGTTTTCACGCAAGAAGCACTGGCCCGTACCGGCGTCGAACGCGCTGACGAATTCGTGCAGCTGACGCCGGGCGTTACGATTGTGAGTGGCACAGCCGAAGCCGGCGACACCCAGATCAATATTCGCGGCATCAACGGTGCCCGCGACGCGGAAAGCTCGGTCGCCCTGGTGGTCGACGGCATCCTGAAGACCAATACGGCCCAACTGAACCAGGACCAGGGGACGCTGCGCCAGATCGAAATCCTCAAAGGTCCGCAGGGCGCGCTGTATGGCCGCAACGCTGCGGCAGGCGCGATTGTGGTCCAGACGCTCAAACCGGGGGATTTCCTTGAAGGCGGGGTAAAGATCAGCGCTGCCGAAGACGAGACCTACCGCGCGAGCGCCTATATCTCGAGCCCGATCGGCGATAATGCAGGTGTGGTCCTGGGTGGCAGCTATTCGACGACTGACGGTTTCTACCGCAATGATTTCCTTAATTCGAACACGGTGGACGACCAGGAAATCTGGTCCGTCGACGGGCGTTTTGTCGCGCAATTGGGGGATCGCACGGAGCTGGACGTGAAGGCTCGCTATGCCGATCTGTCGGGCGCATCGATTGCGTTTAACGCGGCCTTCCACTTGCCGAACTTCGCCGCGGTCAATCCCGATTTCTTCGAGGATGTGAACGACCACCCGTTCAACTTCTATTCCAACATCCGTCCGACAAATGAGCAGCAAACGTTCGAGGTCTCGGCCAAGATTGATCACGAATTCGATGCCGTCACTCTGACAGCGTGGGTGCTCTATTCGGATGTCCAGCAGTCGCTGACAGCGGACGGAACGTCGGCGGACTTCGCCCGCTTCACATTCCCGATCGGAACACCCGCATCGGCGGCTGCATCGGGCGCATGCTTTGGCTCGACCGCAGCGTTGACCGGGTTTCCGGTGAATTCACCCGGCTTCATCGGCAACAACCCGGTCCCGTTTATTTTCGATCCGGTCAATGGTTCAACATTCGGACCATACAGCCCGACGACTTGTGACGGCACGCAATACCAGATCCGCGAACAGAGCGATATCAGTGCGGAAATCCGTATTGCGTCGAATACCGGCGGCCCGCTTAGCTGGCAGCTGGGCGGCTATTTCCTTCGCATTGACCGTGAAACCGGTGTGAGTCTTGGTGCTGACCTCGGCAACGGGGTGATCGAGAACCTGTTCAACGATGCGACCTCGGGTAATCCGACCACCCAGCTTTACAACGATGATTTCTCGACCAACGTTTATGCGATTTTCGGCTCGGCGGATTACGAAGTCACGCCCGATCTCGATATCGGCCTGGCGCTGCGATACGATATTGAAGACCGTTCGGTCCGCAATCTCGTACCGGTTGCGGTTGATCCCTTCACCGGTGGCCCGATCAATCCCGGTCAGGCATTTGGCGCGATTGGACCGCAGAGCGAAACTTTCAAGCAGCTCCAGCCCAAGCTCAGCCTGCGCTATGCGATAACAGACGACGTGAATTTCTACGCCAACTGGGGCATCGGCTTTAAATCTGGTGGCTTCAACAACCAGGGCTCGGCCGCCATCGTCGATCAGGCGTTCAACCAGTTTATCGGCACCAACGTGCTGATCAATGACATCTATCGCAAGGAAACTTCGAGCGCATTCGAAGCGGGCGTGAAAGGCGCGCTGTTCAACGACAAGGTCACCTTCGACCTTGCGGGCTACTACACCTCGATCGACGACATGCAGTTCTTCGAGTTCTTCGTTGGTGCCTTCGGCTTGCTTCGGGTCGTATCCAACATTGATGAAGTCGAGGTCTATGGCGCCGAGTTCAACCTGAATGCGGAGATCATTCCGGGTTGGGACATCTTTGGCGCGGTCAACCTGACCGAGAGCGAGATCAAGGCCAATGCCAGCCGTCCGATCACCGTTGGCAATGAATCACCCTATACTGCAGACTATACGATCAATCTCGGCACCCAGATGGTGGCCCCGATTGCCGACAGTTTCGATCTGGTGATGCGCGCTGACTATCGCATCACCGGCCCGACCTGGTTCCATACGGTCCAGGATGACCCGAGCCCGACCTTGTTCAGCGGATTGCTGCCTGGTTCGGCTCTCGCGCTTCCGGGTTTCGTAGGTGACGCGGATTACTCGATTACCGAGCGTGAAGCGTTCGGGGTGCTGGACCTGCGGTTCGGTTTCGAAGGCGAGAACTGGAATATCACCGCCTTTGCCGATAATTTGCTCAACAAGCGGTATCTCAATGAAGTGATCCCCGCGGTTGAATTCGGCGGATCGTTCCTGTCGCCTGGGGGACTGCGCCGCTTCGGGGTCGAGGTCGGCTTTACATTCTGACGCGAACGAGCCCATACGGATCGCATGAGCACCGACGCCCACGAAGATGACGATGTCCGGGGCAATTACGCCGGTGTCTATGAAGGCAGGATAGGGTTCGGCCGGCGGCCGGCCCTGATCCTGATCGATTTTGTCAAAGCCTATTTCGAACCGGAAAGCCCGCTCTTTGCGGACATTCAGCCTGCACTGGATGCGGCGCTTGAGCTGCGCCATGCGGCGCGCGCAGCCGGAGTGCCGGTGATCTACACCAATGTCGTCTATCATCCTTCGCTCAAGGATGGCGGGCGCTTCACCCAGAAGGTTGCTCCGCTGGCGGGATTCGCCAAGGGTCACCCTTATGGCGATTGGCCTGCCGGCATGATGCCTGCCGACGACGAGCTGGTTATTTCAAAGCAATATCCCAGTGCGTTTTTCGGCACCTCGCTGGCCTCAACACTGGCGGCAAACGGGCATGACAGCCTGATCATCACGGGTTTGACCACTAGCGGTTGCGTCCGGGCAACTTGCGTCGATTGCTGCAGCCACGGGTTCATTCCCATCGTCGTCGAACAGGCCGTGGGTGACCGGCACGAGGATCCGCACCGCGCCAACCTGTTCGATATGAATGCCAAATATGGCGATGTCGTCAGTCTGGCCGAAGCCAAGGCGTATATGCAGGCGCTCGGCCGATCATAGTCCTTGTGCTGATGGCGATTGCCATTAGGCTCGCTTGACCGACAATCATCAGGCATCCCCCTCCTTGACCATCGCCAGCCCGAACGACGCTCCGCCGCTGACCCGCTCAACGCGGCTGTTCTACGGCACCGGCTTGATGGCGAGCGGGATCAAGACCTCCGCTTTCAGCACCTATCTCCTGCTGTTTTTCAACCAGGTCATGGGTGTGCCCGCGACGATCGTTTCGACCGCCATCGCGCTGACATTGGTGGTGGACGCCGTCGTCGATCCGACAATTGGCCGGTGGAGCGACCGCACCCGCAGCCGGTGGGGCCGGCGCCACCCCTTCCTGTTTGCCGCAGCGGTGCCGGCGGGGCTGTTTTTCACTATCACCTGGTTCCCGCCGGACGGTCTGTCAGACTTTGCCATGGGTGTATGGGTGTTCGGCATGGCCTCGCTGACGCGGGCCTGCATGAGCCTGTATGAAATTCCGTCGTCAGCCCTGGGGGCGGAACTCACCAACGACTATGCTGAACGCACCCGCATTTTCGCGCTGCGGTTCTGGTTTGGCTATATCGGGGCGTTCGGGTTTGGCGCTTTCTGCCTGTATTTCTTCTTTGTCGCGACGCCCGAATATCCACGCGGGCAGCTCAATCCGGCAGGGTATACGTGGTTCGCGATTACCGGCGGCGTGCTGATTGCACTCGCGGTCCTGACCAGTGCCTTCGGCACCAGGAATCGCATTCCCTATCTGCGCCAGGTCCGTGACCGGGAGGAGAAACTTTCCTTGATGGGGCATCTGCGGGAAATGGCGGATGCTTTCACCCACAAGCCGTTCATGGCGATTTTCGGCTATTCGATCTTCAAGCAAACCGCGATCGGGCTTTACACCGCAACGACGCTCTATTTCGGGACCTATGTGTTCGAATTGAGTGCGGGGCAGCTGGCGATTCTGGTGACCGAAAACCTGGTCGCCGCAACACTGGCCACACCCCTAGCACCCAAGCTCGCGGAGTGGTTTGGCAAGCGCAATGCCGCGATGTCGATGGGCTTGATCGGTATCTGCATTGGGGTCATGCCATTGATCCTGACCCTGTTTGGCCTGTTCTTCCCGCCCGGCCACCCCCTGTTGGTACCTACCCTGTTTGTGGTGGGCGCAGTTTATCACGCCATGATCGCGACATCCTTGATGAATTCTTCGGGCATGATCGCAGATACGGTGGAAGATCATGCGGTGAAGAGCGGCCGGCACAATGCCGGGGTGTTTTTCTCGGTCAACAGCTTCACAACCCAATGCGCTGTAGGTCTGGGCATCTTGCTCGCCGGGCTGGTGTTGGATGCCTCCGCTTTCCCGCAAGACGCCAATCCGCTGGGCGTCAGCCAGGCGATCAAGAACAGCCTGATCATGCACTACGTCCCTGCGACCGTGGGACTATGGCTGGTCGGATCGCTGCTGCTTTTGTTCTATCCCATCACCGAGGCATCGCACCGGGCAAACTTGGAAAAGCTCAAGTCCCGCGAGGCCGAAGCAAACGCGCAGGCCGTGCGCGATGGTGCAATCGGCGGGGCAGGGCGTTAGCGCCAGTCCTGCGTCAATAAGGCCAGACCAAAGCCCCCTATCGATAGGCCTGTCGCTCGTGCATAGTCTTGGGCAACAGAATCGATAGGAGAGACCCATGGCAACCGCAGCCGATACGCGTCCAGACGCAGATCTCGATGCGTTCCGCGCCGAAGTGAAAAGCTTCCTGGCCGCAAGTTTTCCCGACAGCCTGAAGGGCAAGGGCAATGCCTTGCGCTCTGTGGAAGGTCCGACTGATGAAACTGCCGAAGAAACCGCCTGGCGCACAGCCATGGCAGAGCGCGGCTGGGGCACACCGACCTGGCCCAAGGAATATGGCGGCGGTGGCCTGAGCAAGCAGCAAGCGAAGGTGCTGCAACAGGAAATGGCCATGGCCGGGGCGTGGAACCCGATCGGCGGGATGGGCGTAATGATGTTCGGCCCGACATTGCTGGAATATGGCAGCGAGGCCCAGAAGCAGGAGCACATCCCACCGATCACGCGCGGCGAAATCCGCTGGTGCCAAGGCTATTCCGAACCCAATGCCGGGTCTGACCTTGCCAGCCTGCAAACCAGTGCCGAGGACAAGGGCGATCACTATCTGGTCAATGGCCAGAAGACCTGGACCAGCGGGGGCCAATGGGCGGACAAGTGTTTTTGCCTGGTCCGCACCGACCGAAGCGACAAGCACAAGGGCATATCGTTTCTGCTGATCGACATGGATTCGCCCGGTGTCGAGGTGAAGCCGATCACCATGATCAGCGGCATGAGCCCGTTCTGCGAAACATTCTTCACCGATGTGAAAGTGCCCAAGGCCAACCTGGTCGGCGAAGAAGGGCAGGGTTGGACCATCGGCAAACGCCTGTTGCAGCATGAACGGACCAATATTTCCGGCGGCGGCGCGCTCGCGTCGCTCAATGCGCAGCCGCTCTCGAAAATTGCCGAGCACTATATCGGCACCGACGAGAATGGCCGATTGGCGGACCCGGAGATGCGCGTGAAGATTGCGGAGTTCGAAATGGCCTGGAACACCTTCCTGCTGACCGCGCGCCGCGCGATGGAGGAAAGCAAGGCCAAGGGCGGGGTCTCCGAAATCAGCTCGATTCTGAAGAATGTGGGCTCGAAGCTGGGCCAGCAACGCGCGGAAATGCTGATCGAGATCATGGGTTTCCGGGGCCTCGGCTGGGAAGGTGAAGGCTTCACCGACAAGGAATTGAAGCATGTTCGCGGCTGGCTCTTTGGCAAGGCAACTTCGATCTATGGCGGCTCGACCGAAATCCAGAACAACATCATCGCCAAGCGCATCCTTGGCATGCTGGACCACCAGTAAGCGCGCCCGGAAAGAGGATAGATCATGGCAGTATTGAACGAAGAACAGACCATGCTGCGCGATATGGCGCAGGAATGGACGAAGAACGAAAGCCCGGTCACCGCATGGCGCAAGGTTCGCGATGAAGGCTCGAATTTCGATCCTGCCGCATGGTCGGCGATGGGTGAAATGGGCTGGACCGGCGTTATCATCCCGGAAGAGTTCGGCGGCAGCGACTTTGGCTGGATGAGCCTTGGCCTGGTGGTGGAGCAATTGGGCAAGACCCTGACGGCAAGCCCGCTGGTGGCATCATCGCTGGCAGCCGGTGCCATCATCCTGGGCGGTTCCCAGGCGCAGAAAGAGGCTTTCCTGCCGCGCCTTGCCAGTGGCGAACTGGTCGGCACGCTCGCCTTCGACGATGGCCCGCGCCATTCTGGTGCAGTGTCCACTGTGGCGGTGTCCGAAGGCAAACTGACAGGAACCAAACCGTTCGTGCACGAAGCCGAAAGCGCGGGCCTGTTCGTGGTCCTCGCCAGTGACGGGGTTTATCTGGTTGAAAAGGGCGCTGGCGTAACCCTGTCGGACAGGGAACTGACCGACATGCGTGATCATGCCGAAGTCACTTTCGACGGAGCTGCTGCTGAAAGGCTTGCTGATGGCGGGGACGATCTGGCCGAGGCGATTCTTGATCGTGCACGCATCCTGACAGGCGCCGAAATGCTCGGCATGGCCCAGCATGTTTTCGACGAGACGCTCGACTATCTAAAGCAACGGACGCAATTCAATCAGGTCTTGAGCACTTTCCAGTCGCTCCAGCACCGGATGGCGGAACTGTTCACTGATCTCGAATTGATGCGCACAGCGGTAGAGGCAGGTCTGCAGGCGCTCGACACTGGCTTCCGTGTGCCGGAGGCGGCCTGCCTGGCCAAGAGCCGGGCCAATGATGTGTTGCATGTGATCAGCCGGCAGGGGATCCAGCTGCATGGCGGGATCGGTATGACCGACGAATATGATGTCGGTTTCTACCTGAAGCGGGCCCGGGTGCTGGAGGCAAGCTGGGGCAATAGCGGCTTCCTGAAAGACCGCCACGCGAAGCTCGCGGGGTATTGAGCGCCCCGCCGCCCGAGAACAATCCGAATGAAGCGCACCCGGACGATGCCGTGTGGGTGCGCCACCATGCATTTGTCGCGAGCAAGCTGCGGCGCAATTACGCAGCCACTCTGACCCACGGGGTGTTCGGGATGACCGGTTTCCGGTTGATCTATGCGCCCACGATCATCCCCGCCTATCTGTTCGTCCAGACCGGTAGTGCGGCTGCGGTGGGACTGGGTATGGCGCTGCTGCAGCTGGGCGGGACACTGTCCCCGATCCTTTCGGGCGCGCGGGTCGAGAGCCGCAACCGTATTCTTCCCTACGCTATCACGGTCGGCTCGCTGATGCGGGTTATGGTGCTGGCGCTGGCGCTTACGGCATGGTTTCTGGAAGGGCCGCCCTTGCTCCTAGCGACCCTCGCGATCTTCCTGTTTCTGGGTTTCTTCCAGGGTGCACAACGGGTCGCCTTCCAGATGCTGATGGCCAAACTTATCCCGATTGCGCAACGCGGCAGGCTGCAAGGGGTGCGCAATTTGCTGGGTGGGGGAATTGCTGCCGGTCTGGCCTGGGCTGCCGGTACCTATTTCATCGAAGAGGAATGGTTCGGCAATGGATACGCTACGACATTCCTGTTCGCCTTTATCCTGACCTCGATCGGTCTGGTGGTCCTGCAATTTGGCATTCGCGAGCCTGACGCGCCGACCCTGCGCGCGCCCGTTCCGCTAAGAGAGCGATTCGGCCAATTCCGTGACTTGCTGGCGCATCGCGGTTTCCGGGCCTTCGTCGCGGCGCATGGTTTCGCCAGCATTGCCCGCGTCGGGCTGCCCTTCTGGACCATTTACGTCGGCCAGCAGTTGGGGCTGAGCGGCGCTCTGATCGGATCACTCAGCTTGGCCTATCTTGCCTCCGAAACACTTAGCAATCTGGCCTGGGGCCAGATCGGGGATCGCCATGGTTTCCGGATCGTCTTCCTGGGATCAATGGTGTTCAACCTTATTGGCATGGTGTTGCTGGTCACCGCCGATGGATGGTGGCTTCATTTGGCGTTCGTGGCGCTCGGCTTCGGCATGTCCGGCTGGATGATGGCAGCGATGACGCTGGTGCTCGAATTCGGCGCGCATGAGGATATCCCGATGCGCATTGCCCTGGTCACTACGGTCGAGGGCGCGGTTAGCTCGGTCGGGCCGATTGTGGCGGGCCTCGCCATTGCGGCAATGGGCTTCATGCCGCTGATCACCGCAGCATTTCTCTCGCTTACCCTCGCATTGGTGGTCGTGCTGTGGAGAGTGAGCGAGCCGCGCAAAGCAGCAATTTAGAACAAGGCCCCCAGATCCTTCTTCAGGATCTTGCCATTGGCATTGCGCGGCAGCGTTTCCTCCACGAACACGATTCGGACCGGCACTTTGAATTTGGCCAATCGGGCTGCGACCCATCCTTGCAATTCGGCCTCGCTCGCCTCTGTACCCGGGGCGAGGTGGACAACGGCGGCAGGTTCTTCCCCCAGCTGCTTGTGCGGAAGGCCGATGATCGCAGCGTCGGTCACCGCAGGGTGATCGTAGAGCACATTCTCGACTTCGGAGGAGTAGATGTTCTCGCCGCCGCGGATCACCATGTCCTTGGCGCGGTCGAGAATATAGCAAAAGCCTTCTTCGTCGACGCGGCCCAGATCTCCGGTGCGGACCCAGCCATCGATAAAGGTTTCAGCAGTCGCTTCGGGGCGGTTCCAATAGCCGATCACGATTTGTGGCCCACGTGCCCACAGCTCGCCGATTGCGCCCTGGGGCAATTCGTTGCCATCTTCGTCAGTGACTTTCAGATCGCTGACCGGAACTGCGGGCCCGCAACTGTCAGGCCGGTTAAGGTAATCCTCCGCCGTGTGACTGGTGACGGTGGCCATTGTTTCGGTCATCCCCCAGCCATTGCCCGGCATTGCTCCGAACAATTCGTAGATCTTGCGCACCAGTTCAGGCGCGGCAGGGGCGCCGCCATAGGCGATGTTTTCGAGGCTGGAGAGATCGTATTTCTCGCGGTCGGGATGCTCGATCATTTGCCACGCAATGGTAGGGACCCCGCCCGTCAGATTGACCTTCTCGCGCTCGATGATTTCGAACGCCTTCACCGTGTCCCAGCGATAAAGGAAGATCAGGGTGTGCCCGGCAAACAGCGCCCCCATCATGCTGGCAGAGCAGGCCGTGACGTGGAAAAGCGGGATTACCGTCATCCCGACTTTCTGCACGCCAGCTGCCGGCATTTCGCCCCGGCGCAAGGCGGTGCGGGCGGCGGCATAGGCACTGGACAGGATATTGGTGGTGAGATTGCGATGGCTTCCCAACGCACCCTTGGGCTGGCCGGTGGTGCCACTGGTGTAAAAAATCGTCGCCGGATCGTCCGGGGCGAGCGTGACATCGGGGATCGTGGCCTCAGGCAATGTGGGCCAGGAATGCGGCGTACCGATAAGGTCCTCCAGCCGGTCAACCGAAAGGTCGTCCGTCCCCATCCGTGAAACGATCACATGATCGAGATCGGGGCACTGCGCGCGGTGTTGCGCAATTCGCTCCCAGCGTTCGGCATCGCAAACCAGCAGCTTTGCACCTGAATTGTGGAGGCCGAATTCAAGTTCGTCGCCAGTCCACCATGCGTTGAGCGGCACGCAAATGGCCCCGATGGTGGTGGCTGCGAAGAAAGCGACGGGCCATTCCGGTAAATTGCGCATGGCGAGCGCGACACGGTCCCCCTTTGCAATACCGCGTGCCTGGAACTCGGCCGCAAGCTTGGCCACCGCGCGATACCAGGCTTCGTAACTGACCCGTTCGTCTTCGTAGATCGTCATCAGACGGTCACCATGGCTGCGGGCATGGTCGGCAAGAGCGCGCAGGCTGGGCGGGGCATTCTTCCATACCCGCGTTGCGACGCCGCGGATTTCGACAGTTTCGATTTCGAACGGTTGGCCTGGGGCACACAAACCGGCCTGCACCTGGTCCAGCGACATGGCAGGCCAGTTTTCGGGCGCTTCCCAGGTCCATGGCGCGTCAACGCCGGCAGCAATATCGTTCAAATTCTCTCTCCCTATTCCGGGTATGTTTTTATTCGCAACCGATGCTAGGTGGGTTTGCAAGAGCGCTCAAGCGCCGAGCGCATGCAGCCAATCTGGGAGAGATTATGACCACTCCGTTCGACATGGCCGATCCGGCCACGCTGGGGTTTGATGCCGGACGGCTCGACCGGCTCAGCGCATTTCTGCAATCAAGCTATGTCGATACCGGCAAATTGCCAATGACCCAGTTGGTGGTCGCCCGTGACGGACAGCCGGTTTATTATGACAGGCAAGGCCGGATGGGCGAGGGACGCGAGGATCTGCGTGACGATGCTATCTTCCGTATCGCCTCCATGACCAAGCCGCTGACATCGGTCGCCTTCATGCAACTGGTCGAGCAGTGCAAAATTGCGCTGGAAGATCCCGTGACCAAGGTCTTGCCCGAGTTTGCCGACCTGAAGATCTACGCTGGCGGGGGCGGTTCGGTGCCGTTCGCGCCAGGCCAGCCAGCAGGCCCGATCCGGTTTGTCGATCTGATGACGCATATGTCGGGCTTGACCTATGGCCTGCAGAACCGGACCAACATCGATTCGATCTATCGCGAACACAATCTTGATTTCGCGCGCAGCCGCCATGACAGCGATGGTTTCATCAAGATTCTGGCTGACCTGCCGCTGGAATTTGCGCCCGGCCAAGGCTGGAATTACTCGGTTGCAACCGACGTGCTGGGCGTGTGTGTGGAACGCCTGAGCGGCCTGCGGCTGGGTGAGTATTTCCAGCAGCATATCTTCGGCCCTCTCGGCATAACCGACACTGCCTTCGGCATTGCCGAGGGGCAGGGCGATCGCCTGGTTGATGCCTATCAATATGTTCCGGGCAAGCCACCTGCCAAGATCGATGGCGGCCCCGACAGCAAGCTGACCCAGGACGGACGCTTCGACAGCGGCGGTGGCGGATTGTGCGGTACCATCACGGATTATCACCGTTTCACGACCATGTTGCTCAATGGCGGTGAACTGGAGGGCGCGCGGATCCTTAGCCCAAAAACGCTCAGGCTGATGCGGACCAATCATCTGCCGGGCGGCGCCGACCTGACCGAAATGTCCAGCAGCCTGTTTTCCGAAAGCAACAATGCCGGAACCGGCTTCGGGCTCGGCTTTGCGATGGTGATTGATCCGGCCCAGACACTGATGCCGTCGAGCGTCGGAGAATTCTATTGGGGCGGGGCCTACTCGACCGCCTTTTTCGTTGATCCGGTAGAGGCGATCACGATGGTGTTCATGACGCAGGTCTATCCGTCCAGCACCTATCCGATCCGCCGCCAAATCAAGACGCTAATCTATTCCGCGCTGACAGACAGCCGCGCCTGAAGACCCTTGAGGAGAGTTTCCATGACTTCACCTATTCGCACCGAGCGCCACGACGATGTCCTGGTTATCATTTCCGATAATCCGCCGGTAAACGCTCTGGGGCAAGCCGTTCGGCAGGGCCTGAAAGACGGAATTGCCGAGGCGATGAGCGATGATGCGATCGAGGCGGTGGTGATCCGTTGCGACGGGCGGACCTTCTTTGCAGGGGCCGATATTACCGAGTTCGGCAAGCCGCCAGTCGGCCCGAACCTGCCCGAAACGCTTGATGCAATGGAAGCGGGAGACAAGCCGGTTGTTGCTGCGATCCATGGCACAGCCTTGGGGGGCGGGTGCGAAGTGGCGCTCGCCTGCCACTACCGTGTCGCTGTACCGTCCGCGAAAATGGGGCTGCCTGAAGTGAAGTTGGGGCTGATCCCCGGTGCCGCAGGTACACAGCGGCTTCCGCGCGTGGTCGGTGTAGAAGCTGCTCTGCCGATGGTGGTACAAGGCAATCCGATCCCGGCAGCCAAGGCAGAGGCCATCGGCCTGGTCGACAGGCTGGTTGGTGAAGACAGCCTGGAAGCCGATGCGATCGCCTTTGCGCGCGAGCAGATCGGCAAGCCGGTCAAGCGTTCAAGCGAAGGCACCGCGCATGAAGACGGGGTCAGGAATCCCGCGATCTTCGACGAATTCCGGGCCAAGAATGCGCGCCGTATTCGTGGCTTTGATGCGCCGGAAGCGGGCATCCAGGCCGTCAAGGCGGCGACCGAACTTCCCTATGCCGAGGGCGTGAAGAAGGAACGCGCGCTGTTCACCGACCTGATGACCGGCACGCAGAGCGCCGCCATGCGGCACTATTTCTTCGCCGAACGTGCTGCCAACAAGATCGACGGGATCAACCCCAAAATGCCGCTGATCGACATCAAGAAAGTCGGCGTTATCGGCGCGGGCACAATGGGCGGCGGCATCGCCATGAATTTCCTGTCGGCCGGCATCCCGGTCACGATCCTGGAAATGAAGCAGGAGGCGCTTGATCGCGGGACCGGCGTAATGCGCAAGAATTACGAGCGCACAGCCAAACGTGGCCGGATGAAGCCGGAACAGGTTGAGCAGGCAATGGGCCTGCTCACGCCGACGCTCGACTATGCTGACTTGGCTGATTGCGATCTGGTGATCGAAGCCGTGTATGAAAGCATGGACGTGAAGAAGGATGTGTTCGGCAAGCTGGATGAAGTGGTGAAGGAAGGCGCGATTCTCGCTTCCAACACCAGCTATCTCAATGTGGACGAGATTGCTCAGGCGACAAAGCGGCCTGGCTCTGTCCTGGGGCTGCACTTCTTCTCTCCGGCCAACGTTATGAAGCTGCTTGAGATCGTGCGTGGTGCAGAAACAGCGGATGATGTGCTGATAACGAGCATGAAGCTGGCCAAGAAGATCGGCAAAGTCGCTGTGGTGGCCGGCGTGTGCGATGGATTCATCGGCAACCGCATGCTCAGCCCGCGCCAGAAGCAAGCCAATGAGCTGATCATGGAAGGCGCGAAATATTGGGAAGTGGACGACGTTCTGCTGGAATTCGGCTTCCCCATGGGACCATTCCAGATGGCCGACCTGGCCGGGATCGACATTGGTTGGCACCGCGATCCGTCCAAGGTCGAGACCATCCGCGAAGCGCTTTGCGCGGCCGAGCGGTTTGGCCAGAAGAATGGCAAGGGCTTCTATGACTACGACGAGGCCCGCCAGCGCACACCATCAGACGATGTGCAGGCCATCATTTCCGACTTTGCCCAGAAGGAAGGTACCGAGCAGCGGCAGATCTCGAAGGACGAGATCCGCGAACGCTTGCTCTATCCGATGGTCAATGAAGGCGCGATGATCCTGGACGAGGGCATGGCCCAGCGGGCCAGCGATATCGATGTGGTGTGGATCAATGGCTATGGCTGGCCGATCTTTACCGGCGGGCCGATGTTCTGGGCCGATACGGTCGGGCTCGACACGATTGTTGCCGGGCTGGAGGCGCATGGATTGCCGGTTAGCGATTTCCTGCGACGTAAAGCGGAGGCAGGCGAGCGGTTCAATTGATCGACAGGCGACATGTGGTTGCTGATTAGTCACATATTTGAAACCTAATTTGCTTGCGTCGAAAGCGTGATAGGCGCATGATTCCTGCCGGGTTGGGAGAGGCCCGGCATCAAGAGCGCTTTCATTGCACCATATAGACGGGGCGTGACTGCGTGAACTGGTGCCTTGGAATCTGCGCCTCGAGCGCGAAGCGATCATTCTCCCGATCCGTGTGTTGAGCACTTGGGTTCGGGAGAAACCATGAAAACCACGTTCCGTAATTCCATCGCCCTAGGCGCGCTTGCAGGCGCGCTGGCTGTTGTCCCTTCGGCTGCTTTTGCGCAGGCCGGTGCCGATGAAGGCGTCACCGAAGACGAAGGCCGCACGATCGTCGTTACCGGCTCGCTGATCCGGGGCACGCCGGAAGACGCCGCCTTGCCGGTGGACGTTTACACGAACGAAGATTTGGCCAAGCAGGGCGTCGACAGCCCGCTGGAGTTTATCAAGGAACTGCCCTCGGTTGGTGCGGTCCTCGGTGACTCGAACCAGTTCTCGACCGCTGCGCAAGGCTTCCAGGGGGTTGGTTCGATCAACCTTCGCGGTCTTGGCCCGCAGCGGACGCTGGTGCTGATGAATGGCAAGCGGACTATCCAGTCGCCCGGTTCGGGTTTCGTTGATACCCAGCTGATCCCGCTGTTCGCGCTTGAACGTGTTGAAATTCTTAAGGATGGCGCCGGTTCAACTTACGGTTCTGACGCGATTGCCGGTGTTGCCAACTTTATCACCCGCAGCGACTTTGTCGGCTTCGAAGTCCAGGGCGACTACACGCTGGTGAGCGGGTCGGACAATGATTACTCGGTCAGCGCCCTGGCTGGTTTTGAACTGGGCAGCGATGCCAACCTTGTGGTGGGCGCAGGCTGGCAGCACCGTTCGGAATTGCCGACTACGGCGCGCGATTACACCGCACTTCCTTACACAGTGAACCCTTCGGGCTTCTCGGCGCTTTCGACTCCGGGCCTCTTCGCGGTAAGCTATTTCGATACGGGAACCGGTACGGTAAACACCCAGACCCGGCCTGATCGCGGGTGTAACGATCTGGGAGGTTTCCAGGATGGGGCGCTATGCCGCTTCACTTTCATCCCGTTCGACAACATCACCGAGGACGAGGATCGCTATCAGGTCTTCGGCCAGTTTACGGCGGATCTGAGTGACAGGGTCCGGTTCCAGGCGGATGCGTTGTGGTCCCGCAGTGACCTCGAATCGATCAACTATTCACCGGCGTTCCCGCCGACCCAGGGTCCGCGTGGCTCAGGGTTCCTGGCTGCCTTCACAACCTCGCCAGCCAACCCGGGCTTGCCCGCTTTTCTGGCGCAGCAGGGACTGCCGGCGAGCAGCGCGACCAATCCGATTGTTGCGGTTACCAATGTTCTGTTCCGGCCCTACGGCTATCTTGGCAATCCGGTCGACGGAGACCGTGGCTCGGGCACAGGCCTCGCCAGCACCGAGGCTTGGCGCGTTTCCGGTGGTTTCGACATCGAGCTGAGCGATACGCTGACACTTGATATTGACGGGACTTATTGGGAATCCGAGCGCGAGGCATTCGCCCCCGGCATCATTGGCAGCCGCCTCCAGGCTGCGCTCAACGGCTTGGGCGGCCCGAATTGCACCGGCACAACGCCGGGTGTTGGCGGGTGTGAATTCTTTAACCCGTTTGTGAATGCCGGGCCGGGTAACCCGACGCTTGGCCTTGCCAATCCGTTCTACGTTCCAGGTGCCGAAAACTCGATCGGTTTGACCCAATGGTTGCAGGTGCCCAACGGCACCCGCGACGAAGAAAGCCAGTTCGTGATCGATATGGTGCTTTCGGGCGAGACCGGGATCGAGCTGGGCGGCGGTGCCGTCGGCTTCGCGCTTGGTGCGCAATACCGGAAGAACAAGTTCACCACCGATCCGTTGAACGATTTCTCCAACCTCGATGTGAACCCTTGCTTTGTGCTGGGGGATACCAGCTGCGTTGGCACCACCACGGATGGCGTTGGCTCGTTCATCTTCCTGGGTGGTAGTCGTCCTCAGCGCCTGTCGCAGGATGTCTACGCGATCTTCGGCGAAGTCCGCTTGCCGGTCACTGACCGGATCGAAATCCAGGGCGCTGTCCGGTTTGAGGATTACGGCCAACCGGTCGGATCGACCATCAATCCCAAGGGCTCGATCCGTTTCGAGGCAACCGATTGGCTGACTTTCCGCGGCTCTGTCGGTACCACTTTCCGTGGTCCGATTGCTTCGCAGGTCTCGCCCAACTCGGTCACGGCCCTGGAAGGGTTCACGGCTGCTGGCGGTAACTTCAAATCGAAGGATATCTTCGGCAACCCGGTCGACCTTGGTCCGGAAACGGCCTTCACTTACAATATCGGGGCGATCATCAATGCGCCGATTGGTGCTGGCAATGTGATCTTCAGTGTCGATTACTGGTCGATTGATTTGGAAGACCGGATCACCACCACGCCGGGCAATGCGATTGCAAGTCTGGTCGGTAATGGACAGACAAGCGGCAACGATCCGGTCAATTGCGCCAGTCCGCTGGCCAACCTGATCACCTTCAGCGGCAACACCTGTATTCAGGGCACGACCACGGGCCTCGATATCAGCCGTGTCCGGACCGACTTCGTGAACGGACCGGATGTGAAGATTGCCGGCCTCGACTTCTCGTTGACCGTCGATGTACCGGTGGCCGAGACGGTTGATCTCACCTTTGGCGGTAATGCTGTCTGGAACCTCGACTATTCCTTCGATGATTTCGAGATTCAGGGTGTCGTTGTCCAACAGGCATATGATGCGATTGGCTTCGGCAACTACTTCCGCGATCCGAACACGGTGCCGGAATGGCGCGCCAACGGCTTCGTCAATCTGGCCTACGACGTGTTCAACCTGCGTTACACCGCGACCTATATCGATGGCGTAACGGATGATCGCTGCGTCAATCGCAATCCGTGCTTCTCGACCTCTGCCGGCCCGACCGACTTCGGGATCGACAGCGGATCGTACACGCAGCACGACATTGCGCTGACTGTGGACCTGGAACTTGGCGGGTTCGAAGCGCAGCTGCAGGCGGCGATCGAGAACTTTACCGACTCCGAGCCTGCGACAGCGCAATTGCCGCTCGGGTTTAACCCGTTCATCGGCAATGCCATCGGCCGGAACTATCGTTTCGGTATTCGGACGCGCTTCTAAGCCAGGCCGAAATCAGAAGGGCCGGGGCGATCCCCCGGCCCTTTTTGCATCTGCATTCCCAGAGAGGACAGGCCGAGCGTGGCAACAGCTCCCAGCATTCCCGGCGCGCCGGCAGGCGAAGAAGTTAGCAATCGCGCCCGCAAGGTCACGCTGTTCCTGCTCACCGTAACGTATTTCTTCAGCTATATGGACCGGCAGATCCTGGCGATCCTGCTGGAGGATATCAAAGCGGACCTGTTGCTCAGCGATACACAACTGGGGCTTCTCTCCGGCTTTGCCTTCGCTCTGTTCTACGCCACCCTCGGGATTCCGGTGGCCGCGCTGGCGGACCGGATGAACCGGATCAACATCATTTCCATCGCACTTGCCTTGTGGAGCGCGATGACGGCGGCATGCGGGCTGGCGGGCAACTTCGTCCAGTTGCTGGCAGCGCGTATCGGGGTTGGCATCGGAGAGGCAGGCTCCAGTCCGCCAAGCCATTCGATTATTGCGGACCTGTACCCTGCCAATAAGCGCGCTCTTGCATTGTCGATTTATTCGCTCGGCGTCACCCTGGGGGCTGCGGCCGGGCAGATATTCGGCGGCAACCTGACCTATTTCTTCGATTGGCGGGTTGCCTTCATTGCCATCGGGCTGCCCGGCGTGGTGCTGGCGGTGATTGTCAAAGTGTTCGCCACAGAGCCACCCAGACGATCAGAGCCCGGCGTGGTCGAGGATGATGAGCAGCCGTCCATCGGCGATGGTTTCCGGACAATCTTTGCCAATCGCAGCGCGATCTGGATGGTGGCTGGTGTCACGCTGACATCGATGATCGGCTACGCGTTGACAGGCTGGACACCCGCCTATCTGATCCGCATCTTCGAACTCAACACGCTGCAGGTTGGCAATATCGTCGCGCCCCTCCTCGCGATTGCAGGGGTTGTCAGTGGCCTAGGCGGAGGCTGGCTGGCCAATCGCCTGACTGAAAAGCACGGCCTCTACGTCCAGCCCCTGATGATCGCCGGTCTCAAGACGATCGCGCTGCCGTTCCTGATCTGGTTCTACCTTGCCCAAAGCGCGCCGGTGGCTGTTGGTGTCTATTTCGTCGCTCTGCTGTTCCAGTCGAGCTATCTCGGCCCGACCTTTGCGGTCATCCAGACGCTCGCGCCGATGAAGATGCGGGCGGTATGGGCTGCCATCACCTTGCTGATCATCAACCTGATCGGTCTTGGTATCGGGCCGACCATGGTGGGTGTGTTCTCCGACATGCTGGAGCCGACTTACGGCACCCAGTCGCTGCGCTATTCCTTGCTGATTATCGCCGCGATCACACCGTTTGCTATTGCCTGTTATTGGCGTGCTGCGGTCTGCATGAAGCAGGATCACCCCAAGATCGCGACCTGAGGGACAGGCCGCAACACTGCCTGAGTCAGGCGGTGCAGCTTGCGCCACCCAGCACGCAGAATCGCGCGCAATGCGGGTGGTTCAGCTTAACCGGCTGGCTTGCTTCGGCCAGGGTGGCCCCCATGTCGAATTGCTCGTCGTAAGGGATCAATGTGCAGGCTGCGACGCGAGGCGTCTCCTCCCCTTTGCGATGCACCACCATGCGGCTGCTGGCGCACATGATCTGGGCCGGGTCCTGATCGAGGATCTGCCAGCACGCAGTGGTGATTTCGGCGATATCCTTGTCCTCGTCCATTTCCGGAAACAGGACCAATCGCAAGGGGTCATGCGCATCCACCGCAATCTGTTCTGCCGCGAACAAGCGGGCATAGCCGGCGCGCTCTTCAGCCTCGCTTTCGCCTGGCAGCAAACGGCCAGCGACAGCGAGTGAGAAGCCATGGGTGGAAAGCCAGCGCAGCCCGTCCATCGCCACATCCCAGCTGCGCGGACCACGCTCGGCCTCGTGCACGGCCTTGCTGTGGTGATCGAGGCTGATGCGCAGGGTCAATTTGTTGCCAAACCGCTCCCGCAATTCCAGCAGGGCCGCTTCGTAACGGCGCATCGGCTTCATTGCATTGCTGAGCACCAGCGCTTCGAAACCCCGCTCGAGCACGTCGCTGAGCATCGGAACAAAGTCCGGATTCATAAAGGGTTCGCCACCGGTAAAGGCGATTTCGCGGGTGCCGAGATTCTTGTCGGCAACCTCGTCCAGATACGTCGCCGCGTGCGCGTGGCTGAGATAGATCAGCGCATCATTGGTCGGGCTGCTCTCGATGTAGCAATTGGCGCAGGCCAGATTACACAACGTGCCGGTGTTCAGCCACAACGTCTCCAGCCCAGTCAGCGGGACAGATGCGCGCGGTTCGCCCTTTGCCGTCCAGTCCGGATCTGCAAATTTCTCTTCCGGCAGAGCTGCGCCTTCCACATCGAAGGGAGACGCACCCGCAGGGGCGTTGCGACTTTTCACGGCAGTCTGGTTCAAGCGAAGGTCCTGCGCATCTTGGCGACAAAGCCGGCATATTTCTTCGGAATCGATCCGAACACGGTCGGTTCCCACGCAGCGAAGGCGGCTGCCTTGGTAATCTCGCTGCGGGTCGGATAGCTGATGATAGCGCTGCCCATGGCAAAGGTGTTGCTCTTGCCGGTCATAGACTGGGTGATCGGCAGCAGCAATTCACCGGCATTGGTGCCGCAAATGCTGGCACCGACGATCTTCTTGCCCTTCATCATCACTTTCATATGGCCCTTGGTCGCATCCTCGGCGATGGCGCGCTCATTGTGGTCAAACCCTTCGGTGACCACGGTCAGCTTGTCGCCATATTTCTCTTTTGCCTCTACCTCGGTCAGGCCGATCTGGGCGACTTCCGGGGAGGTATAGGTGCACCAGGGCAGGGCCGAATAATCCACCTTGGTCGGTATACCGAGGGTGATTTCCAGCGCCACGTTTGAGCCTTCATACCCGCTGACATGGGTCAGGCGCGGCCCGTCACGGCAATCGCCGATGGCATAAATGCTCTTGATCGAAGTTCGGCGGCGCGCATCGACCTTGATCCCGTTCCGGGCCATTTCCACGCCCAGTTCTTCAAGGCCGAAGCCTTTCACATTGGCCTGGCGTCCTACCGCGACCAGCAGGTGGGTAGAGGTAAGGCTTTCGCCATTGTCGATGTCGACCGTGATGTTAACCTCTGCGCCCGAGACTTTGGCAGCAAGACCTTCGACGAAAGCCACCCCTTCCGCCTTCATCGTTTCGACAACCACAGCGACGGAGTCGGCATCGTCACGGCCCATCGGGCGACCGGGTTCAATTACGGTGACTTTGGTGCCGAGCCGGCAAAAGGCCTGCGCCATTTCCATCCCGATCACCCCGCCACCGATAATGGTCAGGCTTTCGGGTTGCTCGGTCAGGTCGAACAGGTTCTCATTGGTCAGATAGGGCACGCTGTCCACGCCGGGGATCGGCGGCACAAATGGTTTGGAGCCGGTGGCGACGACGATCCGCGGTGCGCGCAATTCGCGGCCAGCGACTTCAACCGAATGCTTGCCGGTGATGCGGGCATAGTCGCGGATCACCTCGCAGCCCATTTCCTCGAAGCGCTCCTCGGAATCGTGCGGGGCGATGTGGGCAATCGCATCATGAATATGCTTGTGTACGCCGGCCCATTCGACCTTGGGTTGCTCCAACGTGACACCGAAACGTGTGTCCTCGCGCGCTTCCTGGGCGCGCTTGGCCGCCGTCAGAATGGCCTTGGATGGCACGCAGCCATTGTTCAGGCATTCGCCGCCCATATGGTTCGCTTCGATCAGCGCGACCTTCAATCCGAACAACGCGCAGCCACCCGCGGCGGTCAATCCGGCGGCACCACCGCCGATAACGATAACATCATGCGTGAATTTCATATCTTCCTCGCGTAACCCATTTCCCCAGGAATGCGAATCAAAGTCGCAACCATGCTCAATTCCGTTCCAAGGGGCCGCAAAGTTACATGAATATTGAAAACAGCCGGGACCTTCCCGGCGCATTCCGGCGGACCTGAAGCTGATGCGTATCCTTGTGACCGGTGCAGCCGGATTGATTGGCGGGGAGCTGTGCGCGCGTTTGACCGCCTCTGGCCATCAGGTGGCCGGGCTCGTCCGTTCCAACCCCGATGTGCTTGCCAATGACGGAACCCGCGCGGAGATAGAAGAGGTCCTCCACGGTGATTTGTCGCAGGAGGGGATGGGACTGGAAGCTGGCGTGTTGGATAGGCTGTCCGGCGATCTCGACCTCGTTCTCCACTGCGCGGCGCTGACGCGGTTTGATCTGGAAGAAGAAGCCTATCGCGCCACCAATGTGGACGGTACAGCACGCGCGCTGGAGCTTGCCCGGCGGGCCGGAGCGAACTTCCTGCATATTTCGACAGCTTATGTCTGTGGCGGGCGAAGCGGCGATATTCTGGAAAGCGATGCACTACCGTCTGGCGGATTCACGAACGTATACGAGGCGAGCAAGGCCGAAGCGGAAGCGCTGGTCCGCGCCAGCGGAGTGCCGTTCGCCATTGCCCGACCGAGCATCGTGGTCGGCGACAGCCGCACCGGTGCCATCCGGCAATTCGATACCATCTACGCCGCGTTCAAATTGATCGCGGAAGGCCGTGTCCGCCATATGCCGGTGCGTGATGGCGCGACGCTGGATTTCGTCCCGCTCGATCATGTTGCACGCGGGATCGTGGCCTTGACCGAGAATTTCGAACAGGCATCGGGCGGTGCGTATCACCTCGTATCGGGTGGGCCGGTGCCGGTCTCCGATTTCGCCGCTGCAATCGGCAGCTTTGCCGAATTTGACGCGCCAGCACTGGTTGCTGCCGAGGGGTTCGACCCGTCGACTCTCCCAGCCATGGAAAGGCGCTTGTTCAGACGTGTGGCCGGGCTCTACGCCAATTACTTCCAGCGCGACCCGCAATTTGACGATACGCAATTGCGCGCTGCGACCGGACTGGTCCCGCCTGCGATGGATCAGGCGCTGTTGCGCAAGCTGATCCAGTATTGCCTTGATGTCGGCTTCCTGAAGGCGCGCGAACCTCAGCGGATATCGGGATAGTTCTTTTCCATCCGGCTGCGCAGACCAAACGCCCACATCATCCCGACTTTGAAGTAGATCCAGTTTGCCTTGAGCGGACCCCATGCGGCGATACGTCGGTCAGATGTGCGCACCACTCGCCGCACCATCTTGATCCGGCCCAGCGCGGCGAACTTTACGCACAAATCGGCCTCTTCCATCACGGCATCGCCGGGCGTGCAGCCGCCAATGGCCAGAAAATCGGCCCGGCGGAAGAACATGGCGTGGTCACCGAACAACAGGCGGACCCCGCGAAAGAACAAGTGCGGGCGGGTGATCAGCGGGGCGTACCAGGTCTTGATGAAATTGTGTGCGCTGGTGAACCAACGCGTCTTTTCGCCGGTTATCAGAGGGGTAAAGCTCGCCAAGGCAATCCGGTCATCCTCCAGCGTATCGCGGATCACCTCCACCATATCGATCGGCGGAGTGGTGTCGGCGTGCAGGACGCAAGCGAGCGTGGATGATGCGGCGCGCACGCCCTCGTTGATCTGGCGGCCGCGCCCTCTGGCTGTTTCCACGAGTGTCCAGCCTGCTTGCCGGACCAGTTCGCAGGTCCGGTCGCTGCTGCCGCCGTCAACGGCGATCACCTGGGTGGGCTGCGGGTCAAGCCTACCTATCACCTCGATCAGGGCGGGCAGGGCCTTTTCCTCGTCAAGCAGCGGGACAATCAGTGCGAGTGATTGCATCACGGCAGGAAATCCGGCCAGTCTGCAAGGTCGGCCGCGGTGTCGATATCGCTCAATTCGGGCAGGACCGCAGGGCGAATGCCGCGTTTGACGAACCGGCTCACGGTTTCCTCGAATACCTTGTCGGTACTCCAAGGCATATCTTCGAAGGCGAAGCGGGCGTCGGTGGTGAAGCCGAGCAGGTAGTATCCACCATCGCTGGCCGGCCCGATCACCATCTCCTCACTTGCCAGCGTGTCATTGGCCGCCCACAGGATTTCGGGCGATAGGCCAGGGCAATCGCTGCCGATCACTATTGCCGGTGCGGGCACGCGGGCAAGCTTGTCGGTCAGATCGCCATCACCCTGCTCAACAATGTCGAGGTCTTTGCCCAGACTTTTGCGAAACAATTCGGGATCGGCACCGGTCACACGCAATTCGAAGGGAATGCCCGTGGCCCGAACCACCTCGACCGTATGGGACAGCAGCTTGGTATAGATCGCGGCCGCGCCTTCTGGCCCGAAGCCCGGGATCAGGCGAGTCTTGGCCTTGCCCGGTTCGGGCCAGCGGCAGAATATCGAGATTTTGGCGGTGGTCATTGCGGGGCGCGATAGCGTCTTGGCGCGCCGCCTGCCATAGGCCATGAAGCTGCCATGGCGCGTAAACTACCCGTGATGGCCCTGTTGGGGGCGGCAACGCTGGCCGGATTGTGGTGGGCGGAGCGAAAGTATCCCTTACGCGAACAGACGTGGCCGGAGGGGCTGCGCACAGTCCGAAATGTCGCCATGGGCGCGAGCAGCTTGCTGGTGGTCCAGGCGATCGAGGTGCCGCTGACGGAGCGGATCGCGCGTGGCAATCTGGTCAATTCGCGCGGGATTGCGCAGAAGATGCCCCGTCCTATGCGACTGCTCGCCGGAGTGGCGGCGATGGATTACGGGTTCTACCTCTGGCATGTCGCCACCCACAAAGTGCCCTTCCTGTGGCGATATCACCGGGTCCACCACATCGATCCCGATATGGATATGAGCACGGCAATGCGGTTCCATGCGGTCGATATGCTGGTGTCCTTACCGTGGCGGCTGGTGCAAGTCTGGTTGAGCGGGGTCGATCCGAAGAGCCTCACCATCTGGCGCAATTTCTTCAATGCTTCAGTGCTGTTCCACCACTCCAACCTGAAGCTGCCCCATGGCTGGGACGACCGGCTGAGCATGGTCATCACCACACCCGCCATGCATGGCGTCCATCATTCCAAGGCGCCCGAAGAGCGAGACAGCAATTGGACCAGCGGCCTGAGTTTCTGGGACCGTTTGCACAGGACCTTCCGCAAGGTTGATAACCGGGCCATCGCAATCGGGGTCAACGATATCGCTGCGGAAGCAGACCTGTCTCTGGAACGCAGCTTTACTGCGCCTTACCGCTCAATGCCGGAAGAAGTTCCGGTGGTTAATTCGCGCTAGCGGTTTTTGGGCCGCAGGACCCACCACACGATGACTGCTGCCACCATCCCGCCGACAAGGTTCGATACCAGCTCGGCACCATAAATCGCATCCGATCCCCAATTGCCGCGTAAGAACCAGGCGAAGGGAAGCATGATCGCAAAGACTCTGAAAGCGCTTTGGAATAATGCAAAAGATGCTTTGTCGACGGCGTTGAGAACGCCGTTGCCCACGATCAGGAGGCCGTATCCGGCGTAACCCCAAGCCGCGATGGTGAGATAGCGGGTGAACTCGCGGCTGACGTCCGCCTCGTCGGTAAAGAACTGTGCGAACCATTCGCCAGTCATCAGCAGCACCGCAGCGATGCCCAGGCCCCATGCAATGCAGAAGGCGCCTGCATAATAGGCGGCCTGATGTGCCCGTTCGAACTGCTTCGCGCCCCAGTTTTGCCCCACGATTCCCCCAATTGCGCCAGACAGGGCCAGCAGAGGCACCACAGCGAAGCTTTGCAACCGCCCGGCCGCGCCAAAGCCTGCCACGGCAGCCTGCCCCTCAATCGCTATCAGAGCCGTCAGGATCGAAAGGCCGATCGGATTGATCGCATTTGAGAAGGCGGCAGGCCCGGCCACCCGCAGGATCGCGGCGGCCGGATCGACAAGGTTGCATTTGCGCAGCAAGCCGAGGTCGAACGGCAAGGGCGTCTTGCGCAGCAAATACACGGCCATGGCGATGCCGAACATCCAGCCGATAATTGTGGCATAGGCGGCACCCAGGATCCCGAATCCCTCGAAGCCGAAGGCCCCTGTGATCAGGATTGGGTCGAGGATCCAGTTGGCGACCGCATAGGTGATCGAGACATAGCTGGTCTTGCGCGCCTCGCCCTGGCCACGCAGCACGCCATTGAATCCCATGATCGCCAGCAAAAGCGGGAAGCCCATAGAGAAGGGCTGCATATAGGTGCGAATGATGGGCAGGAGGTTATCTTGCGCATTCATCAGCCGGAAAAGCGGGTCCATCACGAGGAACACGAGCAAGCCTAGAGCCAGTCCGCATGCAATGGCGAAGGCGATCCCGAAATTGGCACGTCGGGCGGCCTTGTCGTCGTCTCCCTCTCCCAGTGCACGCGCAACGACCGAGTTGATGCCGACCATCACGCCGACGCCCAGGCTGGAGAGGGCGACGCTGATTGGAAAGATGAAACTGATCGCAGCCAGTTCTTCGCTGCCGAGCTGGCCAATGAAATAGGCATCGACCAGCCCGATCGACATGATTGCGGCGACGCCAATGATCATGGGCAATGTCTGGGAGACGAGATGGCCCGGAATGCTTCCGCGCGTCAGCTTGGCGTTCTCGCTCATATTGGCTCGCTCATCCCGCTGCGCCTAGCGACAAGCCCAGGTAAGGGGAAGGGCTAGCGGCACGAGTTTATCTTGTCTGACCCATGCTGCTCATGCGATACCGTGCACAAATCGAACGAAGGAGACGACCGATGGCGACCCAGCGCAAAGATGACAGCTTCCCCTGCACGGACGAAGAATGGAAAGCCCGGCAGGATCTTGCGGCCTGTTATCGCATTTTCGACCATCTCGGCTGGGGCGAATCGATTTACAATCACATCTCGGTCAAAGTGCCGGGTGAAGACGATACTTTCCTGATCAACCCGTTCGGGCTGCTCTATGACGAAGTGACCGCGTCGAACCTTGTGAAGATTGATGTCGAGGGCAACAATGTCGGCCCGTCGCAATATATGGTCAACAAGGCAGGCTTCACCCAGCATGCCTATTTTCACGAGCATCTGGGCGAGCGGGCAGCAGCAATCTGCCACGTGCATACCACGGCAACGATGGCTGTATGCAGCCACAAGGATGGCCTTGTGCCGACCAATTTCTACGCCTGCAATTTCCAGGACCAGATCGGCTATCACGACTTCGAAGGCGTGACCGTGCGCGCAGAAGAAGGCGAGCGCCTGGTCGAAAATCTCGGCAATCACAGCATCCTGATGTTGCGCAATCATGGCCCGGTAGTGATGGACAAGACCATCCCCGGCATGTTCGTGAAGATGTGGGCATTGCAGCGCGCGTGCGAAATCCAGGTGGCGACGCTGGGGATGGGCAATCCGCAGGTCGTTCCGCAAGAAGTTGTCGATGTGCACCAGCGCGATCTGTCCGTGATGCAATCACAAGGCGGCGCGGGCGTATTCGATTTCGAAGCCTGGAAGCGCAAGATCGATCGTATCGACACGAGCTGGCGGGACTGACCGGATGCGCAGCCGCACCTGCGGTAAATGCGGTGGCCGGATGGCGGCAGGCGCACTGGTGACGCCTACGCAGGGCGGTTTCCAGCCTGCTGGCTGGTTGGCAGGTGCCCTTGAGAAAGGGTGGTTCGGCATTCCCAAGGTCAACAAGAAGGATCTGCGCGAAGTGCTGACCTATCGCTGTGATCGTTGCGGCGTATTGGAAAACTATGCCGAGTAGGATCGCGCCAAAAAGTATGGGGCCATCATGCCCCGACTGACAGTCAACGGCCGCCCCGTCGAATATGACATGGATGCAGAAACCCCGCTGCTGTGGGCGCTGCGCGACGCTTCCAATCTCACCGGCACCAAATATGGCTGTGGCAATGGTGACTGCGGGGCCTGCACCGTGCAGGTCGATGGCGTCGCCTTGCGTTCCTGCCTGATCACGCTGGAAGAGGCCGAAGGGCGCTTCGTCACCACTATCGAAGGCCTCAGCCGTGACCGTTCGCATCCGGTGCAACAGGCGTTGGTGGCAGAGCAGGCAATCCAGTGCGGTTTCTGTACGCCGGGTATCGCGATGGCCGGCGCCGCGCTGCTGCAGCGCAACGCTGCGCCGTCCAAGGAAGAAATTGAGCAGGCCATCCCCAACATCTGCCGGTGCGGAGTCTACCCGCGCCTTGTTCGCGCTATCCAGCGTGCCGGGCGTGTCGAGCGCAGGCAGGAAACGATCAGCGCCGCCCCCGCTCCCGGAATAGATCCGGCAGATGCTGCCAAGGTGGTGCCGGCGATGGCACCACCCGAAAGCGAATAGAGCTTACAGCTTCACCCGTACGCCGAAACGCGCGCTGAAGGGTTCGGCCGGCTGGATATTGTTGTCGCCATGCGCGCTGGGGAAATAGGTCTCGTCGAACAGATTCTCGATATTGACCTGAAACGCCACCTGATCGTTCAAAGTATAATAGAACGCTGCATCGAACCGCCAATAGTCCGGCAAGGTGACGGTGTTGGAGAAGCTGGCGAACTGCTCGTCCTGATAAATGACGCCCAGGCCGACTGCGAATCTCTCGCTCAGATCGAACCGGTTCCAGGCTGAAATCTGGTGCTTGGGCAATTGCTGCAAACGCTGGCCTTGCACGCCGAAGCTGGATGCACTGGTGATCTCGCCGTCGAGATAGGTGTAGCCAAGATTGGCGTGCCAGTCGGGCGTGATCTCGCCGATCAGATTGATCTCGAACCCTTCGGTGCGGCTCTCACCGGTCAGAACGGTCAGGCCGGTATTGTTGGGATCGGTCGCGCGGGTATTGCTCCGCTCCAGCCGGAAGATCGAGGCTGTCGCCAGCAGGCCGGGTTTAACCGACCATTTCGCGCCGATTTCGTAATTGGTGAACTTTTCCGGCTCGAAGGTGGCGTTGGTCGGGCTGATGAGGAAGAACTGGTCGCCGGCCTGGGGCAGGAAGCTCTCTGCATAGGAAGCGTAGAACGAAATATTCTCCTGCGGCTTCAGGATCAGCGCGACACGCGGGCTCACCTCTTCATCGACGCGGTTGCCCGGTGTGCCGGTAAGGGCGTCGACAGTCTCCAGGTCAAACCGTTCGTACCGAAGGCCGGCGACGATCTCGACATGGCCGCCGATACTCAGTTGGTCCTGGATATAGGCAGAGAAGGTCGACAGCTCGCTGTTGCGATCCCGGATAATCGGGCCCAGCGAGAAGGCCGGAACAGCGATCACGTCGGCCAGGGCAGTCGTCGTCCGTGTGGCGCCGCCTGCGAAAATGGCATTGCTGCGCGTGTTGCGGCTGTCTTGGGTGCTCGCTTCTACCCCGAACAGGAAAGTGTTCTCCAGCGCGCCAGTATCGACTTGCCAGACCAGATTGGCCTGGCCAATCAGGTTCTGGCGGGTTTGCGCGTCCTGGTATCCGCTCAATTCCACTGTCGTGCCGTCGGTGCCGCGCGGCAGGATATTGGCGTAGATCTTGTCGTAGTCGGCATACTGGATCGAGGCATTGGCGCTGAGGCTGCCGTTGAATTCATGTTCGATCCGGCTGCGCAGGATGTGCACTTCTGCATCGGTCTGGTTGAAGCCGGGCGCACCAAAAAAGATTTCCGTCGCTCCGGGCAAAGGCAACCCGTTGAGAGCCGGAATGCCGCGATCGACCACGCGGGAATCGTTGTCGTAACTGTAAGTGGCGGTCAGCCTGGTATCGGGGCCAAGTTCCGCCGTGATCGTTGGCGAAATGCCTATGAATCGGCCATCATAGAGATCACGGTCGTTGTTGAATTCTTCGTAGGTGCCATTCAGCCGGATCGTGACATTGTCAGATAGCGACTGGTTTACATCGGCCAGCAAGGCGAAAGCACCGAAAGTATCGACGGACGCGTCTCCATTGAAGAAACGGTCACCCACCTTGGCCGTCTTGCTGACGCGATTGACCACACCGCCGCCGCCGCCGCGCCCGAAGATCAACGCGTTGGCACCCTTGAGCACTTCGACGCGGGCGATGTTGTAGAGCGGGCGATAATACTGCGCATCGTCACGCAGGCCATCAAGGTAGAAGTCCGCCGTGGTTTCCTGCCCGCGAATGAAGATTTCGTCGCGGTGCCCTTCGCCGGTCTCCAGGCTTACACCGGGAACATAGCGCAATGCCTCACCGAGCTGGCGGATCGACTGGTCTTCCAACTGGTCCTCGGTAATGAAGGTGACAGTCTGCGGCACATCCACCAAGGGTGTCGGAGTCTTGGTGCCGGTCGAACCGTCCTCGGAGGCATACTCGTCCACCGTCCCGATGACGACGATTTCCTCAGGCAAATAGTCCCGCTCCGGCCCGCTTTCAGCCACAGTTTCGGCAATTGCCGGGGAAGCGAATCCGGCGAGTGCCGCACTGGACAACAGGGCTGCGCGGCGGAGAGTATGGTGCATACAGGACTTTCTTGCGAACGATTCTCGATAACAAGGGGCGTGCTATTGAGAATTATTCGCATTTGCAAGCGCTCGATCACGCTTGGCGGAAAAATCGCTTATTGCTAGGCAAACGGGCAACACAACCGATCACAGGATTGCTTGAGGAGACACCATGAAAGCGACCATCTGGCACAACCCGAAATGCGGCACCTCGCGCAAGACGCTGGCGATTCTCGAAAACCTGTCCAAAGTGGATGTCACAGTGGTGGAGTACCTCAAGGATCCGCCGACTGCCGAAAAGCTGGCGCAGCTCTATGCCGATGCCGGTATCACGCCCGCCGAGGGATTGCGCCTGCGCGGCACCGATGCGGAAGAGCGCGGCCTGCCCGATGCTGATGCCGAAACGGTGCTGGCCGCGATGGCGGCTGATCCGATCCTGATCAATCGCCCGCTGGTTGAAACGGAGAAGGGCGTTCGGATTTGCAGGCCGCAGGACACGATCCTGGAAATCCTGTGAGCGCTAGGTCCGGTCGCGGGTCAGGAACTCGTCGCTCTGCAAAGAGCGGTAGCCAAGCACGAACACCGCCACGCAAAAGGCGATAATCACGGCAAAGCCCAGCCATTCGGAATAACCGTAGAGCAGGACCCCCAGGGCAGGGGCATAGATGTAGCTCGCGCCATTGATCGAGGCGACCTTGCCCGACACCTGTCCCTGTTCAGGGCGGGTGACGGCCAGTGAAGCGCCAGCAGTGAAACCGGGCCGGTAGAGGCCAAAGCCGAGCGAGGCGACGGCAAAGCCAAGCGCGATGGCATGCAGGTCCTGCGCAACGCCGAACAGGACCACTCCGATCACAGCCAGGGCCATGCCCCACAGCGTCGAAGCGCGCGGCCCCATCTGGAGGGTCGGGATCAATCCCCATTGTGCCAGCAAAGTTGCCACTGCTCCGACCATCAGAACGATGCCAACAGGGCCCGCCCCTGCTTCGGGCGTGTCGCGCAGGCCGAGACGGTCCAGCACCAGGAAACCGGAAATGCCAAGGATCATGGCTTGGGCATGCCCACCCAGTAGGCCTGCCGTCATCCACGGCAACAGCCGCTTGTCCGTCCACTTAAGGTCCGGCGGCTCGGCTATAGGATAGGCCTGCATTTCCCCGGACTCCAAATCGTCATCATGGTCATCGGTGTCGCGGGCATGGCGCCCCGCAGCGCTGCCAAACGGGGCATCAAAGGTCTTCCCGCGTGCTGCAAATTGCGGTTCGTCGTTCGGCAAGCGAAAACGCAGGGCGATTAGGGTGACGACCCCGATGGCAGAAAAGGCAATGAAGGGACCGGTCAGACCAACGCCCGGAAAAATCAGCAGTGGTGCCAGCGCCGGACCGATGACAGTGCCCAGGCCAAAGCTCGATGCCAGAACCGACAGGGCCTGGGTCCGCTCGCTGCGCGGGGTGCGGCTGGCGACATAGGCCTGCACGGCGGGCGGAGCGGCAGAGCCGAAGGCGCCGTAGAGCGAGCGACAGACCGCAAACATGATCAAGGTCCACAGGCCGGACAACAATCCGAGCAGGCCGAACCACAAAACCAGCCCGCACAGCGCCATTGAAAAGATAAAACCGACCATCCCCAGCGCCATCATGGCCTTGCGGCCACGCTGGTCGGAACGCTTGGCCCAGATTGGCGCACACAGCACCCACAAAAGGGCAGACCAGCTATAGGCCAAGCTGATCCAGACATCCTGCACGCCCAGCGCCGTGCCGATAGACGGCATGACCGATTGCATCGCCGTATTGCCGGCAGCCGTGACCAGCATCACGGCGAACAACAGGACCAGCCGCTCGCGCGAAATCGGCCTTGGCGGCTTGGCCGCAGCGAGCGTGGAAAGCCCTGTCTGGGTGGGGTCGGCGTCGGCCATCGCCATCCGCTACCCCTCTGATCCACCGGTTGCAATGCTGCAACTCAAGTGCCACCTGTTGCCCGGGACAGAATACTGCATGGGCCTCGCTTGGCTGGAGGAAACGGGTTGACGAACAGTGATTTAGGAGCGCCCTCGCGCTTGAGGGATCGTATCGGTCGCAAGGTTGGCAAGATGTTGGGCCAATGGGGCGTGTTCTTTCGCGGCTTCCTCGAACATCCGCGCATGGTGGGCTCGATCATCCCGTCTTCGCGCTTCACGATCCAGCGCATGCTGGGCCCAGTCGATTGGCAGCGGTGCAAACTGTTTGTCGAGTACGGCCCCGGCGTCGGGACCTTTTGCCTGCCTGTGCTAGAGCACTTGCCGGGCGACGGACGCCTGATCGCGGTCGACACCAATCCGCTGTTTGTCGACTATCTCAACCGCATAATTACCGATAGCCGTTTCACTGCCGTGCTTGGCTCGGCGGAGGATGTCGAAGAGATCGTGCGATCCGCCGGCCATGACCACGCCGACTATATCCTGTCGGGCCTGCCATTCTCGACCTTGCCGGGCGGAGTGGGTGAGCGGATCGTCGCCTCCACACACCGCATTCTGCGCCCTGGCGGTGCCTTCATGGCGTACCAGTTCACGGCGGCAGTTCGCGACCTGATGCGCGCCGACTTTGCCCGCATCGACAGTGATTTCGAATTCTGGAACGTGTTGCCCTGCAAGCTCTTCTGGGGTTGGAAGAGCTAGCCAGCCATCAAGAACCCGCGAGCCGCATTTTAGTCGAAGGTCTCGCTGATCCCTTCGGAACTACCGCCAGAAAGCTGGCCGTGAATAGCGGCCAGCACCGCCAGAAAGATGCACACGAACACTGCGTTGATCAGGCCGGAACTGATGCCGGTGCCGATCGCCGCGCCTTGCGGGCCGAAGATCGCCATGACCAGTCCGAAGACCATGCCGATGACAATCGAGACTACGCCGAAAACGAGGATGAGCAGGAAGTAGAACAGGAACAGGCGCAGCGAATTGCCCTTGGTCAGCTGCCACGAACGGCCAATCACTTTGACCGGGTTCATGATCCGCTCGATGCCGATCACCGGCGCGGTCAGCGAGAGCTTGGTGTAGAGGTATATGCCGCCAACAAAGGCAAGCAGACCGACGATGGCGATGAGCGCAGTGGAGCCGGTCGCCGCCGCGATGCCAACTGGCACACCGATTGCGAGCACAAACACGAGGCCGGTCAGCAAGGCAGTCCCGATATAAGGGAGCAGCGCCTTCACACCGAAGCCGATCGCATCACCCACCGTCGGGCGTGACCGGTCAGTGAGCAAAGCCAGGAGGGAAATCATGCCGATCCCCTGCAACAGGCCGACCAACAGGAACAGCCACCAGTTCTCCGAATACAGGGCCAGGGACTGCTCCATAATCGCGTCGAAATCATCCGGAGCCGGCTGGCCGCCAGCTGCCATACCGGTCGCCGCTTCGGGGGCGACTACGGCCAGCAAGGCGTACGGCAGGAAGAAAAATACACCGGCCACAATCGCAATCATGCTCAAATTGCCTTTGAGCAATGCCAGCGCATCATTCCAGGCCTGGCTCATATCGAATTTCATCGTCCTGCTCCCCCAATTTTCGTTGCCCTCTTGATAAGCGCTCCGGCAGGGGCCACGCAATGGGCAAATGGAAAATCGCCTTACCCAAATTGAATGGCGCGCCGATACGTCGCAGGTCCCATATCGCGCCGCGCTCGAAGAAATGGAGCGCCGCAATGCCGCCATCGCGGCGGGTGAAGAGCGTGAGCTGATCTGGTTGCTGGATCACCCCCCGGTCTACACGGCAGGCACCAGTGCGGCGGCGGATGAACTGCTTGATCCGCGGTTTGAAGTGGTGGAAGCCGGGCGGGGCGGGCGCTATACCTATCACGGGCCGGGTCAGCGCGTAGGATATGCGCTGCTCGATCTGCGTCATCGTGGCAAGGATGTCCGCCGGTTTGTCCATGCGCTCGAACGCTGGGTCATCGCAACGCTCGCCGGATTTGGTGTCGAGAGCTGGGCTGTCGACGGGCGGGTCGGCATCTGGACGACCGATATAGACGGATCGGAGGCCAAGATTGGCGCCATCGGCGTGCGGGTGCGTCGTTGGGTCACGATGCACGGCTTCTCAGTCAATCTCGATCCGGATCTTGCCCATTTCACCGGTATCGTGCCCTGCGGCATCGAAGAATTCGGGGTTACCAGTCTCGCAAGGCTGGGGATTTCGCTTGCGCCAGAGGATTGGGACGCGGCATTGCGAGCCGAAGCAGAGAATTTCCTCGCCGGCCTTGAAGGAGAGACAGCATGATCAGGCGCATCGTATTATTGGCAGCTTTGCCCCTCGCTCTCGCGGCGTGTGGGGATGATCCTGTTGTTGAGCCAGCGGTCGAGGAAAGCGGCGGAGATGCGCAGGGTGATGTGCGGGGCGGTTCGATCAGTGACGCGATGCTGCCGCTGGATTCTGTCGAGTCGCAATCGCCCACGCAGGGCGGCGATGATGAAGATGGTGAAGAAGGAGCCGGCGAGGGCGAAGACGCCGGCGAAGATTAAGGCTAGGCTTCGTCGCCGAGCAATTGCTTGGCACGATCGAGCCCGACCCTATCGACAATGAGGCCATCAACCGTAAGAACTTGGGCGAGCGGATGAAGTTCGAATGCGGTCACGATAGAGCGGGCTACGGCCAATTCGTCTTCGCTGGTCGCCATAAGCTCTTCGATCACGGGAACCTGGGCGGGATGGAGTGCCATCATCGCGTCGAAGCCGGTCACGCGCGCCCTCTTGACCACGTTGCGCAGGGTATCTTCGTTTCGGACGATGTTCGTGCCGCTTTCGATCGCCATCAATCCGCGAACCTTCGCGGTTAGCAGCAATTGCGCGCGCACGGCCCGCACAGCATCGTTTTCCGGCCCTGCCATGTGTGATGACGCGACCAAGGCAGATACATCCCAGCTCAGACCGAGAATGCGCGGGTGGGGATCTTTCGAAAAACCGGGGATGGCCAGCGCGGCTTCGGGGGCATCGCCCACTTGGGGGACAATGCGGACCGAATTGTGCTTGGCCGGTCCGCCTTGCTCCAATTCGTAAATCTCTGCAGCCACCAGCTGGACCTGATCCGGGCCAAGAGCGCGGGGCAAGACGATCCCGTTGGGCGGGACCGCCATGACCGCCTCGAGATCCTCTTTCCAGTGCATGCTGCCGACCGGATTGATCCGCACCCAGCGCTCGAACGGTTTGCCGACCAATTGCCGGCTTTGCTGGTTGAGAAAAAGGACAGCGCGATCGCGCGCCTCTTGCTTACTCCGCTCCGGTACATTGGCGAGATCGACGACGACAACATCGGCGCCCGCGCCGGCAGCCTTGGCCAGTTTGGCGTCATTATCGGCCGGGACGAGAAGCCAGGATCGCAGCATGGTGGGTTCCGGGGGCAGGCTTAGGCTGCCTGTTCCCGCTCCTCCTCCAGCGTCGGGTAATCGACATATCCTTCCGGAATCGGGAAATACCAGCTCTTGGGCACATCCTTATTGGGATTGAAATGAGCCCCTGCCGCAATCCGCCTTTCCAGGTCGGGATTGGAAATATAGGGTCGGCCAAAACTCACCGCATCGCATTTGCCGCTAGCGACATCTTCGGAAGCTTGTGCGGCGGTATAGTCCGAATTCAGGATCAGCGGGCCCGAATAGAGGGTGCGGATCAGCGGACTCTGCTTGGGCACATCTGTCTGGCCGAATGTGCCTTCAGGCCCCGGCTCACGCAGTTCCAGAAAAGCGAGGCCGAGCTCTTCGATGACCTTGGCGGCAGCACCGAAAGTCTCTGCCGGATTGCTGTCATCGCACCCTTGCGTTTCACCATTCGGGGACAAACGGATGCCGACCCGGTCTGCGCCCCAGACATCGATCAGCACTTCGAGCACTTCGCGCATGAAGCGGGTGCGGTTTTGTGCGCTACCGCCATAATCATCATCGCGCAGATTGCTGGAATCGCGCAGGAACTGGTCGATCAGATAGCCATTGGCACCATGCAATTGCACGCCGTCAAACCCGGCATTCTTCGCGTTCTGCGCCGCATTGCGATAGTCGTCGATAGTGCGCTTGATGTCATCGAGGGTCATGGCGCGGGCTTGTGCGTAAGGCTGCTTGCCTTCGGGTGTATGTGCTTCGCCGGGCGCTGTCGTTGCGCTGGCTGAAACTGGTGGGTTTCCGCCCAGGAAATAGGGATGGACGATCCGGCCCATATGCCACAGCTGCATCACGATCAGTCCACCCTCCTCGTGCACGGCATTGGTGGAGGCTTTCCATGCTTCGGCCTGCTCGGCGCTCCAGATGCCCGGAGCTGACGGCCAGCCGAGGCCTTCTTGGCTGATTCCGGTCGCTTCGGTCAGGATCATGCCAGCGCCGGCCCGCTGGCGATAATAGGTCGCCATCAATTCGTTCGGGGTGAACATCGGGTCAGCCGCACGCCCGCGCGTCAGTGGTGCCATGAAGATGCGGTTCTTCGCTTCCAGCGCGCCCATGGTGATCGGCTCAAACAGATTGTCATGCATTGTCAGGTCGTCTCCGCATTTTCTTTTCAACTTTTCAGTTGGCGGGCTACGGCAGAGACATGGTGGGTGCAACCAAGGAAAATTTGGCGGCTCGATTGCCACACCAGCGCTGGCTGCTGCTGGTGGCATTGCTGGCTGGCAATATTGCCTTGGCGTTGGGACCATGGAGCGTACGTCTGGCCGATAGCGGGCCGGTCAGCGCAGCATTTTGGCGCCTGTTTCTGGCGCTGCCGCTCCTGGCCTTGTTGGCGCGTGGGACCGGGCAGAAGTTGGGCGGTATTCCACGCAAGACTCTGCTGTTGGTTGCCCTCGGTTCAGTTGCGTTCGCGCTGGATCTGTCGAGCTGGCATATCGGCATCGAGCGGACCCGGCTCGGCAATGCCACGCTGTTCGGGAATGCAGGCAGCATCATCCTGTTGTTTTGGGGATTTGTGGTTGCCCGCTCGCTTCCGCGCGGGCTGGAATGGCTGGCGATAGTCTTCGCGCTGGGCGGAGCAGCAATCCTGATGGGGCGGAGCCTCGAGATCAGCACCGGGACACTGATTGGCGACCTGTTTTGCCTTGCCGCAGGCCTGTTCTACGCGGTCTATTTGCTCACCCTGCAAGACGCGCGCAAAGAAATTGGCGCCTGGAGCCTGCTGGTCTGGGTGAGCGTGTTCGCTTGCCCGGTTTTGCTCGTGATCGCGATGCTGAATGGAGAGCCGGTCTGGCCGACCAATTGGGCGCCGTTGGTGGCACTGTCATTCCTCAGCCAGTTGGTCGGGCAGGGGTTGCTGGTATTCTCGTTGCGCCATTTCCCGCCGCTCGTGATCGGCTTGGCCTTGCTGACTCAGCCCGCAGTCGCCGCGCTCTATGGCGTTGTCGTATTCGAGGAAGTTCTGGGCGGCTGGGACGTCTTCGGTATGCTTCTGCTGGGCAGCGCATTGGTGGTCTCGCGGGTGCGGGCACCCGAACGCCCTCCTGCGCGCTAGCGCGCGATAATCATGCAAAATTTCTGATAACGCGCTTCGACCATTTCCAGATCGGGGCCCGATAAACATTCGCGCGCCTGCCGCGCCAATTGTTCGGCCTCTACCGTCAGTGTTCGCAATCTTGCTTCGTCATCAAGAGTCGTCGCAGCATTTGCAATGCAATCGAATGCAACGCGTGCTGCTGTCGGGCTGGTGGCCAGGGCAGAGCGCATGGCGCCGAAGCCACGGGCGACAAAATGGTCGAAATCGTCGTCGAGCAGGATCAGGCGATCCTCGCTTGCCGATTCCGCCTCGTTGAAAGTCCGCACCAAGTCGCGCCTCGCCAATTCTGCCGTGGCTGCGCCCAGCCAATGCATCGCTGTAATGGCCGTGAACGGATCATTGATGCCCGGACTGAGTGCGCGCAAACCTATCTCGACAAGCTCGTCGATCAGGAAGTGCAAATCCTGGGTCGGAGTTCGCATGCCGCCCTGCGTGAAGCACGCGCGGATCTTGCCATCGCGCAGATCGTCCAGATCATCATCAGGCGACCAATAGGCGAGCGGGACGTCGGGATGAACAAAATCTCCGGTCCGCACGCCCAGTTTCAGATGGCCCTCTGCCGCTTGGGCAATCCGTTCGAGCTCGGCAAAATCAATCCGCTGGATATATCCCACATCCTTTGCGGTCACTGCCCGCCCCCGCGGGGCCTTCATTTCTACTTCGGTGCTGGCATCGTTGGGAAACAACCGTTTGATATCGTTGATCAGCCGTCCGCCAATTCCTTCCAGAACGGAATTGATCCGGATCGAGGCCGGGATGTGATTGAGAAAGAACACCAGCACTGCGATCGAAATAGCCATCAGGATATAGGCAGTCAGGAGCGACAATTGCGGCACAAACCCGGGCATGTTGCTCGCTTCACCTACGGTCAGCATCGACTGTTCCTCGCCAGTGCGGACCACGCGCAAAACGGTGAGCGCGAAAACAAAGGTGCCGATAAAGGTCGCCAGACTGAACTGGTTGCCCCGGTCTTCCATGAAATTGGTCAGCAGGCGGGGGCCATAATTGCCGCTGGCATAAGCCACAGCTGCAATCGTGATCGAGAAAACTGTTGATGCCACGCCGATCATCGAGCCGGCGATGACGGTCAGCATGTTCGAAGCACCCTCGGGGCGGGCAGGCTGGAGCCATTCAACCTCGCCTATCCACTCAGCCCACCCGGTTCTGTCCAGGTAGATAGTGAGAGAGGCAAGACACACCGCAAACAGCGCGAAAAGCGCCGGGTAGAACCAGTAGCTTGCGTTGACCGAATGCCAAGCTGCTTTCAGATGCCCCAACATGGCGCAACCTCCTTTGGGAATAGGGGTACAACGCCTATCAGCCAGAAGAGTTGCCGAGCGCTATGAATTTCGGGCTAGAGCGGCACGAAAAAGATGAAAGTCTCGTCAGCCAGTTGCAGTGCCGCGAAAGGATGGCGCCTGCCATCATAGGTGCTGAAAAAGCAATCAACCAGCAACGGTTGGGCATCGCCCGGGTGGCGCAGGGATACCTGGTTGCCGACCCGGACCCAAGGCTCTGCCCATAAGTCGACGGGCCATTCTTCCAAGGCTACGTTTTCTTCTGTGCGGCCGACATATTTCCAGCCACGATCATGGTTCCAGCGCCGCGCGCGGGCTCTGCGGACGGGATTTGCAAGCATGTCTGTTCAGACCTTGCCCAAATCACCCTGGCCGACAGTGCCGCTCGCCATTTCGAGCATCTTGTCGAGGCTCTTTTTGGCTTCGAGGCGCAGGCTCTCTTCAATCTCGATGCGCGGTTCCAGATCGCGCAGGCAGGTATAGAGCTTTTCCATCGTGTTGAGCGCCATGTAGGGGCAGATATTGCAGCTGCAATTGCCGTCGGCACCCGGCGCACCGATGAAGGTCTTCTCCGGAATGGCTTTTTCCATCTGGTGCATGATGTGCGGCTCGGTTGCCACGATCAGCGTATCACCTTCGAACTCTTGCGCGAATTTCAGGATGCCGCTGGTGCTGCCGACATAATCGGCATGATCCACGATGGTAGGCGGGCATTCAGGGTGCGCAGCGATCGGCGCATGGGGGTACTGCTCTTTCAGTTTGAGCAGCTCGGTCTCGCTGAAGGCCTCGTGGACAATGCACACGCCCGGCCACAGCAGCATTTCACGGTCGAACTTCCGGCTGAGATAGCCGCCAAGATGCCGGTCCGGCCCAAAGATGATTTTCTGGTCGGCGGGGATCTGTTGCAGAATCGTTTCTGCGCTGGAGCTGGTGACGATAACGTCGCTCAGCGCCTTCACCTCGGTCGAGCAATTGATGTAGGTCAACGCGATGTGGTCGGGATGCGCCTCGCGGAACGCCTTGAACTTCTCTGGCGGGCAGCTGTCTTCGAGGCTGCAGCCGGCATCCATGTCAGGCAGCACCACAACCTTTTCAGGCGAAAGGATCTTGGCCGTTTCAGCCATGAATTTCACACCGCAAAAGGCGATCACGTCCGCATCGGTTTCGGCAGCCATCTGGCTTAGCTGGAGCGAATCCCCAACGAAATCGGCCAGGTCCTGAATGTCCGGCGTCTGGTAGTAATGCGCCAGGATAATCGCGTTCTTCTCTTCGCGCAGACGCTTGATCTCGCTGAGCAGGTCTTCGCCGGTCGGCAGTTTGGTTTCGGCAGTCATTCTTCAGGCCCCTCGGGATTCCGCATTGCCCTGCTGATATAGGCATTTTGCAGTGTTTTGCGAGCCAGTTGTGCTAGCTTCCAACGGGGGAGAGCGAGCGATGTATGATCTAGAGCTGACCGAAGCCTATTGTCCGGCGCAAACAGATACCGAGTATAGCGAAAGAACCATCGAAGATGTGCTGCGAGAGCAGGCTGCGACCCGCCCGCAAGCCTTGGCATTGCGCGAGTTGCTGGCCGACGGGACGGTCGGGCGCGAATGGACTTTCGAAAGGCTTCTTGAGGATGCAGAGCGGACGGGACGCGCACTGGCGTCCCGCCATCCGGCTGGATCGCGAATCGCGATAATGGGCGGCAATTGCCCCGAATGGGTGCTGGTGCAGCTTGGCGCGGCCTTGGCTGGCCTTACGCTCGTTACCGTCAATCCGTCGTTCCTCGCCCGCGAAGTGCGCTACGTGCTCGAGCAATCGGGAGCCTGCGCCGTGTATTATCAGCCCCATGTCCGTGGCACCGCTTTGCGGCCTGTGGTCGACGAAGCAGCCGCGGGCTTGGCGGCTTCGGACTATCTGATCGATATCGAAGATCTGGCCGAGCTGTTTTCCGGCGAACGCGATGGCGCACTCAGAGCGACCAAGCCGCATGACATCGTGATGATCCAGTACACCTCCGGTACGACTGGCTTCCCCAAGGGCGTCCTGCTGCACCAGCATGGACTGGTACAAAGCAATCGCGACGCCTTTGATCGCTGGGAACTTGCGGCCGGGGAAACGGTGATGTGCCCGTTCCCCCTCTTCCATACGGCGGGCAGTGCGGTGTGTGTTCTGGGGTGTCTTGCCCATGGCGCCACATTGTTGCTGGTGTCGCTGTTCGATCCCGTTGCCGTTGCCAAGACCATCGAGCACGAAAAGCCTGAAGTGGTTGGCGGGGTCGCCACCATGATTTTTGCCATTATCGAAGCAGCCAGGGCGACGGGGACCAGCATCGACTGCGTCAAGACTGTGATCAGCGGCGGGGCGATGGTTCCGCCCGAGCTGAACCGGGCGGCCCAGGCCACTTTCGGAGTGCCGATCCTGATCGTTTACGGCCAGACCGAGACGTCACCCGGAATTACCGCCGCGTGGCCAACTGACAAGGATGAGGAGCTGACTGAGACGATCGGCCAACCGCTGGCCCATATGGAGGTTTCCATCCGCAACCCGAAGGATAATTCGGTTTGCAGGGTCGGCGAGCAGGGCGAAATCTGCATGCGCGGTTACAACATGATGGTCGGATACAACGACAATCCGCAGGCCACATCCGAGACAATTGATGCCGACGGCTGGCTGCACACAGGCGATCTCGGCAGCATGAGCGCGCGCGGCTACGTCAAGATTACCGGCCGCGTGAAGGAGATGATCATTCGCGGCGGCGAGAATCTGTTCCCGGCGGAAATCGAGGCTGCGATGCTGGAACATCCAGCAGTCGCTGAAGCTGCGGTGGCAGGTGTCCCGGACGAAAAATGGGGCGAGGTCGTCGCGGCTTTCCTGCGGTGTGCCGACGGTGTGGGGAAACCGACCGCCAACGAGCTCAAGGCTCACATCCGCGAGCGCCTCTCCCCCCAAAAAACGCCGCAGCATTGGATCTGGATGGACGAATATCCGCTGACCGGCTCCGGCAAAATTCAGAAATTCGAACTGAGCAAGGCGTTTGTGGCGGGCAAATATGAAGGTCGCGAAGCCTAGTCAGCTTGCCCGACCGACCGCCTCTTTCAATTCGTCCAGCCACGGTTCGAACGGCTTCCAGGCGTTCTGGCCTGAACGGTTGATCGGCTTGCGGACCTGTTCGCTGCTGGCCGTGCGCACGGCCCTGTCGGTCTGGTGGAAATTGAGGCACGCCTCTTCGAAAGGCAGGCCGCAATGGTCCAGCATCCGGTGCACCTGACCTTCCAGATCGTCGAGCACATCCTCGTGTTGGACCCGCAAGACCTTGCCGGGTAGCACCGTGTCCCAATGATCCATCAGATCGACGTAATCCGTGTAATAGCGACCGACTTCGCTCAGTCCGTAGGTGAACTCCTGCCCCTCGGCGAAGAGTTGCTTGAAACCCGAGAAGCAGCAATCCATCGGATCGCGCCGCGCATCGATGATCTTGGCATTGGGCAGGATCAGGTGGATCAGCCCGATATGGCGGAAATTGTTCGGCATCTTGTCGATAAAGAAGGGTGCGCCCTGCCGGTGGATGCGCGTATTCTCGATAAAATCCTCGCCGAACTTGGCCAATTGCTCGGGCGTGAGATCATGCAGCACTTGCGGATAGAGCGATTGACCCGCCTTGCGGCCGCGCAGCCGGTGGGCCAGCGCGAGAATATTGGGTAGCTCGAGCGTCCCATCGACCATCGAATGGCTGGCAAGAATCTGCTCCAGCAACGTCGATCCTGCTCGCGGCAATCCCAAGATGAAAATCGGATCGGGCGCCAGGCAACCCTCGCCTGCATGCTTGGCAAACAGATCGGGCGTGCAGTGCTGCTTCTGCCGGGCCAGCTCTTCCTGCATCGTGTCGGCGGAATAGCGCGTTTGCGCGCGTTTCAGGCTGTTGCCCTGCTCGTAAAAGCGAAAGCTCTGCTCGTAATCCTTGCGATCCTCATAGGCTTTGCCGAGGGCGAAAGAGATATGCACCCGGTCCATGAAGGCGAGATCGGGCCGGTCGATTTGCGCGCGCATGGCGGCCATTTCCTGGTCGGAGAAGCGGTACGTCTTGAGATTGGCGAGCGCATAATAGGCATCGCCATGATCGGGCTTGGCCGCAAAGGCTGCCTGATAGCTGGCGACTGCCTTGTCCTGTGCGCCCGTCGTCTTGAGGGCATGGCCCCGGCTGGTCAGCGTGGCGGGATCATTCGGCACTTTGTCCAACACCTGATCGAACAATTCGAACGCGCGGTCATAATCGCTGGTCTGCATGCTCTCGATCGCGAGATGCGATTGGAACAGAGGGCTGGACGGATCCTGGGCATGCAAGGCCTCGGCCTGTTCGCGCGATTGGGCGAATTTCTGCCGCCGGCGCAGCGCATCCATATAATCGAGCCGCAATTGCACATTGTCAGGCTCAAAGGTCACGGCGCTTTCGAGCAGGAATTCGGCATCATCGAGAATGCCCAGCTTGATCCCGATCTGCGCGAGTAACCGCATACCTTCCACATTGCGCGGATTCTGGCGCAAGAAGGCGCGGCAGATTTCCTCAGCGCGCAACAGGCGCCCTTCGTGCAGATGATTGGACACCGCGAGCAATTCGCGCGGAAGAGCCTTGAGCCGGTCTGCCTGACCCGCAGCTGCCGTCGCCTCTGCCGGCCGTCCATTGGCAGTTAGCAGCGCGGCCTGTGCCCGCCAGCTTGCCTCCAGCGCCGGATTGAATTGTGTGGCACGGGTAAAGGCCGCAAGCGCGGCCGCATCGTTGTTCTTGGCGCGGGCCAGGTGGCCCGCCTCCTGCCAGGCGCGGCCATATTCGGGCGAGGCTGCGTGCAGTCGGTCCAGGTAATCTTGCGCGTCATCGAAACGCTTGAGGTAACGGGAGGCTGCTGCTGCCATATAAAGCGCATCGCTATCAGCTGGATCATCGGCCAATATCTGGCCAGCCAAGGCGAGCCCGCCGGCAAAATCCCCAGCCTGCAACGCCTTCTGGGCGCGTACCACCATTTCGTCGCGATCGCTCATATTCAGAATGCCTTGCCGCAAATGCGAAGCGGCGGGCAAGCCTTTCAGCCGCCCGCCGCCACTTTTGCGCAAGTGCTGCGACTTAGAAGTCGTAGCTGAAGCGAATGCCACCCGTCAGCGGACGGTTGGTGGTGATCCGCGGACGGTCATTGATGAAGTTGCCCGCAATCTGTGCGCGCTCGTCCGTCAGGTTTTCGCCGAACAGTTCAACCGACCATTCATCCTTCTTCACACCGGCCGAGAGACTGAAGGTGGTGTAACCATCCAGCTTCAGGCGGTTGATCGTGATGATGTCGGTGAACTTCGAAGACGAATGCACCATCTGCGGCTGGATGTGGAAGCGCAGATCATTGGCGCCATCCCATTCATACCGCACCCGCATGTTGCCCTGGAAACTCGGCGCATAGGCCAGGTTATCGCCAACAATCACATCGGTCGTCGGGGTGAGCACGTCCTTGATCTCGGTATCGAGGAAGCTGAATGCACCTGCGACCGTCAGGCCGGGCACCGAATAGGGTGCAATGGTGAATTCGCCTTCAATGCCCTTGATCTCTGCATTGGCAGCGTTGTCGCTGAAGAACAGGTTGGTGATGCTCGGGTCGAAGATCGTCGTCTGCAGGTTCGAGATGTCGACATAGAAAGCGCTGCCGTTGAAGCGCAGCTGGCCGTCGATCAAGTCGAGCTTCCAGCCGATTTCGTAGTTCTTCACTTCATCGGTCTGCAGTTCGAAGGGGACGGTAAAGCCCGCACCGTTGGTCGCGCCGCCCGGACGGTTCAGCAAGCCAGGACGGAAACCTTCCGAATAGGTGGCGTAGAACAGCAGGTCTTCGCTCGGCGTCAGCGTGGCTGTGCCCTTGAAAATCGTGCCGGTCGTCTTGGCTGTGTCGGGCGCCTGCAGGGCATTGAAGACCTGCTGTGCCTGTCCTGCGCTGAGGCCTGCGGCCTGGATATCCGCCAGGCTGTCACCCAGATTGAAAGTCTGGCGCAAGGCCGGGTTACAGCTGCCGATGAAGGTGAACTGCCCATCGCCATCATACAGGTCCGAAATGTCGGTACCGAAGGCGTTCTGGTCCGTCGCGCTGAACGAGTTACAGAAGGAGCCATTGGCGCTGCCTTCGAAATCCACTTCGATGTCGTAGTACCGGGCACCGACAGTTACCGTCAGAAGGTCTTCGACGATATCGAAGCTGGCTTCACCGAACAGGCCGAATTGCTTGTCCGTACGACGGATGTCGTTGCGGAAGATGGTGTCGGCCGGGAACGGGCCCGGGTCGGTGTTGAAACCGGCCTGCGGGAAGTTCGGCTTGAACGGGCCGAACGGCTGCGCGACGACATTGCCCGGATAGGCGAAATCATTGCGCTCTTTCAGTTCCAGGTCGGAATAGAAGCCGCCTGCGGTTACGCGCCAGCGGTTTTCCGCTGGTGTGTTGAAGCGCAGCTCCTGCGTGAACACCGTCGTATCCGAAACCGAGTTTACATAGAGGTTTGGAGCCTGGCACGTGCCGGTCGGGCCACCTGCGCCCGGATAGGTGACCGAGCCATCGCAGATGTAATAGGGCAGATACTGGCCGACAAAGAGATAGTCGGAATAGTCGACCCGCTGGTTCGTTTCACGGTCCGTGTAGGCGCCGGTGTAAACGATATCGAGCATCGCGATCCGGCCTTCGACCGTCCAGCTGGTGTTCGAGAAATCATCTTCCAGAGTGCTTTCTTCGAATTGCTGCACGTCGAGCCCACCAAGCCCGCCCAGTTCAGGGTCTGCGAAGAAAACGCCGTCGCTTTCCACGCTCTGGCGCGAGTGACTGATGGTCACGTTCCAGTCGGAATTGAACTCATACCGGCCCGAGATGCGGAAACCGGCATATTGCGTGTCGTTGAAGTCTTCTTCCACGATGCCGGCATTGTCGGCGGCAAGGAAGGTGACATTCGAAAGATCCGCGCCGGCCTGGAAGCCGCCCCGCAGTGCGTTTACCGGAATGCCGTTGGACCGGACTGTGCCAGCCGGACGGAAGCGCGCGCTCTCGGCAACCGTGCGGGTGCCTGCGACATTGTCGATATAGCCGCCCTGGTCATCGAGATAGACAACGCCGCGCAGTGCGAAGCTGTCCGTGACCGGCAAGTTGAGCATGGCTTCGCCGGAATAGCTGGTTTCGCCATTCTTGGTGAAGCTGGTCTCGACCTTGAAGCCGGCATCAAAGCCGGTCAAGTCGGGCTTGTTGGTGATCAGGCGGACAACGCCAGCTTGCGAGCTTGCACCGAACAGAGTGCCCTGCGGGCCAGCGAGCACTTCGATCCGTTCAAGGTCAGCAGCGTAGACATCGAGGTTACGGCCCGGCTGTGCGAGCGGCTGCTCGTCGAGGTAAAGCGCGACGTTCGGGGCGAGGCCTGCAACACCGGCGGTGGTCAGGTTCGGCGTGGTCGAGGCGAGGCCGCGCACATAGATCGTGCTCTGGCCAGGGCCGGAGCCACCAGCGGTCACATTCGGGAGCTGCACGAGGTAGTCGTCAAACGTGGCAATGCCGAGTTCGTCTAGAGCCTCTTCGCCGATCGCATTCACGGAAATGGCTACGTCTTGCAGATCTTCGCTACGCTTGGTTGCGGTAACGACAATCGTGCCGACGCCGCCCTGGCGTTCTTCTGCTTGTGCGCCATCGGTCGACTGGTCCTGCGCGATCGCGGGTGACGCGATAAGCGCGGCCAGCACGCCAAGCGAGGCGCTGCTGCGAAGAGATTTCATTTTGTATTCCCCTTGGGTCGGTTTTTTGAGTGGTGCCGCCGCACCCGTTTTGAGATTTCGCCGGCGACCCGAACGAAATGCGTAGGCGCGAAAAGAGTTTTCGCGCGTCTGGCAAAGGGCGCTAACAAGGTGCCAAGGGGGTGGCCACAGTCAGAATTCTATTTTCAGGGATGGTATTTTCGGCGTTGCATTATCGCAACACGGCCTTTTGGCGAATATTTACAAATACGATACCAGTCTGCATCTGAATAATGCCGCCCAATTTCTCTCACTAATCGATCTTTTTCGATAAGAAGAGGCAAATACACTCAAATACGTATGAATCTATATTTATAAAGTGGCTCTAAGCCGGGGAATAATCGGGTATGTGGCGGTTATGTAATGGCAAGTCTTCGCCAATATAGGATGCAGGCTAATCTGCCCTCGCAGCGGCCTCGGCAAGGATATCCTCGCAGTGGGTCTGCACGCCCTGACGCTTGCGGATTACATCGTAGACCACCGCCTTGACGATCGAGATCGCCATCAGCGCCACGACGACCGAGAAAGGCAGGGCCCCGATGATCATCGTGATGCGGATCGCGTCGATGCCGCCAAGGATCAGCATACTGCCTACGACCAGCGCGATTGCGGCGCCCCAGAACAGGATGTGATGCCGGCGTTGCCCCTCATCTTCGCCCGCGCCATTGATCGTGTTCACGATCAGGATCGCGCTATCGGCGGAGGTGATCAAATATGTCATCAGCAGAATCACAACCAGGCCTGCCATCACTTGGGCAACGCCCGGGCTCAGCATGACAGAGAGGGTGGCGAACAGCTGGTCCGAGATGTTCGCCGCGAGGATAGACCCCTGCGCAGCACCGCTAAGCTCCAGATCGATTGCGGTACCGCCTGCCAACGACATCCAGATGAAACACATCAGTGACGGAACCAGTATGACGCCCAGCACATATTCCCGTACCGTGCGACCGCGCGAGACCCGCGCGATAAACATGCCGACAAAGGGAGCGAAAGCGATCCACCACGCCCAGTAGAAGACCGACCAATCGAGTTGCCATTGCGCGGCAGCATCGCCGGCCTGGGTGCCGTCGGACGAAAACACACTCAGCTGCATTTGCGGCAGCGTAACCAGATAATCGATCGTTGTACGAGCCAGAAGCTCAAAGCCGGCAAGGCCTGAACCGAAGGCGACAAAGACGGCCAGCAACAGGAATGAAAGGACCATGTTGAGGTTCGAAAGCCATTTGATTCCCCGTCCCACGCCAGACAGGGCGGACAGGGTAGAGGCACCCACCAGCAACAACAGCGCCATGACTATCGCGGCCGAAGATGCGGTCCCGCCCGAATTGAGAAGCCATTCCCCAAACCCGATCCGGTACAGTCCGGCGACGAATTGCTCGACGCCAAACCCCAATGTCACGGCCACGCCGAGGATCGTAGCGACGACTGCGACGACATCGATCACATGGCCCCAGGGGCCGGACAGTTTGAGCCCGAACAAGGGTGCCAATCCGGACCGGATCGTCAGCGGCAAATTGCGGCGATAGGCAACATAGCCGACTGCAAGCCCGACAAGGGCATAGGTGGCCCAGGCTGCGAAGCCCCAATGCAGGTAGGTATAGCGGTAGGCGGATGTGACCGTCTCGGCAGACGTTGCAGCGACAACGCCGTTGATGATATCCGGATTGGACTGGAAATGCGCCAGCGGCTCCCCGGTGGAGTAGGTCAGCATGCCGACCCCGATTCCCGCACCGAACAGCATCGAAAACCAGGAGAAGCGCGAGAATTCGGGCTCTTCACCAGGCGCGCCGATGCGCAAGGACCCCGATTGCGGTATGACGGCCAGAATGACCGCCACCAGCATCAGGAACGCGACCAGGTAGACATACCAGCCCGCAAATTCACGGATGATCGTGGCATTGGCGAGAGCCAGGGTCTCGCTCGCATGGGTCGGGAAGAAGATCGCCCAGGCAATGATCATGCTGACAATGATCTTGGCCGGGATCGTCACATGGGTGCTGAAGCCATTGTAAAAGCCCGAGTCAGCGGTTGCGATAGGCAATTCGACCAGAGGCGGCTCGATACCGGCCTGCGACGCGGTCGTAGTATTGTCAGAACTCACGCAAAATCCTCGTTCATCGGAGCGCACGCCACCGGAACGGGTAACAGGCACCACTCAGTTTCCGGCCAAAGACTAGTAAATAGCCGGGCTTGTGTGTCTGGCGCCTTAAAGCAGGGTTTGATGCCGACGGGAACCCCCACGCATGGTGACGGGGCAGCTGTTAGGGCGCTGCTTCCCCGTCAAACAGAACCATCACTGTCACATCGCCATAGCCGGCGACCTCCAGCGGAATGGCAAGATTTTGAGTCACCGCCTGGCGTGCGGCGTCGCGGGCAAGATCCAGCAAAACCGCATTTGCTGCCTGCTTGCGGGCTTCGCGCTCGGCCAGTTGGGTGTTGTCGCGGGTCAGCTTGTCCTGCGCCTCGCGGCTGATCCAGATGCCTTCCCGCAGATATTGCGCGCGCCCTTCATCGAGATTGGGCTTGCCGATATCGATTGCGGGCAGACGGACCGTTAGTGTCTCACTCTCTGGGTCCCAGCCGAGCCGCGAACGATCAACCTCGGAGAGATCAATCGTATAGCTTACCCGCGTCGGGATTACGGCGATCTGCCGGGTATTGATGGTGCCGAAGAAGCGGCTGTCATTGCTCGATACGACCGGCGCAAATTCGGCGCTGAAGACTGTCAGCTCGTTCTGTTCCTCGAATGCAACCAGACTGGTGGCAAGCGGATCGCCGAGGTCTTGTGGTCCGAATGCGCGCCAGCCCAGCCACGCGACCGCAGCGAGCAACAGAATGACAATGAACCACGGCACAGCTTGAATGCGCGCCAGTGATTTCTGTCGCTCCGGCTGGGGCGACAGGGTCTCTTCCGAGACCGCATCTTTGGTTTTCAGATCGTCTGCCATGTCTCTTCCGATTGGCTAACCAGGCCGCGACGTTCCAGATCGATCAGGTGCGCCTTGACGCTCATTTGCGCAGCACCGTCGAGGCGCGGATCCAGCCCTTTGTACATCAGCGGGATGAATTCTGGTAGCTGGCGGGGCTCTTCGCCCAGCAAGCGCAAGATCTGGTTTTCACGCTGGCGCCGATGGCCGATCATTCCCCGCACAAGCTGGCGCGGTTTCTCGATTGGCGCGCCATGGGCGGAATAATAGACCCGGTCCCCGTCCTCACCGGCGCGTTGATAGAGTTTGTCGAGGCTGGCCATATAGTCGCCCATATCGCCGTCAGGCGGCACGACCACACTGGTCGACCAGCCCATCACGTGGTCGCCCGTGAACAAGGCGCCACTTTCCTCCAGCGAGAAGCACAAATGATTGGAGGTGTGCCCCGGCGTATGGACCGCGCGCAAAGTCCAGCCGCGTCCGGTCATCGCTTCGCCATCTTCCAGCACCCGGTCGGGCGCGTAGGTGGTATCAAATGCCTCGTCAGACCGCGGCAGGTCGGTGTTGATGACCAGCGGCGCACATCCGACAATCGGAGCGCCCGTCCGGGCAGCGAGCGGCGCTGCGGCAGGGGAATGGTCGCGATGGGTATGGGTGCACATGATCGCAACGACGGTGCTGTCTCCGATAGCGGCCAACAGCGCTTCGATGTGTTCAGGTTCGTCGGGCCCGGGATCGATGACGGCGACTTCGCCCTCAGTGCCCACCACATAAGTCTGGGTGCCGGTGAACGTGTAGGGCGAGGGATTGGGGGCGAGAACCCGCGCAACCAGCGGTTCGGGACGTTCGACCTTGCCGGTCGGCCATGGTTTAGGTGGTATCTGAGCCATCCCCTTGCATATGGGGCGCATGCTGCCGCATGTCACGCCACAACACATTCTGACGCGGAGAGAAGAGTTTGTCCGATCTGATCCTGGTTCTCGATGAGGGCACAACATCAACGCGCGCCATGGTGTTCGGGCTCGATGGTCGAATGCACGATGTCGCGCAGGCAGAACTGACGCAGCATTATCCCAAGCCCGGCTGGGTGGAGCATGATGCAGGCGAAATCTGGGATCGGACTTTGGCCTGCGCGCGCGAGGTGACGGAAAAGGCAGGTGTCGACCGGATTGCCGCCATCGGTATCACCAACCAGCGCGAAACTGTGGTGGCATGGGACAAATCCACGCTGGAGCCGCTGTCGCGCGCCATTGTGTGGCAGGATCGCAGGACCGCCGATTTTTGCGAGGAATTGCGCGAAGCTGGCCATGAAGCAGAAGTTCAGGCGCAAACCGGATTGCTCCTAGATCCCTATTTTTCCGGCACGAAGATGCGCTGGCTGCTCGATCACGATGAACGTGTCCGGCAGGCGGCCCGGAAAGGCAGTCTGGCCTTCGGGACGGTGGAAAGCTGGCTGGTCGCCAAGCTATCGGGTGGTTCCCATATCAGCGATGCCAGCAATGCCAGCCGCACCCAGCTGCTGCCGCTGGATGGCGCGCAGTTTGATGACGGGCTGTGTGACTTGCTGGGCGTTCCCAAGGCTGCTTTGCCACAGGTGGTCGATACGCATGGTTCGCTGGGGGAAGCGAAAGCCGAGTGGCTGGGCAAGGCGCTGCCGATCACTGGCATGGTGGGGGACCAGCAAGCTGCCACGATCGGGCAGGGCTGCCTTGCGCCCGGTGATACCAAAGCAACCTACGGAACCGGCGCATTCGTGCTCGCTAACAAGGGTGGCGAGCAGCCGCGATCGGACAACCGCATGCTGGGCACCGTTCTGTACCAGCAGGGCGGCAAGCGAACTTATGCCATCGAAGGCTCCGTCTTCGTTGCCGGCAGCCTGGTGCAATGGCTGCGCGATCAATTGAAACTGATCTCCAGCGCTGCGGAAACAGAGGCGTTGGCGCGATCGATTGAGGATTCCGGGGAAGTTGTGATCGTGCCTGCGCTGTCGGGCCTTGGCGCTCCGCATTGGCGCGCCGATGCACGCGGGGTGATCGCGGGCCTGAGCTTTGCCAGTGGCAGGGCGCAGATTGCGCGGGCAGCATTGGAGGCGATGGCACACCAGACCCATGATCTGGCTGAAGCATTCGCCGCTGATGGCGCGCGCTGGACCAGCCTCAAGATCGATGGCGGAATGAGCGCCAATGACTGGATGGCGCAGGACCTTGCCAACATGCTCGATCTCAAGGTCGAACGACCTGATTTCGTCGAAACGACTGCCTTGGGTGCTGCGATGTCGGCGGCGGTCGGTGCCGGTCTCTATCCATCCCTGCAATCTGCCGCCGACGCCATGCGCGGCAGCATCAGGGCCTTTGATCCGGCGATGGGCGAAGCAGTGCGGGAAGAGCGGTTGGCGCGGTGGCGCAAGGCGTTGAAGGCCGCATAACCTGTGGCGACTAGAGGCGGCCGAGTGCGCGCTCCAGCCGGGATTGCAATTCGTCGATCGGGTTGGCGGTTTGCTGCATCTTCTCGCCCCAGGCATCATCGAGCCGGGCGATGCGAGCGTGCAGCGTACGGCTTTCCGCAATCAGCAGTTGGGTTGGCAATTCCAGCATTTCCAGCAAATGCGGTTCCGGCTCCCGGTCGGGCGGTAGACGGCCATGCCGTTCCAGCTGGTATTCGGTCATCTCGCCGCGGAAAAATGCGCGCTGGTTCAATAACCAGGCCAATGCATGCATCACTCGGGTCGTTGTTTTCAGCCCCTCGGTTGAAAGGGCTAGTCGCAGCATATCGCCACTGTTCCGGTCTCGTGGGGTCGACAGATCGAACGCCGCACGGACATCGTCCGCGAGCATCAGCGCCTCGCAGTAAAGGTCCTCGACAATCGTCGCGGAAAGATCGGTTGCATTTCCCATACCCAGACCGGGCGCTAGGCCCGAAAGGGCGGGACGGGAAGCTTGGCAACCGTGTTGTCCCGTAGAGAGAGAGCGCGCGTCCCGCAGCGGGACGTTTTTTGATTGAGGGACCCATCAAGAAAAGCCCCGGTCTGCGATTAGCAAACCGCAAGGCCGACCGGCCGCCCGAGCTTATGCGAGGAAGCACGGCTGGCGGAGGCCAGCCACCCGCAGGGACAATAAGGAGAACCTAGGCAATAATATCGGGGATCAGTTGATCTTCGATCGCGCCGATCTGGTCGCGCAGGGCCAGCTTGCGGCGCTTGAGGCGGGCAATCTGTAGCTGATCGGTGCTTCCGGCAGCTGTCAGCGCATCGATGGCCGCATCCAGATCGCGATGATCGACCCGCAGATGTTCCAGTCTCTTGCGCAGTTCCGCTTCCGTCACGTTTTCGCCCGATTCCTGTTTGGCCCAATACCTGTCATGCAGGGCAACGTTTTGCCGCGCACAACTCTGTATCAACCGCGTAGGTGGAAACAAGGACTTCGCAAACTTTGTCTTATGTGGTTGTATGCTTCCACGCGGTTCGCCCGCGCCGGGCGAGTCGCTCCTGTGGTCAACACCCCAAGGAGGAGCCCAATGGCATCGTCTCACGTCAACGCCCTGCAATCCAAACACGCCGGCCTCGAAGATCGCCTGCATGAAGAGATGACGCGACCGGCACCAGACGCGGCGATGATCCAGCAGCTCAAGAAGGAAAAACTCCGATTGAAGGAGGAGATCGCTGCGGGCTGATCCCTCCGGCCCGGTCGGGCTTCGTTTCCATTCCGTCGGCATTTCCCTTTCGAGCAGGGGTAAGCTAGGCCCTGTGGCATGACTGCAGCTGCTGCCGCCCGCCAGATTCTGACCCGACTTCACGAGGTTATGGCCTCGCGCACCCATGCGCAGGGCAAACTGGATGCCGTGGTCGAAATTGTCGGCGAAGCTCTCGATAGCGAAGTCTGTTCGATTTACCTTCTGCGCGAAGGCATGTTGGAGCTTTACGCGACCAAGGGCCTGAACAAGGAAGCTGTGCACGTGACCCGCATGGCGATCGGCGAAGGTCTGACCGGGACCATTGTTGAAAACAGCGAGATGCTGAACCTTGCCGAGGCCAAGGCGCATCCGGACTTCGAGTATCGTCCCGAAACCGGGGAAGACAAGTTCCACTCCTTCGCAGGGGTGCCGATTATCTACCGCACCCGCGCGGTTGGCGCGCTCAATGTCCAGCATGTCGATCCGCGCCGGTACGAAGATGTCGAGATCGAGGCCTTGCAGACCACAGCCATGGTTTTGTCGGAACTGATCGCCAATGCAGAACTGATTGACGAAGAAGAGGTCGGCGCAACCGAGTCACAGACTGGACCTGCCAATATCGAAGGGCTGACGCTGGTTGCCGGGATCGCCAGTGGCACCGCAGTCTATCACCAGCCGCGGGTGACGATCGACCAGGTGGTGGCGGACGATATCGAAGTCGAACGCCAGCGGGTTTACCGCGCATTCGACAAGATGCGGGACCAGATCGACGGTCTTTCCCAACAGGCTGAATTCGGCAAGGGCGGCGAGCATGAAGAGGTCCTGCAGACCTACAAAATGTTCGCCTATGACGAGGGCTGGAGCCGCCGGATCAATGAAGCGATCGACAGCGGCCTGACGGCCGAAGCCGCGATCGAACGGGTCCAGCAACACACCCGCATGCGGATGCGCGAGATCGACGATCCATTGCTGGCAGACCGGATGCATGATCTGGAAGATCTGGCCAATCGGCTATTGCGGATTGTCTCGGGCCAGCTCGGTACCGCAGCGACCCAGGGTCTGCGCCGCGACACAATCCTGATCGCGAAAAATCTCGGCCCGGCCGAGCTGCTCGAATATGACCGGCGCCGGCTGAAGGGTGTTGTGCTGGAAGAGGGCTCGCTTACGGCGCATGTCGTGATCGTAGCGCGCGCGATGGGCATCCCGGTGCTCGGCCGGGCACGCGGCCTGCGCGGCATTGTGCGCGAGGGCGATCCGATCTTGCTCGATGCGGACACGGCGACTGTCACGATCCGACCCACGCAATCGGTTCTCGATGCTTTCGAAACGCGCTTTGCCAAGAGCAAGGAACGCCAGGCTGCCTATGCCGAACTGCGCGATGTAGAGCCCTTTACCCGGTGTGGCACCCGCATTCAGGTGATGATGAATGCCGGACTGCGCGACGACATGGCGAACCTTCCGCTGGTCGGCGCTGATGGCGTGGGCTTGTTCCGGACAGAATTCCAGTTCCTGGTTTCGGCAACCTTGCCCCAGCGAGAGCGCCAGACGCGGCTCTACCGTGATGTTCTGGAGGCGGCACAAGGCAAGCCGGTGATTTTCCGCACAGTCGATATCGGAGGTGACAAGGCGGTGCCCTATCTCGCTTCGGATGAAAGCGAGAATGACGAAAACCCGGCGATGGGCTGGCGCGCTTTGCGATTGGCGCTGGAACGTGGCGGGCTGCTCAAGGCGCAAGCACGTGCCCTGCTCGAGGCGTCGGCTGGCAAGCCGCTACGGGTAATGTTCCCAATGGTCAGCGAGCCGTGGGAATTCGACGCTGCGAAGGCTGTGTTTGACGAGCAATTGGCATTCCTGCGCAAGCAGAAGAAGCAATTGCCGGATGAGATCCACTATGGCGCGATGCTGGAAGTGCCCGCGCTGGCGGAGGTTCTCGACCTGATCATTCCCAAAGTGTCCTTCCTGTCGATTGGTACCAACGACCTGACCCAGTTCCTGTTCGCGGCAGATCGCGCCAATCCCAAGCTGGCGGCGCGTTATGACTGGCTAAGCCCTGCGATCCTGCGGTTCCTGCGGCGAGTGGTGCAATCTACCACCGGCCACACGATCGATCTTGGCGTGTGCGGCGAAATGGGCGGACGCAAGCTCGAAGCACTGGCGCTGATGGGCCTCGGCATCCACCGTTTGTCGATCACACCGGTTTCCGTCGGGCCGATCAAGGAACTGGTCCGGCAAATCGATTTGAAGCAGATCGAGGATGCCATGACCGGCTGGCTCAATGCGCCTCCGCCATCGATCCGCGAGGCCATGACGGTATGGGCGCAGGAACGCGATATCGATATCGAGTGAATTCCGTCGCGCGGTGCTCTCGCTTCACCGACACTTGGGCGGCAACATCATTCCATGCTTGACAGGTCCCGTTCAGGACGCGGATGTAACGCGCATAAAAAGTTGCGGTCGTATTGGATTTGAGATGGAAGACGAGGACGTCATCACGGGCGAAGCCGAACTCGCGTTCGGGGCGGGTGACCGCCTGCGCATGGCTCGCGAGGAACAGGGCCTGACTCTGGAGCAGGTGTCGGCCAAGACGCGGATACCTCAACGGCACATCGAGACTATCGAGGCAGGCGACTTCGCCAATCTTCCCGCACGGACCTACGCCGTCGGTTTTTCGCGAACCTATGCGAAGGTCCTCGGTCTCGATCAGAAAGAGATTGCCGACCAGGTCCGCGAAGAACTGGGGGCAGAGGATCCGGGCGAGCGTTATGGCCGCCAGGAACAGTTGCAGCCGGGCGATCCAGCGCGGGTGCCCTCACGTGGCCTCGTGTTCTTTTCCATCGCAGCAATCGTGCTGCTGGTGGCCGGTGGCTTCATGTTCTACCGCACCTTCTTTGCGCCTGGCTCCGGCCCCGGCTCTTTGCTCACGGCAGAGCAGCGGATGCAGGCCAATGCCGAGGCGGAAGCGGAACAGACCGATGCACAATCGGGCGCAGCAGCTCCGATCAATACGGCAGGGCCGGTGGTTTTTACCGCGACGATGGATGAGACCTGGGTCAAGTTCTACGAGAGTGACGGCACGCGCCTGATGGAAAAGCAGATGGCAGCCGGGGAAAGCTATACAATTCCCGCCAATGCGCAGGACCCGCAGATATGGACCGGGCGTCCCTATGCTTTCGATATTACCATCGGCGGGCGCGAAATCCCCAAATTGTCGGAAGAGGATACCGTGATCCAGGATGTGCCGATCAGTGCTGAGGCGCTGTTGGCGCGCGACCAGAATGTGCCGCCCAACTCTGCCGACGCTGCGCCAGCCGACGCAGCACCAGCCGGCGAAGTTGAGGCCGACGCAGCGCCAGTCAATGAAGTTGAGGCTGTCTCCACCGACCCTGTCACCTAGGCATTTCCCCCGATAACAGGCAGTTCGCCCTCGACATGGCGGGCTGCATGGTTAATTTCCCACGCGACACGTTCAGCATCGGTTCGGTGCCTTTTTGCCATGCCGACCGTGGAGATGGGACAGGAGCAAGACCATGAATTTCCGCCACAAACGTCTGATCATGGGCGCTGCACTGTTGGGTGTCGCCATGCCCGTAATGCCGGCGCTGGCGCAATCCGGAGACGAACAAGCGCGCATCCGCAAGCTCGAGGGAGAAGTTCGCGCTCTGCAGCGGCGTGTATTCCCCGGCAGCGACGGGCGTTATTTCGAACCGCAGATCAGCGGCTCTCCGGCTTCCAATTCGACCGCTCCGACCACTTCGACCACTGCCGTGACCGACATCCTTGCCCGGCTCGATGCTCTGGAAGCATCGCTGCAACGGCTGACCGGACAGGTGGAGGAAAACACCAATACCCTGCGCGGGCTGACCACGCGGATGGCTGCACTCGAAGGTGGAACAGCCGCCATTGCACAGCCGTCGAGCGGGCCAACCACCAACCTGCTGCCGGACGCCGGAGAGACAGGTAGCGGAACGGCAACGCGCACTGTGGCGGCCCCTGAAACCACGCCTGAACCAGCCGGACCATCGGCAGAGCGGCTGGCGGCGGTGCAGGCAATTGCGAAGCCGCAAACCGATGATGCGGGTGATGACGAGTATTCCTACGGCTTCCGCCTCTGGAACGCGGGCTTCTATCCCGAGGCGCAGCAGCAATTGGCGATGTTCGTGGAGAAGTATCCGAACCACAGCCGTGCGACCTATGGCCGCAACCTGCTTGGTCGTGCCTATCTGGACGATGGCAAGCCGCGCGATGCTGCGCCGTGGTTCCTGCGCAATTACCAGGCCGATCGCAATTCGCGCCGGGCACCCGACAGCTTGCTGTATCTGGCCGAAGCGATGATTGCGCTCGAAGACACCAGCCGCGCTTGTATCGCGTTGGCGGAATTCGGTGAAACCTACCCGGCGCTTGCGGCTGGCCGGCTGCAGAGCCAGTACGAGGCGAACCGCCAGAAAGTGACCTGCAATTGATAGGGCGCAAGACCACGGGATCGATCCCGAACTAGCCTCGCGCTTCACAGATGCATTGGGCGATTTCCGCTGCGGCTCGCCCATGGGGCTTGCTGTGTCCGGCGGCCCAGACTCAATGGCGATGTTGGCCCTCGCAGCGGCGACCAGGCCTGGCGAAATCGAAGTCGCGACAGTCAATCACGGCCTGCGACCTGAAGCGGCAGACGAATGTGCGCTGGTTCTCGCAGCATGCGAGGCGCGCGACATTTCCTGCACGGTGCTGACAGTCGAAGTGGGCGCCGGCAATTTGCAGACCGAGGCGCGCGAGGGGCGCTACCGCGCTTTGCTTGCCTGGGCGTCGGATCGAGGCTTGCAGGCCGTCGCCACAGCCCATCATGCGGATGACCAGGCCGAGACAGTGCTGATGCGGCTCATGCGGGGCAGCGGGTTGCAGGGATTGGCAGGGATCAGGCCACAAGTTGTGTTCGAGAACACCGATATTCCCGTGATCCGCCCGTTGCTGGGCTTTCGCCGAGACGAATTGCGCGAGGTCATCGCAGAGACGGGCATGCCCTTCGCGAGTGATCCGTCGAATGAAGATGAGAGTTTTGATCGCGTCAGGATGCGCAAGGCAATTGCGGATGCCGATTGGCTCGATCCAGTGGCCATCACCCGCTCGGCTGGGCATCTGTCAGAGGCAGAGAGCACTTTGGAAGCTCTGGCAGATCAATTCTGGCGCAAACGATCTGATGCCGGCGAAGGAGAGGTCACCGTGCCGATGACCGACTTCAATGATAGCAATGCGCGACTGATCGTGCGCGCTGCGACATCATTGGGGGCGAGCGTCCGGCTGGGCGATGTCATTGCGTTGCTGGGCAACGAAATGGCGCAGCGGGGCAAGGCCAATATTGCCGGAGTCCTGATCGAGCAGGTCGGCCAAACCTATCGCATCCGCCGCGAACCGCCCCGCAATACGGGTTAGCCAATCAGAGGATCTGCTCGCCCATACCCAGCGACTCTCCGCGGGTAATGATCACCTTGTCGCCCTTTTTGGCGACAGCGAAGACCTTCGCAGCGAAATCATCCGGCATGCCGATGCAGCCGTGGCTGGCGTAGCCGTTCTGGACGTCGGAACCGTGCAGCGCCACACCATCCGATGTCAGGAACATCGAATAGGGCATCGGGGCGTTGTCGTATTTTTCCGACACATTGTGACGCATCTTGTAACGGATCGGGAAGGTGCCAAGCGGGGTCGGATGCTCGTCCGTGCCCAGCAGGACAGCTGCCGCGCCGATTTCATAACCGCCCTTGAAAACGGAAATCACACGTGCGTCCAGATCGACAGTCATCACGATCTTGCCGTCGGCCGGAACATCATCGGTGTTCCAGTGCCACTCGCCATATTTGATCGGGCCGTTGATCTCGAGGATGCGCTTGACGGTGAACTCTTCGTCGGCCTGCGCATTCGCTTGCTGCGTTTGTGCTTGCTGCGAAGCGGCCTGGCCGTCCTCGCCTGCCGCAGTCTGGACAGTTTCGCCTGTCATTTTGGCGGGATCGACCGGAATTGCTTCCTCCAGCGCAACCTTCTCGGTTGGCGCCGCCTCGTCGTCTGCCATCATCGTACTCGCCAGCGTTGCGCCGCCGAAGACGAAAACCGTGGCGGCTGTAGCGCCGCCGATCCATTTGAGCATCGTGTTCATGCCATCTGTATGCGCCCGAAACTGGCGGACTTCCATCGCTTCGCACGCAGCGTCCCGCTTTTGGACGGCGTTAGGGGGCAAAAGTTAACGCCGGGAACCGGGCGTGATCTGGCCAAACTATCGCCTATCCATGCGCTCCGAAATGGTTGGCAATCGCGCCAGTAATGCGCAGCGAGAGCGAATAGGCGCGTTCAATCGGATCGATATAATCGCGCCCGATCGGGCCGTATCCTTCGCCTGAATCGTCGGGCCAGTCGCTGGATTCATCCATCTCGAAATTGGCGATTTGCGGGAAATGGGTCGGGAAGGCGCGGCGCATTTGTGCCAATGCGTCTTCGATCCGCAGGGTGAAGACCATTTCCAGCACATCATCACGGCTGATGTCATTGGCGCGGCTGAAGCCGGGCAGAGCCACCGCGCGGATGAACATGTGTTTGAACAGGGTCAAGCGGAGGGCTTGCAGCACGCCGAGTGTCCTGCGCACCTGCTCGCGTTCCGGGAGGGGTTCCTCTGCCGGCAAATGATCCAGCAGCTTGTGGAATTTCAGCGCGTCGACCCGCAGGCGGCTGACCAGGCGGCGGAACACGCCATTGCGATCATCTGTGGTCAGATAATCGGCCAGCGCCTGGCAGGCATAGGAAATGCCTTCCTCGGTACCGCGATAGGTCCGGCTGGCCCAATAGGCGGAATTGAACAGTTCGCCATAGGCTGCGACGGTCTTGATACTCGCCAGTGAATTGGCGCTGCGGGCGAGGCGCATTAACTGGCGCCCGCGCGGGCTGGATTCGATCAGTTGCGCGATCTCCTCCTCATTGCCTTCCACTGCGGCGCCAATCCCGGCGATCACATTGACCGGATAGCCGAGCTGTTGGAGGATCGCATTGTGCGGGATCGCGCGAATCTGGCGCAAGTTCATGGTCCGGTCGGCCGCAACATCGCTCTGGCGGCGGCTGACCCGGCTGCCGGTCGAATTGAGCAGGCCCAGGCCGAACGCGGTAATAGCGCGCGAGTAAGTCTGGCTTTCCAGGTGCTCGCGCTGGTGCCCGCGGATGGCGCGGTAGAAATCGAGGCTCAGATCAGTGCGGGTGTAAAACGGGTCCGGGTCGTTTTCGGCATGTTCAGTCCACTCGTAATCAGCGATCTGGCGCAGCGTCGCACGCGCGAGCTCTGGCGTCTCGAAGAATTGGTATCCGTCACCGCCCTGGAAGCTTACTTCCGGCTCGAGCCGGATGCGGCCGCGCGCAAAGCGACTGCGGGCCCAAGGGGAAAGTGGCCATTCCAGCCGGTCGCGGAAACTCGCCGGATGCGCCCCGCGGCCCATGCTTTCACCATGGGTGTTGAAAACCAATGCGGCCACCCCGGTCAACGCATTGGCACGCATCGCATCGGCCATCCGGCCCTGGAGCCGTTCGATCGCCAGGCTGGCGGGCACCTGCCCGACAAAGCGCCCTGCATCGGAAAACCCGGTCTGGATGCAAACTCTGCCCCGGCCACGGGCATAGGTGCGGTATTCCTCTTCCTGCAGCAGCGCGTCGAGGAAGCGGCCACCGTGTTCCAGTGCCGTTTCGGTTTCGAACAAGGGCGAAACGTCGACCTTGTCCTCGATCCCGAACAGCTTGGCATAATAGAGCGCGGCCATCACGGTAGAAGGCTGTTCGCACTCGGCCACCAACATCCGGATCGGCGCGTCGGCGTCCACATGGTGCAGGATCTGCGCCATGGCGAGGAACTGGCGGATGGCCGTGCTGGCTTCGATTGCGAGAGCGCCGAAATTGACCCTGAGCGGCTCGACATCGCGTACCATCTTGCGCAGCACGGCGAGCGCGCCCTTGCTGCCGATATCGATTTTGTCGCCGCCCTCGATCCGGCGACGGATCGCATTGTGGAGCTGCTTGGCATTCACGCGAAAATGGATCCAACCCATCCCCAAGCCGTCGGCCCGCATGGCAGAGGCGAGAGTGAGCAACTGCACAGCCCGCGCTTCCGCGGCGTGCTGCGCTTCTTCCTCCAGCGCGGCAATCACCGGCGTGAGGCTGAGCAATTTGTGGTCGTGATCGGCAGTCAGGCGATTGGCAGCGTCCGACAGGGCCTCGGGCTCGGAGAGGTCCTGCGCAAAGTCTGCCGCGCGTTCCTCGGCATAGGCGAGGGCAGGGTGCAAGGTGGCGAGCAGCGTGTGCCCGCTATCGATGCCTTCCAGCTTGGCGACATAGCGGCGCAGCCGCTCGGCCTTCTCTGCCAGCCGGAAACCGATGGAATCGAACCACTTGATGTCGGTCCGCCCGTCCATGTCATAGCCGACCCAGGTCGCGAACCGAAACGGCAGGGCCTTGAGGTCGCGCCAGCGCTCGGGCCATTTGATGGCGGCACCGGACAGCAATTCTGACACGATCGTATCGCGGGCGTCCTGCGCATGGCCGATCGCGCGCATCGCGCGGGCGTGTTCGTAGTCCAGCGTTACGGCTGGCCTATCTTCGGTCGCCGTGCAGGCGGCATCGGCCACGCTGCCATCGCCGGTGGTGGCGGATGCGAGTGAAGTGGCCTGGTCCGGCGTCAGCAGGAAGGTCGGATGGGCGGTGAAAACGGTGTGCAGGCGCGGTTGCTCCCAATGCTCACGAAAGGCACCGAAATCGGCAAAATCCGGCCCGATGGAACTGTCTGCGTCCTGCGGCAGATCGAGCAAGCGGCGAGTGCGGCCCGCGCGATCTTCCAAAGCAGCTGTTTCCAGCTCACAAATCATGCCCTCGATCTGGTCCAGGGTCAGTTCGCCCGCTTCCAATTCGCGCGACAGGTCGAGGGAGAGCTGGAACACCGGATTGAACAGCGGTGTTTCGGACGTTTGCTGGTGCAGCGACTTCAGCCGTTCCTTGAGGTCCGCGACTGTCTTCATTGTCCCAGCCTCGCTGCCCTGCGGGCGGTTTCGGCCACCTCGACATAATTGGGGCTGCTCTTGGGCGCGACCCAGCTTCCCCCGACACACAGGACGGGATCGAAAGCGAGCCATTCGGCGGCATTGTCTTCGCTGATCCCGCCTGTCGGGCAGAACTTGCACTGGCCGAACGGCGCGGCGAGAGCCTTGAGGGCGGGGAGGCCGCCTGCCGCCATGGCCGGGAAGAACTTGAAATGCTGCAGCCCGAGGTCGAGCCCGCGCATGATGTCGCCGGCATTGGCGATCCCGGGGAGGAACGGCACGCCTTCACGGGTGGCGGCTTTGGCCAGAGGTTCAGTCAGACCGGGCGAAACAATGAACTCGCTGCCGGCATCCAGTGCATCAGCGAGCTCTTGCTGATTGGTGACGGTACCCGCGCCGACAATGGCGCCCGCTACCTGCTTCATCGCCCGGATTGCTTCGAGCGCGGCTGGTGTGCGCAAAGTGACTTCGAGCACGGTCAGGCCACCGGCCACCAGTGCCTCGGCTAGCGGCACGGCCTGCTCGACATCGTCGATCACAATCACCGGGATGACCGGCGCTGTGCGCATGAGGGCTTCGATATTGTTCACAGATGTTCTCTCGCAAATGCAGCCGCTGCGCCAAACAGGCCCGGCTGGGGATGGACAATGAGTTTGACCGGCAAAGTTGCCATCAGACCGGCAAACCGGCCCTTGGCGCAGAAGCGATCCTCAAAACCGGACGCCGTGATCGTATCGCGGATACGATAGCCAAGGCCGCCTGCAATCACCACGCCAGCTGCGCCCTGGATCAAGGCTATATCGCCCGCAACCGATCCCAGGGCGAGGCAGAAGCGATCAACCGCAGCGGCGGCGAGACTGTCCTCTCCGCTAGTTCCGCGGGTCCAGATTTCGATATCGTCGAGATCCTGGACAGCGCGACCTTCCATGGCGGCAAGCGTATGGAAAATATCGACAATTGCAGGACCGGAGACAACCCGTTCGTCCGACACGCGGTTGTGGCTCTTGCGCAAGCGGGCAAGGATCGCATCCTCTATGCTGTCGAGCGGGGCAAAGTCGCCATGGCCGCCTTCCGTCGCCTGGACTCGGTAATCGCCCGCACCATCGCGCCAGAAATGCGCTACGCCCAGCCCAGTACCCGGACCCAATACGCTGATCGTGCCGTTGGCGGGCAGGTCTTGCTCCGGGCCGGCCAAATGCAGGAACTGCTCTGCCGGCGCGCGCGCAGCGGCGTGAGCAACCGCCGCGAAATCATTGACGATCGTATGCCTGGTGCAACCAAGCTTGTCGGCAATCAGCGGGGGGCGGATGATCCACGGGTTGTTGGTGAAGCGGATAATGTCGGATTTGACCGGACCGGCAACGGCCATCGAAATCGCATCGGGAAGCGTTCCGCCCATCCGGTCGCGAAAATCCTCCCAGGCGGTCTGGAAACTGGCGTGGTCTTTGGTGTGGAGGGTTTCTGGCTCGCCCAGCGTGATTGCGCCATCATCGGCAATGGTGGCGATGGCAAAACGGGCATGGGTTCCCCCGATATCGACCGCAACGAGTTGGGTCATGCCGCCTCCCTCAAAGCCCTGCGCTCGCCAGTATCGGGCTTGCGCCTTGCTCCGCGCCATCGGCATTCATGCGGAACATGGAAAAGAGCTCCCGGCCCACACCCATGGCCAGGCGTGGATCAGGGGCAGGCTCTCGCACCTCGAGATCGGCCGTGGTCGAAAGCGATCCGGTGGTCGCGCACAGCTTGACCATATCGCCATCGCGCAGCCTCGTCAGGGGGCCGCCCCCCAAGGCTTCAGGTGTGCAATGGATCGCCGCGGGCACCTTGCCGCTGGCACCCGACATGCGTCCATCGGTGACCAGAGCCACGCGGTAGCCACGATCTTGCAGCACGCCCAGCGGCGGGGTCAGACTGTGGAGTTCCGGCATTCCGTTGGAGCGCGGCCCCTGGAAACGCACAACGACCACCACATCCTGGTCCAGCTCGCCCGCCTTGAAAGCGGCAGTGACGGAGGGCTGGTCTTCAAACACGCGGCACGGTGCCTCGATGGTGAAGCGTTCCTTGTCGACCGCGCTGGTTTTGAAACAAGCCCGGCCCAGATTGCCCTCGACCAGCCGCATCCCGCCATCAGCGCTGAACGGATCAGCGGCCGGGCGCAGCATCGTATTATCGCCGCTTTCGCCCACTTCGCGGTAAGCCAGAACTTCGCCGTCCAATCCGGGTTCTCTAGCATAGGCGGACAGGTCGTCGTCCCATACGGTGGGGATATCCCGATGGGCGAGGCCGGCATCCAGCAATTCGCCGATCACATAGCCCATACCGCCAGCCTCGTGGAAATGGTTCACATCGCCTGATCCGTTGGGATAAACCCGCGCCAGCAGCGGCACGGCCGAACTCAGCTCGCTCAGATCGGTCCAGTCGAAAATCACGCCAGCGGCGCGGGCCATGGCGGGAATATGGATCGCATGATTGGTCGATCCGCCCGTGGCGAGCAGGCCGATGGCGGCGTTGATGATCGCTTTTTCGTCCACGCAGCGCGCCAGGCTTCGTTCCTTTGATCCGGTCAACGCGGCGAGCCGGTGCACGGCGGCGCGGTCCAGCTCTTGCCGCAACTTGGTGCCGGGCTGGATGAAGGCGGCGCCGGGAATATGCAGCCCCATCATTTCCATCATCATCTGGTTGGAATTGGCGGTGCCAAAGAAGGTGCAGGTGCCAGGTGAATGGTAACTGCCCATTTCACTGGCCAGCAGTTCGGTGCGGCCAACTTTGCCCTCTGCATAGAGCTGGCGGACGCGTTGCTTTTCCTTGTTGGGTACGCCGCTGGGCATCGGACCGCTGGGCACGAACAGCGCGGGCAAATGGCCAAAGCGCAGTGCCCCCATCAGCAAGCCAGGCACGATCTTGTCGCAAATGCCCAGCATGGCCACACTGTCATACATCGCATGGCTGAGCGCGACGCCGGTGGAAAGGGCGATGGTGTCGCGGCTGAACAGGGAGAGTTCCATCCCGTCTTCGCCCTGGGTTACGCCGTCACACATCGCGGGTGTACCCCCTGCGACCTGGGCGGTGGCCCCGGCTTCGCGGGCGTAGACCTTCATCCGTTCGGGGTAGCGGCCATAGGGCTGATGCGCGCTGAGCATGTCGTTATAAGCAGAGACGATCCCGATATTGGGCGCGCCACCGGCTTTCATGGTCGCCTGATCATCGGTCGCCCCGGCATAGGCGTGCGCGAGATTGGAACAGCTGACCGAGCTTTTCTCCGGCGCGCGGTCCGCCTCGATATCCATCAGCTCGAGATAGGCATCGCGGCTCGGCTTGGAGCGTTCGATCACTCGCCGTGTGACGCGATGGATGGTGTCGTTGAGATGTGGTTCTGTACTCATGGTCCCCTCATGCCGTGACGGTGCTGAATTGGGCGAGAGGCAAGGCGCAAGGAGGGAGCGATGAGTATTCATCGTGACCGACGAGCAACGCCGCGTCTCGCCCAATTCGGCCCGCCGCTTTCGCGGTCGTTTGTAAAAGCCCTTCGGCCCGCGTCCCACCGCTGGTCCGGGCAACCAGCCCGGCCTGCACGGCGCTTCTTGCCGAGCGAACTTTTACAAGCGATCCCGGCACGAGGGGGCCATCAGCACAGAACCTATTCATCGTGCCAGCTCACTCCGTCACGTTCGGCCAGGGCAATGGCTGCGCTGGGGCCCCAATTGCCGGCATTGTAGGTCTTGGGCGTCAGCCCGCTCTCATTCCAAGTGGCGCGGATGGCATCGATCCATTCCCACTGCGCCTCGACTTCGTCGCGCCGCACAAACAGCGTCTGGTCGCCTTCGATCAGGTCCAACAGCAGGCGCTCATAAGCGATCCGGCGATGCTGGCCGACAAAGGCATCTGGCATGGCAATGTTGAGCGGAACTTCGCGCAGCCGAACTCCGTCCCGACCAAGGCCCGGGACCTTGGTCATCATGTTCAGCGTGATATTCTCTTCCGGCTGGATGCCGATCACCAGCCTGTTGGGCTGGGTTGTCGCGCCGAGCGATCCGAAAATCGAATGCGGAATGCAGCGGAACTGGACCACAATCTCCGTCACGCGCTCGGGCAGGCGTTTGCCGGTCCGCAGATAGATCGGCACACCTTTCCAGCGCCAATTGTCGACATGGGCCTTGATCGCGACGAAAGTCTCGGTGTCGCTGTCCTCTCCCAACTCATCGTCATAGCCGGGGACGGACTGACCATCGATGGCGCCGCTGCGATACTGGCCGGTTACGGTTTCGTCCGCTGCAACCTGGCGCAGCGCGCGCAGCACTTTCACCTTCTCGTCGCGAATGGCAGTCGCGTCGAAATCGGTCGGTGGCTCCATGCAAACCAGCGCCAGCAGCTGGAGCATGTGGTTCTGCACCATATCGCGCAGTGCACCTGCATCATTGTAGAAGCCCACACGCCCTTCCAGTCCGACAGTCTCGGCAACCGTGATCTGGACATGCTCGATGTAATTCGAGTTCCAGATCGGTTCGAACAGGATATTGGCAAAACGCAGGGCGAGCAGGTTCTGGACGGTTTCCTTGCCCAGATAATGATCGATCCGGAAAGTGCGGTCCTCGCTGAAGGCGGCCGCTACTGCATCATTGATCTCGCAGCTTGTCTCCAGCGAGGTGCCAAGTGGCTTCTCCAGTCCGATGCGCACGTCACCATCCGCCAGACCCGCGCTTTGAAGGCCCGCAATGGTGGGCTCGAACAGGCTCGGGGCGGTCGACAGGAAAATGGCCAGACCATTGCCTGTCCGGTCCGCTTTCTTGGCGAGATCCTGATAGCCTTCCAGCGTTGTCGCATCGAGCGGCTGGTAGCTCAGTCGGTTGAGGAAATCAGCCATCCCGCCGCGCCGGTTCGCCGGGAGATACTTCTCCAACGCCTCACGCGCAAAATTGCGAAAGCCATTATCGTCGAGGTCCGAGCGGGCCGTTCCCACGATCTTCAGATTGTCGTCGATCAGGCTGTCTGCGTGCAGCGCCGCGAGCGATGGCAGCAGCATGCGCTGCGACAGATCGCCGGTGGCCCCAAACAGAAGCAAGCGGTCGGCAGTAAAGCTCATGCGGGTTCAGACTCCTCGCTCGTTGGCCCGCAGGGCTACCAGCGGTGGACGGCAGGCGCCAGTGCTGCGCATAGCTATTCAGTCCGCGCCGTGACGCTCCACCTGCACGTGCTGACCATGGAAGTCGACCAGACCGAAACTGGTCATGAAACTCACATCGGCAGCATCGCGCCCGACGCCGATCTTGGCGATTTCGCTGGCCTTGGCCATGCCAGTCGCGTCGACGAGATACCACGCCCCGCCGCCCGGGACGGACGCGTCGTCCAGGAACACTTCGGCGACGGCATGAAAATCCTGCGGTGTTACATCCGGCCCGTATCCGCTGACATAGCGCGCCGGGATGCCCGATGCGCGAGCGAAGGCAATCATCACATGGGCATAGTCGCGGCATACTCCGCGCCGTTCGATAAAGCTGTCGCGCGCCGTCGTGGTTGGCCCGCTGCTACCCGGTGCATAGGTGAAATGCTGCGCAATCCAGTCCCGCATGGCGACAATCCGCGCCCCGCCTTCATTCTCGCCGAATTCTGCTTCAACAAAGGACTGGAACTTGTCCGCCGCGCAATAACGGCTGTCGAACAAATACTGGACTGTTGCGCCCGGCAGGGCATGGGGTTCCACCCGTCGCAGCGAGGCGATGTCTGGCAGGATACGCTCGACGCCGACTTTGGCTTCGTAGCGAACCTCGAACGCACCCTCCGCCCTGATCCAGAACCGCTCCCCGATATCGTCCTGCGCTGGCACTCGCACGCAATGCGCGCTCTCGCTCAGCGTGGTTTCGCAAGAAAGGACGCGCTGTTCAGGAATATCGGCCGCCTCGAATTGCAGCAGGCAATCGGTCGCTTGCTGGGCAGTGAAGGAGAAATGCGTGGAAATGGCGAGGGGCATGAGCAGAGAAGCGCTTTCCCGGATTTGTGCACGAAGTCGCATGGCTCTGTCAGAGTTTTCTCAATTTTTCGAGTTGTTTGTCCCATCTGGGATATTCTGCCTCCGTTCGCCGGTGCCTAACGAGCGGTCACTTCAATTTTCCAGAAGGGATCGTCACCATGAAGACTGCCATTTTCACCGCCATCGGCCTTGCTTTGGCCGCCACCACAATCGCAGCGCCAGCCGAAGCCGGCCCGTTCAGCAAGCTCAAGAAAGCTGCCAAGAAGGTCGAACGAACAGCAGAAGATGCACAGGATGTGGTCGAAACTGTCGACTCGGTTTCCAAGGGTCAGTTGCCCAGAAGTCAGCGCAGCCGCAAGCGCGGGTCGAAGGGGTGTTTCGCAAACCGCGGCAGCACATCTGCCTCGGCCTGCACCGCAGCTGCGCCCGATCATGTTGGCGGTGCCGGTCCCGTACCGGCGCGCTTCAGTGGCCAGCTGCAATGCGCCAATCTCAATGTCGGCAATGCCTTTGTCGCACGCGACGGCAATTACACGTTCAGCCAGGGGATCAGCACGGAAACACGATCCGGATTGATTGACCGCAGGAATGTCCAGGCAAGCAATGGCTGCCTCTATTCCGGTCTGGGCGTGGGCGATGTTCTTTACGTCGAATTCGACAAGTCCCGGTACAAGAAATACGACTACGAAATGCAGTGCGTCTCGTATGACGGCTCCGAACAGCTCGACAACACCAACGGGCCAAGCGTGGGGAACTACAAGGGCAAGTCCGTGATGTTGCACACGGGCAATTCGCTTGGTTACACGCCCACTGCCACGGGCAGCAATTCGGATCGTAGCCGGGCCTATGATGCCCATCTCGACGGGCGCGGGCGGACCATGCTGACATTCAATTTCGGCGCGCTGCATACCGACAAGTCGGGGACGGACTTCTTCTGCCAATGGTTCAACAAGAATACCGGCAAAAGCGCAGTTGCCCTCACCTTCCGGCGCGGCCCGCGTGGCTGACCAGCAATAGGGATGGGCAGGTCCACGCACCTGCCCATTCTAGCGAGCGTGCTGGAATACGGCGACCCTTCCGGCACGCTCGCGATTATCCCGAAATCACAAAGGAGCATCCCATGCGTATTGCCTTTCTCACTTTGTCCGCCGCCCTCGCGCTCAGCGCCGGTCCTGCCCCAGCCTTCGCGCAATCCAGCAGTTCCGAAGTGGAACGTGACGGGTCCTGCCCAACCGGGTTCAAGTCATCCGGTTCCAGCTGCAAGTCGAGCGGCAAGGTTGCGATCATCAAACTCGGCAGTTGTCCGACCGGTTTCAGGGCGTCTGCGAAATACTGCGTGGGCGACAAGGATGACTATGCCGAAGTGCGCAGCGGTTCTTGCCCCGGCGGACTGAAAGCCTCTGGCCGATATTGCGTAAAATAGTCACTGGGGCTGAAAGGCATTCGAATGCCGGACGGGGCGTGCCTGCATGGCGCGTCCCGCCTTTTTTACTGGAATGTCATTGAGATAGTGGGCATTCCCGCATTCCGGGCCAGGAAGTTGGTGCGTTAAGGGAGTGGGCCAGCGCAGTGGAAGACGGCGAGCCAGATCTGGAGGCAATTGTCGCGCGTGCCTATGCGGCTGTCACTCGGCCAGGTGTCTTCGTGGACATCCTGCAAGACCTGAGCGAGTTCGAGAAATCTGCTGGCGAGATTGGCGAAAATACCGGGCTGCACTTCGCCAATGCGGCAGACATTATCGATAACGTCTATCCCAATGACAGGGTCGATCACAATTTGCTGGACACGCAGAAGGCGGACCACCTCGATTGCGATCTTGCCTTGGATAGCAGCCTTAGGGTGGTTCATCGTAACTCGGCAATATTCTATCCGGCCGGGTTTCCCGAGAACCGAGATATTCCCGACTGGCTGTTCGAGCCGGGTCAGGAAAGCGAGGATCGCGGGCGTCTTGCCGCTCTCTTCAAGGATGAAAGCGGTGGAGACGATTTCGGCGGGTTCTATCATCTCTATACCTCTGAGGATGACGAAAAAGGCTGGTGGTTCACCGCCCGGCTGGACCGTACGCAGGAAGAGCCCCGAATAACATTCGATGCTGTCCGTTTGCGCTGGAGCGAGCGCAGCGGAAAAGCGTTCAGCGAAGCGCTGAGACTGACCGAGACCGAAACGTCCTTGGTGCGCCATATGGTCGGGGGCGGAACGCTTCGCCAATTCGCCGAAGCGCGCAGCCGTTCTCTCGGCACTGTGCGCAACCAGATGAAGGCATTGCAGCGCAAGCTTTCGGTAAATTCCAAAGAGGAATTGCTCCTGCTCTATGCAGGATTCCTCCATTCGCTTGAGCTTCCTGTCGAACGCCCGGGTGTCGAGCCGCACCGCTGCAATCGGCATTTTGAAGGACCCGAGGGCGAAACAATTGCCTGGGAGGAGCATGGCGACCCTGCGGGTGTGCCGGTGCTGTTCTTTCATCCGATCGAGGGCGCTTTGCTCACGCCGGAAGTGGCCAATGCGGCGCGGCGGATGTCGCTGCGCATCATCGCTCCATGGCGCCCGCATCACGGCGGCACAACGGCAAAGGCCCATGGCCTGAAAGCCGCCGATGAATTCGCGGATCGCCTGCCAGCCTTTCTCGATCATCTCGGAGTGTCGCGCTGTGCCGCGATGACGACCCATGCCGGTGCACCCTACATGCTGGCCTTTGCCAAGCGCCAGCCAGACAGGGTCAGCATCGCTGTCGGTATTGGCAGCTTCCTGCCCCTTTATGACGCCGAGAGCATGGCATCCTTGCGCCCGGCGCATCGGCGCCAGATCCGTCTCGTTCGTCTCGCCCCGACTTTTGCCAAGGTTTACCAGAGGGCAATGCTGGCGACCATCGGCACGGGTGAATTTCATCGCTTTGTCGAGGAGTTCTATCAGGGCTGCGACCGCGAATTGCGGGCCATACAAAAGCCGTCCATGGTCCGGATGTTGAGAAGCTCGGCCACCTATGTTGTACGCGGACGCTTTGTCGGAACGGCTGAAACGATGATCACCTGGGCGGCGGACTGGAGCGCATCCTGCCGTGATGTGCCGGTCCCGGTTCACATGCTGTATGGCCGCGAGGATTCGACGATCAGTAGCGAAGAGGCTATCCGGAGCTGCCGCAATTTCGGCTTTAACGCTCCGGAATTCGTCGCGGATGCAGGCAGCTTTCTTCTCCAGGACCAAGCCGAGATTGCATTGGCGCGCGTGAAAGAGCTGGCAAGCGACTGAGTCGGCTGGCGCTGTCCTACACGATCGAGATTATCTAGGCCGACATGGTGCCCGAAATTGGCGCACGCGGCTCTTTCTCCGGTCCATAATCCACACGTATGCAGCTTGCTTTCTGCAATCTGCGGAAAGTCACACATCTTGGCTTTTGGAGCCGAACTCAGGTAATCTTTACAGTGATTTGCGCGGAAGGTCACACTCTCGCAAACCGGTGTTAGTGTGTCAGGGGATGGCCCCGAACAGGTCATGTGCGTCGGCGTCTTCGACTTTGACATTCACAATGTCGCCCGCAACCAGCGTCGCGGCGACATTGCGGAGGTAAACCGCACCGTCGATCTCAGGGGCATCTGCCTGGCTGCGGCCGGTGGCACCGATATCGCCGTCTTCATCGGGCTCACCGACCTCGTCGATGATGACGGGCAAGGTCTTGCCGATCTTGGCCTGCAGCTTCTCCGCACTGATCCGCTCGGTGACTTCCATCACGCGGGCATACCGCTCTTCCTTCACGGCCTCGGGCACATGGTCGGGCAGGGCATTGGCTTGCGCGCCCTCCACCGGTTCGAACCGGAACGCTCCGACGCGGTCCAATTGGGCTTCTTCAAGCCAATCGAGCAGGTACCGGAAGTCCTCTTCGGTCTCTCCGGGGAAACCGACCACGAAGCTGGAGCGGATGGCGATTTCGGGGCAGATCGCACGCCATTTCTTGAGCCGTTCAAGCACCTTGGCCTCGTTGGCAGGGCGCTTCATGGCCTTGAGGACTTTGGGGCTGGCGTGCTGGAATGGAATGTCCAGATACGGCGTCAGCAAACCCTCCGCCATCAGCGGGATCACCGCATCGACATGGGGGTAGGGGTAGACATAGTGCAGCCGGACCCAAGGTGGGGTTCCATTACCAATGTCGAGCTGGCCCAATTCGCGCGCCAGATCGGTCATATGGGCGCGGACCGGATGGCCCTTCCAGTCGCGCTCCTCATGCCGGGTGTCGACGCCATAGGCGGACGTGTCCTGGCTGATGACCAGCAATTCTCTGGTGCCTGCAGCGACCAGCTTTTCAGCTTCGCGCAGCACGGCATCGACCCGGCGGCTGGCCAGTTTGCCACGCAGGTCAGGAATGATGCAGAACGCGCAGGAGTGATTGCAGCCCTCCGAGATTTTCAAATAGCTATAGTGGCGTGGCGTCAGCTTGATATCGGCTTCGCTGGGCTGCGGGATCAGGTCGACAAACGGGCCCTGGCTGGGCGGGGCATGTTCGTGGACGGCCTCCACCACTTGCTCATACTGGTGCGCGCCCGTGACGGCGAGAACCGCAGGATGTGCGGCGCGGATGGCATCTGCCTCCTCGCCCATGCAGCCGGTCACGATAACCCGGCCATTCTCGGCAATGGCTTCACCGATCGCGGCCAGGCTTTCTTCCTTGGCACTGTCCAGGAAGCCGCAAGTGTTCACCAGCACCACGTCGGCACCGGCATAGTCGGGAGACATGGCATAGCCATCGGCGCGCAAACGGGTGAGGATACGTTCTGAATCGACTAGCGCCTTGGGGCAGCCGAGGGAAACCATGCCGACCTTCTTCTGGTCGGGGAGGGAGGTAGTGCTGGTAGCCATTGTTGGGCGCGCCTACACCCCCAACTGCAATTGTGCTACTACGAAGGTGATTTGAAGCAGGCAGGGGACCAACAATGCTGGAAGCACTCGTTCTGATAGTTGCTACCGCCGCGGGGAGCAATCCGGGCTTGGACATCAGCAAGCATGCTCTGGATCCGAAACAGATCATGGCGAGAAACGTTTCTAGAGCGATCCGGTTGGCAGAAGAGAATCCGGGCCGGACAATTTGCACCCGGGTCAAGAAGACGGGATCGCGCCTGAAGTGGGAGAAAGTCTGCATGACGGCAGAGGCGTGGCGCGAAGCGTCCCAGCAGAAGGAACAGCTCAAGAGCGACCTTTTGATGCGGGGCGGTCTGCAAGGGTAGAGCCTGCTTATGTCGCAGCAAACGACGCTTTGATCATGCGGATGACCAAGGCGTTTGATCAATGGGAGGGATCGAAATGTTCGATGTGAACTGGATTGGCGTAGTGCTGGCGGCACTGGCTGGATTTGTCGTCGGTGGAATCTGGTACGGGCCGATAATGGGCAAAAAATGGATGGGCGCAGTCGGCCTGACTGAAGATCAGATCAAAGAAGGCAATATGGGCCTGATCTATGGCGGAGCCTTCGCCTTCTCGCTTCTTGCCAGTTGGACTCTCGCGCACACCTTCGGGAGCTACTCCGACCTCGGATCGGATCTAAGCGTCCTGGCGAAGGTGATGACGGCATTCGGAGTGGCGATAGGCTTCATCATCCCGGCGCTGGGGACCAATTACCTGTTCTCACAAAAGGGTAAGGCGCTGTTCTTTATCGACGCAGGATATTGGATGCTATTCTATATCGCGATGGGCCTCGTTCACGCCTATATGCCCTGATTTCAGGGGCTTGGTAGGCGCGCATCAGCTTCCGACTGGCCCGACAAACTCTGTTTCGGGCGGGAACCCTTTGCCGACCATGTCCCATTCCCGGTTCATGGCTTCCTGGGCCTCGACATAGGCTTTCCAGGCCGCTTTGTTCTGGCACACGGTTCTGGCTTTGACCCGGCTGCCCGGGACCAGGGATCGGACGCAGATCTCGAGATCGGGATTGTCGCTCTCGATCCGGGCGGCCTTGCTTGTGTCCTGAACATACACCCTTTGCGGTGCCGCCTCACGCGCGACGGCAGGCTCCGGTTGCGGCGGCAGGTCGGCAGGTGTGGCCGGTGTAGATTGCGCCAACATTGCGATCGGCAGAAAGAGCTCAAGCATCGAAGAATCTCCTGATATGGCCAAGATATCCGTCAATCGGATCGATGTGCAACAGGAATCAGCAGGCTCGCGAAGTTGAAAATGCCCGGCTTTTGTGCGTAACTGGCTTCGAGAAGGAGATGCTCACCCATGTTTGAACTCGCGCTGTCACTGGCACTGTCGATCCAGTCGCAACCTACCACCCGCACGGATCTTCCTCCTGCTCCGCCACCGGCGCGGGCGCAAAGCACACCGAAGCGGAAGAAGATCTATGTGCGTGATTCGTCCAAGGCTGCAAAGATCGAGGTTGATGATCCGATGCAGGAAATCTGCGTCAGGACACCTGTTGTCGGTAGCCGGGTAAAGGTGCGCACCGTGTGTCAGGACCAGGCCGCGTGGAAAGCATACCTGCTGGCGCAGGACGCGATGGCACAGGAATGGGACAAGGCCGATCCCGGCGTGCCCGTTATTTAAGCCGCGATCAGTCGCCGTTTGGAGAGGGGACGACTTCAACTACAACGTCACCCTCTTCCAGCGCGTCGCATTCCTTTTCCCAGTACCCGCGCGCTTCGCCCTTGCGATAGATTCGCAGGCCGATCCCGCGCCCGCAGCTTTCTGACAATGGCTTGCCAACCTCTTCCGAGGTGATCTTGCGCTCCACCAGCTGGACTTTGCCGGTTACGCTGGCGAGATCGCCCAGATAATCCGCAATATGCGCGCCCTTGGCGCTCCCCGCGAGCAACAGTCCGGTGAAGCGGACCGGGTTAATGACATTATTGGCGCCGGCCTGTTTGGCGAGGAATTCGTTGTCGTCCGCCCGCACGACCACGCTGATGGGAACGTCGGGCGCAAGGTGGCGCACAGTGAGCACAATCAGGATCGAGGTGTCGTCGCGGCCCGCAGACACCAGCACATTCTGCGCCTCGCGGATGCGCACAGCCTCCAACGTATCGTCGCGTGTGGCATCGGCTGCCATCACGTTGCAGCCCAATTTCTCGGCTTCCGTCAGTCGGTCCTCGCTCGGGTCGATGACAACGATCGTATGCGGGTCGGTGCCCCGTTCGATCAATTCGCCGACAGCTTCGGATCCGGATATGCCGTAGCCGAGCACCACGACGTGCTTCGATAGCTGGTCCTGGATGCGGGCCATGCGAAACTTCTCCCAGCTGCGCTTGATGATGAAATTGTAGGCGGTGCCGACAAAAATGAAAAAGACGGCGAAACGGATCGGCGTCACGATCACCGCCTCGACCAACCGCGCGCGATCGCTGATCGGGGCGATGTCGCCAAAGCCGGTGGTCGTGATCGAGATCATTGTGAAATAGATCACGTCGAGAAAGCTGACTTCGCCGTCGAGATTGTCGACCAGGCCTTCGCGGTCCCACCAGTGGACCATAATCACAATGAAGATCAGGAAAAGCGCGAGGCCAATGCGGATGCCCAGATCGCCCCATACAGGAATCCTGACCGCCCGGCGCAATGGCTTGAACCGCGGTCCGCGCATCCTGCGACGCGTCCCGCCGGATACAATTCGGTCAATCTGATCAGTCATCCAGCGGTGTGCCCAGGCATTTTTGGGCGATTAGCCTATTTGTTGCGCGGCGGCAATTTGCTCGCCGGATCAACGTCCTCGCCATCCTTGCGGATCTCGAAATGCAATTCTGGCCGGGTGGCAATGCCAGCTTGGCCCGCAAGGCCAATCCGTTCGCCGGTCTTGACCACATCACCTTTCTTGACCGTGATGCGGGCAAGATGGCCGTAAGACGTCTGCCAGCCATTGCCGTGATCGATCAGGACCTGGCGTCCGAACCGGGTCTTCTCTTCATCAGCGAAAACAACGGTGCCACTGGCCGAAGCACGAATCATGTCGCCCAGTTCTACATCGATATCGATCCCGTCATGGCCGCCGCCATCGGGCCGCTTGCTAAAGCCATACAGAACTGGCCCATCATGAGGGCGACGGAAGAAAGGAGAACCGGGTATCGAACGACGCGCCACACGGCGCGGGGTGAACACTGCGGGGATGATCAGTTTCTGGCCGACCCTTACTGTCCCGTCATCATCCAGCCCGTTGGCGATGGCAATGTTTTCGAACGGCACGCCATATTGCAGCGCAATCGCGAAGCCGGTCTCGCCCGGCTTGACCGTGTGGTTACGCTGGCGCGGGATGACCAGGACTTCACCGACCTGTACGGAATAGGGTTCGGGAATGCCGTTCGCGGCTGCGATTACAGCTGCAGGAACCCCTGTCCGGTTGGAAATACCGCCCAGCGTATCGCCGCTTTCGACTTCATATTCGGTGGCGGTTCGGGGATTGCCGGCCGCCAGCAGAACAGGCGCGGCGAGGATGAGAAAAGCCGCGCGCCGCATCAGTCGAACCTCTCGCCAAGTGTCGAGAGCAATGAATAATGGGTCAGATCCAATTGCAGCGGTGTCACAGAAACAAACCCCTCATCAATGGCTTCCAAATCGGTGCCATGGTCGAGCGTGTGCTCGATCGAATGGAGCCCAAACCAATAGTATGTCAGGCCGCGCGGGTCACGCCCCTCTACTACCGATCCACGCGAATAATCGTGGAAACCTTGCCGTACAGCGCGAATTCCTCGCACTTTCTCGGCCGGAACAGGCGGGAAATTGACATTGACCAGGGTCCTGTCGCCAAACGGAGCATCGATCAGGCGCTTCACGACTTCGCCGCCAAAGCGGCGTGCGGCCTCGAATGCTTCGTGGTCGGTGTCGCGCTTCAGGACCTGGCTGAGGGCGATCGATTTGATGCCGCCCAGTGCGCCTTCCATGGCGGCAGATGCGGTTCCGGAATAGGTGATGTCATCACCCAGATTGGCGCCGCGGTTGACGCCGGACAGGATCAGGTCGGGCGTCTTGTCCTCCAGAACCGTGCGCAGAGCCAGCATCACACTGTCAGTCGGCGTGCCGGTCACAGAGTAGCGCCTTTCACCCAGTTTGCGTAGGCGGACAGGGTGATTGAGGGTGAGTGAATGGCCTGCACCGGATTGCTCTTCGGCCGGGGCGCAGATCCAGACATCGTCCGAAATTTCGCGTGCGATTGCCTCCAGCACCTCAAAACCGGGGGCATGGATGCCGTCATCGTTGGTCAGGAGGATACGCATCAGAGGGCCGGTTCCAGTCGTGTGATGCCGCCCATATAGGGGTGGAGTGCATCGGGAATGCGTACGCTTCCGTCGGCTTGCTGGTATTGCTCCATGATCGCCACCAGCGTGCGGCCAACCGCAAGGCTGGAACCGTTGAGCAGATGGAAAAACTCCGTCTTCTTCTCGCCTTCAGGGCGATAGCGGGCATTCATCCGGCGCGGCTGGTAGGTTCCGCCATTGGAGCACGAGCTGATCTCGCGATAGGCGCTTTGCCCGGGCAACCAGACTTCGAGATCATAGGTCTTCATCATGGTTGCACCCAGATCCCCAGCGCAAAGCTGCATGACCCGGTAATGCAGCCCGAGCTTTTGCAGAATGCTTTCGGCACATGCAGTGATACGCTGCAGTTCGGCTTCACTGTCCTGCGGCAGGGCGGCGCTTATCAGTTCGACCTTCTCGAACTGGTGCTGGCGAATGAAGCCCCGCGTGTCGCGACCGGCCGACCCGGCCTCGGACCGGAAACAAGGGGTCAATGCCGTCCGACGCATCGGGAAGTCACTCTCTGCGAAGATCTGTTCGCGGAAGGAATTGCCCAGTGACATTTCGGAGGTTGAGATCAACCAGCGGCCATCTGTCGTTTGAAACAGGTCTTCGCTGAATTTGGGAAGCTGCCCAGTGCCGATCGCTGCTTCGTCTCGCACCAACAGCGGCGGATTGCATTCCGTGTAACCGTGCTCGCTGGTGTTGATATCGAGCATGAACTGTCCCAGTGCGCGATGGAGCCTCGAGATGCCGCCGCGCAGGAACGTGAATCGGGCTCCGGCAATCTTCGCTGCAGTCTCGAAATCCATGCCCAAAGCCGGGCCGATGTCGGCATGCTCTTTGGGATCAAAATCAAAATCCGGCTTGGTGCCCCATTCGCGGATATAGACATTGTCGTCTTCGCTTTCCCCGTCAGGCGTTTCCTCCGCGGGGATATTGGGCAGACGCGCCATCAAGGTGTCGAATGCGGCAGACGCCTCGCGTTCGGCGTCTTCGAGAGCAGGCATATTGTCTTTCAGTTTGGCGACAGCGGCTTTGAGCGTTTCCGCCTTTTCGGTATCGCCCTGGCCCATGGCCTGACCGATCTGTTTCGAGGCGGCATTGCGCTCGGATTGCGCTTCCTGCGCCGCGGTTGCAGCGGCGCGTTTGCGCGCATCCAACGCCAGCAATTGCCGGGCGACTGGCTCATGCCCGCGGCGTGCGAGGGCGGCATCGAAACCTTCGGGGTTGTCTCTGATTTCTCGTATGTCGTGCATGGCGCAGCGCTATGCCGATTTGCCCATGCAAATGCCAGTGGCAATGGGCAACTTGCATGGGGAGAGCAGCCAAAGCGGCCCTTGCGCGGCTGCCCGCAAACGGTAAACCCGATGTTCAACATGCGGAATATGCGGTTGTATTCGGGCTGAACGGGGTGGTGATACTTGGCAATTTCTCTCGACACACCGCCGCGTCGTACAGCCTTTATCGATATTGCAGAAAAGATTGTCAGGGCGGGGCGCAAGCTGGGCCGGATCCAGCCTGCCCGGTTGGAAAAAGACTATCTGCTGGAACAGGCGGCCAAGCAGGTCGGGATGGATGATTTCGGCGATCCGTGGTTTCACCAGCCGCTCGATATTCTGTTGCAATCGATCCGCGACGAGGCGCGCCTCAATGCCGCCGGCGACTTCTCGGCCATGCTCCAGTTCAACCAGGTACTGATGCACCGGTTGCTGTCGGAATATTGGTACAAACGGCACCCCGAGATACTCGAACGCACATTGAAGCGCCCGGTTGTGATCGTTGGTCCGATGCGATCTGGCACCACGCGCCTGCACCGGCTTCTGGCCAGTGATCGCCGCTTCAGCCATATGCGCAGCTTCGAAACCATCAGCCCGGTCCCGCGGCTTGATTTCGAAGAGGTGCTGGCGGGCGAGAGAGAAGACTTCCGGCCCATTCTGGCCAAGCGGATCATGCGGGTCGCACGGCTTGCCAATCCGCGCACGCTTTCGATCCATCCGACCGGCCCTATGGAGCCGGAGGAAGAGCTCGGCCTGCTGGTTGCCAGCATGTATGGCATGAAACACGAGGCGCAGTGGCATGTGCCCTCCTATGCCGCATGGTGCGAGGCTAGTGATGCTACGCCTGCCTACGCGTATATGGCCGATCAATTGCGCCTCATCGGCTGGTCGCAGCAGGCGTCGGAATTGCGGCCCTGGATTCTCAAGACACCCCAGCACATGCTGGACCTGACTGCGCTGCTGAATGTGTTCCCCGATGCGCGGTTGATCTTTACGCATCGCGATCCCCAGCAGGTGGTTGGCAGTGCCGCCTCGCTCGCCTGGAACCAGACCATTATCTATTCCGACCATGCCGATCCGCACCAGGTCGGGCAGGAATGGCTGCGCAAGTCGCACTTGCAGGTGGAGCGCATGATGCGCGCACGGGAAACCATCCCGGCAGAGCGGATGATCGATGTCCAGTATGACGATATGGACAGCGATTGGCGCGGGACCATGGAACGGGTCTACCGGTTCCTCGAGCTGGATATGGAACCTGCTGTCCCGGCGATGGAGGATTATCTGGAGCGGGCCAAGGACCTGAAACGGCATCCGCATCGTTACAGTCTGGAGATGTTCGGATTGAACGCAGGCGAAGTGCGCGAACGGATGGGTGATTACATCAACCGCTTCGACGTGCCGATGGAGAAGCCGATTGGCAGTGCAGCACCCAAACGGGCCGGGGGGTCACGCTGACGCCAGCACTTCGCGCGATGCGTGCCTGCTGCATTTCGTTGGCTTTCGCGACGATCGGTACTGGAACGCCGTGCGGGTGTTCGGCCTGCCCGACATGATCCACCGCAATTGGGATGTCTATGCCGCCCAGGATGTCGCGCCCTGGGATATTGTCGTCCATGCCGACGGCTCATGGGACCGTCCACCGCGCAGCTTTTCAACGGAAGCGGAATTGAGCCGGCGATCTCGCCGTCGAATGAACAGTTAAGACCTAAATCTCGCGGACTGGCTGAAAAAATGGTGGGCGCGGCAAGGATTGAACTTGCGACCCCACCCGTGTGAAGGGTGTGCTCTACCACTGAGCTACGCGCCCGCCGGATGTCGCTATCACCGACGAAGGCGGCGCCAATGCCACCATCACTGCCGATCTGCAAGCGCTGCGTGTTAGCGGATCAACGAAACCATCCGCGCCAGCCAGCCGCGATTTTCCTCGGCTTGCGCGACTGCGACCGACGAAGGCGGACATTCTAGGCAATAGGCTTGCATGCCGCGCGTGCCCACAAGTCGCTCCGCATCGATCCGGACCTGGCCCAAGAGAGCCTGTTGGCGACCGGCGATCATTGCAAAAAGATCGCCGTTGCGCGTCGCTTCGCCTTCGGACAGTAGCATCGAGCGAAGCAGATTGTCATAAGGTGGCGGCTCGGTTCCGAGGAACTTGGCGTGCCAGTCTCCCTCTTCCAATTCGGCCTGTCCCGCGACCCATGCGAGTGCCTCGTCGAGACCACCATATTGGTCGACAAGGCCGATTTGCCGCGCTGTGCCACCATCCCAGACGCGCCCTTGGGCGATGGTATCGACCTGTTCGGTCGGTAGCTTGCGCGCTTCCGACACGCGCGTCAGAAAGTCGCGATAGCCGTCTTCAATCGAGCTTTGAAGGATGGCATCCACTTCCGGCGTGAAGCCGCCGATCAGATCGGGCTGACCCGACAATGGAGTGGTCGCAACGCCATCAGCATCGACGCCATACTCATTGGCGAGGTCTTCGAAAGTCGGGATGACGGCAAAAATGCCGATCGAGCCGGTGATGGTCTCGGGCTCGGCGAAAATCCGGTCGGCGGGAGTTGAAACCCAATAGCCGCCGCTGGCCGCAACATTGGCCATGGACACGGCGATCGGGATGTCATTCGCTTTGTGACGCAGGATAGCGTCGCGAATGGCTTCGCTAGCGAGGACGGAACCACCCGGAGAATCGACGCGAACTACCAGTCCGGAAATCTCATCATCAAGTGCATCGTCGAGCAAGGCTGCGATCCGGTCTCCGCCTGCCGTTCCCGGGCCTGCTTCGCCATCGACGATTTCACCGGCAACCGTGACCACTGCGATGGTGCTGCCGGGAGTGTCGCGCGGATTGTCGGCGAGCCATGGGCCCAGATCGGTCGAGGCAAAAGCGCCGGGCGCTTCGTCCCAGCTATCCTCGCCCACGATCTCTGCCACCCGCTCGCCGAATTCGACACGATTGCCGAGCTTGTCGACAAGGCCTGCTTCCAGAGCTGCCTGCGCGAAGTCGCCATTCTGCGCCTCGATCCACTCGACCGGACGGGTCGTCACTTGCTCGAGATCGAGGGCAGGGCGGGCCTTTTTCACATTGGCCTGCCATTCTTCCCACAGCGCCCCGTACAGCGCCTGGGCATTCTCGCGCGCTTCGGGTGACATCGAATTGCGATCATAGGGTTCGACAGCCGATTTGTAGGTGCCGACCTTGTAGATCCGGGCATTTACATTCAGGTTTTCGAGCAGCTCGCCATAATAGAGGCGATTGCCACCAGGCCCGGCAATGATTGCGCCGCCCAGCGGGTCGACCCAGACTTCGCTGGCATGGGCGGCCAGCATCATGCCGTCATCGGCATAACCAAGAGCGTAGGTCAGAACCGGCTTTTCAGCGGCCTTAGCCCGATCCAGTGCCTCGCCGATTTCCTGCAAATGCACCTGGCCTCCGCCGACAAAGCCCGAGAGATCGAGCACGATGGCTTTGATCCGCTCATCGCCAACTGCAGTATCAATCGCGTGGACAACGTCCTGCACATCGAATTCGCCGACCGGAGCGCTGCCGCTCAGGAAGGCCTCGATGGGATCGATGACGCTCTTTTCCTCGACGACGATCCCGGACAGATCGAGCAAGAGTGCACCCTCGCGAACCTGGGCCGGGCTTGGGCGCGCCGTGAGGATAGCAAACAGCAAGGAGAAGAATAGCAGCAGGAACAGCAGGCTGAGCCCGTCCTTGATCCCGACCAACAATTTCCAGACACTTTTTGCGAACGCCATAAATCTTCCAGACTTCCTCTAATATGCGCCTTACATAGGCATGGCTGCGTGGCATCGCCAGCCGAAAGCGCTTGAGCCGCCGACACTGCTCGATTAGGGGCTTGGCTTTAATGACATCGACCGGCTCTTCTTCGCATTCCGGCCGCTACCCAGCGGGCGGGCAAGCCTTTCCGCACGCCAGCCTGACCGGCATCGCGCAACTGGAACGGCATGAAATCCTCTATCTGCTCGACGAGGCGGAACAATGGGTTGAATTCAACCGCCAGCGCGACAAGCATTGTGACCTTCTGGGCGGGCTTACTGTCATCAATGCCTTCTTCGAAAACTCGACCCGGACGCTGCTGAGCTTTGAAATCGCCGGGAAGCGGCTGGGCGCGGATGTGGTCAATATGCATGCCGCACAGTCGAGCGTGAAAAAGGGCGAAACCCTGATCGATACGGCGATCACGCTCAACGCGATGCGGGCCGATGCGATTGTCATCCGGCACGGTTCGAGCGGCGCCGTCGACCTGATCGATAGCAAGGTCGATTGCCCGGTCCTCAACGCAGGTGACGGGCAACATGAGCATCCGACTCAGGCATTGCTCGATACGCTGGCGCTGAGAAACGCGCTGGAAGAGCGGGGCGAGGGTGCCGAGGACTTTACCGGCCTTACTGTCACGATCTGCGGTGATATCCTGCACAGCCGCGTGGCCCGTTCCAATATTCTATGCCTGCAAGCTATGGGCGCGAGTGTGCGTGTGTGTGCGCCGCCAGCGCTGATGCCCGATGGGGTCGAGCGCATGGGTGCAGAGCCTTTTTCCGACTTCGACGCTGCGTTGCAGGGCTGCGATGTGGCGATGATGCTGCGCCTGCAGACGGAGCGGATGAGCGGACAGTTCATCCCCTCGGCGCGTGAATACCATCACCTGTATGGCCTTACCCAAGCCCGGCTTGATCGGGCTGCGCCTGATGCGCTGGTGATGCATCCTGGACCGATGAACCGCGGGGTCGAAATCGACAGTGAAGTCGCCGACATGCTGGATCGATCTATCATTACGCGACAGGTGGAGATGGGCGTCGCGGTGCGAATGGCCTGCCTCGATATCCTGACCCGCAAGGCGCGCGGCGTGCCCGGCTGGAGCGGATCCTCCGGCGGAGGGCAATGGGTATGAAAACGCAGCAACCCCTCATCATTACCAACGGCCGCCTGATCACTCCGGATGGGCTGATCGACGGCGGCGTGGCGTGTGAGAACGGGATCATTACCGAGATAGGCGACATATCCGGGATCGAAGGCGCCGAGACTATCGATGCAAGGGGCCAGTTGATCGGCCCCGGTCTGGTCGATCTGGGCGTTTTCGCGATCGACAAACCCGCGCTTCATTTCGGGGGTATAACCCGGGCGGCGTTAATGCCGGATCAGACGCCAATCCTCGATCTGCCCAGCCGAGTTTCTTACATCGCCAAGAGCGGGAAGCCGGACCTGTGGGTCCATCCCCTGGCCGCCGCAACGCGCGAGTTGGCGGGGGCCGACCTGGCGGAGTTTGCATTGATGCGCGATGCGGGAGCGCGCGGCATTGCCACCGGACGCAATTGGATCGCCGATAGCGGGGTCATGCTGCGCGTGCTGCAATACGCAGCCATGCTGGATCTTGTGGTGGTGAGCCATGCCGAAGACAGCGGCATTGCTGGCGATGCAGTGGCGACAGCAGGAGAAATGGCCACAAGAATGGGGTTACCCAGCGCACCGGCGGAAGCAGAAGCTCTGGCCGTTGCGCGCGACATTGCACTGGCCGAAATGGCCGGCGCACGTTTGCATATCCGCCAGGTAACGACTGCTGCAGCTCTCGATCTGGTCCGCGCAGCCAAGGCGCGCGGCGCAAGGGTTACCGCAGGCGTTACGCCGGCGCATTTCATGTTGTCGGACCTTGCCACCGGCGATTTCAGAACGTTCGCCCGTCTCTCTCCGCCATTGCGAGCGGAAAGTGACCGGCAGGCCGTGATCGCTGCGATTGGCGATGGCACGATCGATGTCATCTCAAGCGGCCATGATCCGCGTGGACCAGAAGACAAACGCCTGCCGTTCAGTGATGCAGAGCCCGGCATGGCGGGGGCGGAGACGCTGCTGGCCACTACGCTCACCCTGGTTCGGGACGAGGTGATCGCGATGGACCGCGCTTTTGCGCTTTTGTGCACAAATCCGGCACAACTGCTCGGCGTCAACGCTGGTCGACTCATAGTGGGGGCGGAGGCCGATATCGCAATTGTCGATCCCGACAAGCCTTGGATTGCCAGCAGCGCCAAGATGGCTGCAAGAGCCGGGAATACGCCATTTGACGGCCAACCGATGCAGGGACGGGTTACGCACCTCTACAAGGGTGGCGTCAAAGCGTGATGTGTTGCATATTATGCGATGAAGCCCCAAAGGGCGCTGCGGTCGCTGCACAAAAGATAGTATAATGACGGGACGGGGCTGCGTGGAAGAATCTGGTTTCAACAAGAGGCGGGGCGAACGGAAAAACACCGGCATTGCCGGCCGATACCGTACCGGCTCCGGCACGCCGCGAGATGTCTGGATTACCGACCTCTCGCAAACGGGTTGCCGATTTTATGACCGGTTCGGCACGATGCAACCGGGCAAAGCGCTAACGTTGCGGATCGGAACCTTCGGACCGGTTCCGGCCAAGGTTCGGTGGTGGGAAAACCACACCAATGGCGTGCAGTTCGAGGAACCCCTCCATGAGTCGGTTTTCGAACATATCTGCGAGAATTTGAGCGAAACGGTACCCGACGGTCTTGAAACCGGGGACGAGTAAAGAAAACCCCTCCCGACCGAAGTCGAGAGGGGCAGTCGCTCGCTAGAGTCTTTCCAAATTCTGAAGGTGTCAGCGACGCGCCATGCGCACGCCGCGATCCACGGCGCCCGGCAGAGGGCGACCTTCGGCCCAGGCGATGCATCCTTGGCCGCGTGATTTGACTGTCCCGCACATGCTCTTGGCGGACGCCTGCTGGAAACCGCCAGCGTTGACGCGGTAATAGGTTTTGCCGCGGACCTTCGCCTGCGTGATGACCATGTTGTAGTCACTCAGGTTGGGGTAGCGCTTGGCATAGATGCCCCACGCCCGGCGTGCACCGGCTTCGGAGCGGAAGCTGCCAAGCTGGACGAGGTGCGAACCGTCGGCCGAGACATTGCGCTTCGCCACGCGGGCAGGCTTGGGCGTTGCACCTTGACGTGCCGGCATGGCCTGAACGACCGGGCTGGATACGAATTTGATCGCGCTGGCGGCCACCTGGGCGACGGTTACGCCGCTCGGTGCAGGGGCCTTGAAGGCATCTTCGAAGCTTTCCGGCGACTTTACGTTCGGTGCAGCAACGGCGACTTGCGGTGTCGGCTTGGCCGGAGCGGTTCCTACCGGAACACTATCCAGTGGCGGCAATTCGCGCGGAGCAGGTGCTGCTGCGGCAAATTCTGCGACTGGGGGCAATTCCCCTGCCGCAGGAGCGCGGGCGACCTGAGGAGCAGATGCAGCGGCTTCGGCAGCGAGCTGCTGTGCATTCGGGTTGCTGGAAAGTGCCAGCTGGACCGGTTGCCCGGCATCGGCGCGAACCGGTACATTCAACAATCCGGCGACACGCTGCTGGAAATCTTCCGGCTTGGCCGAACGGGCCCAGTCGCTGATCCGTTGATCCAGTTCGACCGGAGCAACGTCTTCGGCAGCCATGATCCGTGCTGCTTTCCAATTGCCCTGGAGGGCATAGGCGTAGGCCAGGTTCTGACGCAGCTTTGCCGTATTCTCGCCGCCACGAAGGGCATTGCCAAGAACATGGACACCGCGATCTGCTTCGCCAGCCAGCGCAAGCGCGAGGCCAAGATCGGAAGCGGGAATATCGTCGCGCCAGTCATCAAGGACGGCGACAGCGCGGGCATTGTCACCCTTGCCGATAGAGGCAAGCGCAAAGCCGAGTGCCGTGCGACCCGAGGTATCGCCCAGTTTCATCGCATCATCGAAGCTTGTAGCTGCCGACTGGAAACGACCTGCATCGAGATAAGCAGCACCCAGAACCCCACGATAGGCGGCATTCTGCGGCTCGGCGAGGACTGCAGCCTCGGCATTGGCGATCGCCTTGCCCGACTGGCCTTTCTCAAGAGCGACCTGCGCTTTGTTGGCAGACAGGTCTGCACGCGGTGCCCCCTGGGCCGAGCAGCCGGTAATGGCGAGCGCGCCAAGCGCGGTCGTCAGGGCCAGTGCGGCAGTTTTCTTCGAGCGAGCCATGGTATTTCCCCTTTAAGGTCAGGCTTCAGTGCCGCTGAACTTGTGCGGCGAGTGAATCGATATCCGGCATATCGTCGAGCAAGCCGTCGAGGGCTTCCGTAACGATTTGCTGGGCGCTGCGTCCTTTGACCGTGCAGGCCAGACGCAGTTTGAGATGACGGTCGGCATCAAGCCGCAGCGTGAAAGCTGCGCGCTTGCCGCGCTCGAGAGCCGAACGACGCTTACGCGTCTTGGGCTTGCGTTCCTGTGCAGGCTCGGGCGTTGCCTTGGTTTGATCGGTCGCGACCACGCGCTCGGCCAATTCCTCGCGCTGGCGATGAACTTCGGGGCGGGTTGCCTGGGCCAGTGCCTCGTCAGCTGCGCGGGCGAGCTGGCGTGCTTCCTGCTCTGCCGCTTCGTTTGCCGGTTCAGGCGTCAGATGCAGCACGTCGGCCTCCGACTGGCGCGGTGCGGGGGCTTCTTCACCCATATCGTTCCAGCCCAGATCTTCGAGATGGTCATGCGATTCGGCAGGGCCCGGCTCGAGCGGGGTCAATTGCGGGCGCATGGCCGGCTTGGCCCCACCCTTGCGGGCGAGAAGGCTCGGATTGAGCGAGGCGAAGGAAGCTTCGGACATGGTTTCGATGCCCCGCTTACTGGGCCACCCGGCGGCCGAAACCACCGGTCGGACGATGCGTGCCCGGCACCTGGGATACAGAACCCGGAGCAGCAAACACCGTGCGGCGGAAATTCTTTTCAAGCCGGTCCGCGATATAGCCCCACAACGCTGTCACTTCGGCGGCACTGCGGCTGTCGGGATCGACTTCCATCACCGTGCGGCCATCGATCATCGAGGCGGCGAAATCGGTGCGGTGGTGAAGTGTAATCGGTGCCACGGTGCCATGCTGGCTCAGCGCGACGGCGGCTTCCGATGTAATCTTGGCTTTGGGCGTGGCTGCGTTGACCACGAATACGAGCGGCTTGCCGGCACGCTCGCACAGATCGACTGTGGCCCCGACGGCGCGCAGATCATGCGGGCTGGGGCGTGTCGGGACAACAATCAGCTCTGCCACCCCGATGACGGACTGGATCGCCATTGTAATGGCTGGCGGCGTATCGATCACGGCAAGTTTGAAACCCTGCTGGCGCAAGACCTGCAGGTCGCTGGCCAGCCGTGCCACGGTGGTCTGGGCGAAGGCGGGATACTCCGCTTCGCGCTCGTTCCACCAATCGGCGAGCGACCCTTGCGGATCGATATCGATCAGAACAACCGGTCCGGCTCCGGCGCGTTGCGCCTGGACGGCCAGATGGCCGGAAAGCGTGGTCTTGCCCGATCCGCCTTTTTGCGATGCCAGTGCCAATACGCGCACAGGACGGTCCCCCTGAATTGCTTCTATTGACCCACGCCAATCGCGGGTCGTCATCGGGGGGATCGCAGGATACCCCTAATTTTGGGTTAACGTTGGTCCTAACAAGAGGGCCTCGCGTCCGTCGGGGAATGGGCGGTGCTGCCGCCGCAGGTTAGAAAATCTTTGCTAACGGCCTGTTCACTATGTCACTCTATGTCCCACAGAGTTGAAGTAGAGTTACCGAGAGGGTTCGCGAGACGATCATGGCATTCGCACGAGCAATGAAGGCGCTGGCTGCGCTGTCGCTTCTGGCGACACCGGTTGCGGTGTGGGCCGACGTAAAGACCGGCGTCGATGCATGGAGTGCGGGCGACTATAGCCGCGCGGTGCGCGAATGGCGCGATCCGGCGGCCAAGGGCGATCCTGATGCGCAATTCAATATGGCGCAGGCCTATCGCTTGGGCCGCGGCGTCGAACAGAACCTGAAGCAGGCCGAGGTATTCTATGCCAAGGCGGCGGCGCAAGGCCATTTGAAGGCGGCAGACAATCTGGGGCTCTTGCTGTTTCAGAGCGGCCGACGCGAAGAAGCGATGCCTTATGTCCAGGCCGCCGGCGAACGCGGAGATCCCCGCGCGCAATATCTGTTGGGCATTGCCCATTTCAACGGGGATCTGGTCGAGAAAGACTGGGTCCGCGCCTATGCCTTGCTGACATTGGCCAATTCTGCGGGCCTTCCGCAAGCGGCCCCGGCGATCAAGCAGATGGATGACTTCATCCCGCTCGATCAGCGCCAACAGGCCCAGCCCCTGGCGCAGAGGATCAAGCGTGAGGCCGATGCCCGGCGGTCGAGCCAGCTAGCCGCAGCCGATCTTGGCGGCACGCCTCCTCCCCGTGTCGCGGCGGCAGTGCCCGCACGCGCCGTACCCAAGCCAAGCGACGCCCAGCGTCTGCCAACAGCGGCGACCCGTATTCCACAACCCATCGCACAAACGCCTGTCGCGCCTTCCGTGGCTGCGGCCCAAGCCGCGATTTCGGAGGCTCAACGGGTGACGGGGACGCAAAGCCCGGCCGAGGCCGGCGCAACGTTTGCAGCCCGGCAGGCTCCTGCGCGCACGACCACGCCGCGCCCGGCGGTCGATCAACCGGTTCGCGTCGCGGCAGCGCCAACGGCAAGGGTTGCGCCTGCGCCCAGGCCCGCTCCCCGCGCTGCCACGACGACGAGTGGGCCATGGAAAGTCCAGCTCGGCGCTTTTTCGGTCAAATCCAATGCCAACAAGCTCTGGTCGAGGCTTTCGGGCCGCAGTGCCCTGTCCGGCAAATCGAAACTCCTGGTTCCGGCTGGCCGGCTGACCAAGCTGCAGGCGGGTGGCTATGCAAGCCGCAATGCTGCGCAGACCGCTTGCAACGCGCTGAAGCGTAGCGGCCAGGGGTGCCTCGTCACTCGCTAGTCGGGCCTGATCGCTGTTTCTGGCATATAACGATGGGTAAACGGGCTTTGGCTCGTGCGCTCTGCATGATACCCCCTGCCGGGACAGGGAGGATTATCGATGGCTACAGAACAACCCGAGATGGACGGAGATGCTAGCACACCCGATCAGGTTGTACCGGTTTCCGCCAATGACGGGCAACGGCTTGCGAGCCTCGATTTCATCCGCGGGATAGCCGTGATGGGCATTCTGGCAGCGAATATCGTCGCGTTTGGCCAGCCATTTTCGGCCTATATGTACCCAGATGCCTTTACGGTGCCGCATTCGGCCACTGAGGACTGGCTGTGGGTCGGGCAGTTCGTGCTGATCGACAGCAAAATGCGCGGGCTGTTCTCGCTCCTGTTCGGCGCTGGCATGATGCTCTTCATGGAAAAGGCCTGGGCGAGGGGCGCGACACGCTGGCTGCAGGCACGGCGCCTGTTCTGGCTCGGTCTGTTCGGCCTGATCCACTATTTCCTGATCTGGCGCGGCGATATCCTGTTCTCCTATGCCTGTTGTGGCATGCTGGCGCTGCTGTTCCTGAAAGTCAGTGCCAAGTGGCAATTGCGTCTCGGTATTCTGGGATATCTGCTCGGCGCTGTCATGTACGGCTCGATGATGGGCTTCCTCTATATGGCGTCCGAGACCGATGCGGCCCGGTCTGATCCGCAGATGGCCGAGATGGTCACCCAGCTTGAAACAGACAAGCAGGACCAGCTGGCGGATGGCGTCATCCAGACCGAGTTGATTTCGAGCGGGGATTACCCTGGCTGGGTCAACCACATGTGGGTCGAACACGCGAGCGACCTTGGTTTCTTTATCTTCCTCTGGCTGTTCGAAACCTTGCCGCTGATGCTGATGGGGATGGCGCTTTATCGTATGGGGCTGTTCAGTGGCGGCTTCGATCCGACCAAGCAGCGCATGTGGGGCTGGGCCGGAGTGCTCAGCGGCGGTGCGCTTAGCCTGTGGTTGGCTCTATGGATCAAGGGCGAAGGGCTGACATTCTACGGCACGCAGTCGGCGATGGTCGGTTTCAGCTTCCTGCCGCGCGTGTTCATGATCCTGGGGCTTGCCGCGCTTCTGGCACTCTATGGGCCCAAAGCGGTCGGATGGCTGGGTGAGCGGATCTCCTATGCCGGCCGGGCAGCTTTCACCAATTACCTCGGTACGTCGATCGTGATGCTGTTCGTGTTCCATGGCTGGGCGTTGGGGCTGTTCGGCAAGCTGGGCCGGATCGAGCTCTACGGTGTGATGCTGCTCGCCTGGGCGCTGATGCTGCTGTGGTCCAAGCCTTGGCTGGAGCGGTTTCGCTACGGCCCGCTCGAATATCTGTGGCGGTGCTTGACCTATATGCGCGTGTTCCCGCTCCGGAAGTAGCTTGGCGGGGGAGGGTGTCGACAAATAGCACCTCCTCCCCCTTTTTGCTCTTGCTATTGAGAATAATTCGCATATTCTCGCTCTTGCGAATCAGTCGCAGGAGACAGCTGACCGATGTATATCTGCATCTGCAACGCCATTCGGGAAACCGAGCTGCGCCGCATGGCGATCAAGACCCATGGTGATGCTGAAGCGGTTTACGCGGCGATGGGCAAACGTCCGAATTGTGGCCAATGCCTGGCAGAAGCTGACGAGATCGTGATGGAAGAGCGCGTGATGGGTTGCGAACCCGTCGCAGCTTGAGCGGATTATCCGCTAACGCAAATCGCTCGCAACTGGCGGAAATCCGCCGATTTTTCGCCTTTTTGACCTTGCCGCATCTGTGTTTGCACGCTTATGTCTGCCCGCAATTTCCATTCAAAGGAGCTGGGCCATGAAGGGCGACGCAAAAGTCATCGAATTTCTCAACAAGGCGCTTACCAACGAGCTAACCGCCATCAACCAGTATTGGCTGCATTATCGCGTGCTGGACGATTGGGGCCTCCACAAGCTGGCAGCCTATGAGCGCAAGGAATCCATCGAAGAGATGGAACATGCCGACAAGCTGGCGGCGCGAGTGCTTTTCCTCAACGGTTTGCCCAATTTCCAGGCGGTCCATAAATTGCGTGTGGGCGAGACGGTCGAGGAAATCCTGAAAGCCGATATGGCGGTGGAAGAGGACGCGATTCCTCTGTTGCGGGACGCCATCGCATATTGCGAAAGCGTGCGCGACTATGTCAGCCGCGATTTGTTCGCCCAGATCCTCGACAACGAGGAGGAGCATGTCGACTTCCTCGAGACCCAGTTCGACATGATCGAACGCATGGGACTGGAAAACTACGTCCAGTTGCAGAGCGTCGCCGCAGGCGAAGGCGGCGAGGGCTAGCTTCCTTCGTCGGGGCCGTGTTGGGTCGCCTTTTGGCCCTGGGCGGCGATCACGGTCTCGGCCGCGAACAGCACTAGCCCGCTGATCAGGAATATCATGGCCGCGATCCATGCAAAGGCGACCATGCTACCGATCTGCGGCTCCACAAACGCGCTGACGAACAGCAAGGCGATCACCACGCAAATGGTGAGCGCCGCGCCGGTGCTCAACATGATCGCACGTTGGGCATAGCGCCTGCGCCGGCGCAGGCGGGCAAGCTCGATCCGCTCCCTGGCAGTCTGCTCGTCTTCCATCCGGACCTCCAGCCGTTCGATCCGGTTGGCAATCCAGATCAGCCGCGCCATCATCACATTCATGACAGCCCCGATCCCTGCGAGCAGGAACGCCGGGGCGAGGCTGAGCCGGACGATTTCCTGGACCCGCGTCGTGCTCGACGTTTGCTCCAGCAGGTCTGCGGCAATGTTCCCACCGCCGACAGTGAGAAGGTCGAATAACATCACCCGCGCTCCGAGCCGCCGCTGTAATTGCCGCCGCCGCCTTTGTTGGCGTTGTAGGGGTTCTTCGGGCTTTTGAGCACCACGCGCACCGGCACTGCATCGAAACCCAGCTTGGCACGGATGCCATTGACCAGATAGCGCTCATAGCTTTTGGGAAGCGCATCGAGCCGCGTCCCGAACACCACGAAACGAGGCGGGCGGGTCCCGGCCTGTGTGATGTAGCGCAGCTTGATCCGGCGGCCACCCGGCGCTGGCGGCGGATTGGCCTCCATCGCATCATCAAACCAACGGTTGAGCGCGGCAGTCGGCACGCGTTTGGACCAGCTCTCGCGGATTTCGAAGGCCGCGTGCAGCATGGTATCGAGGCCCTTGCCGGTTTTGGCGCTGACAGCGAAGAGCGGCAGGCCGCGAACCTGCGCCAGCCCGTCATCCAATGCACCGCGAATGCCGTTGAACAGCGAGGATGCGTTTTCCGCGACGTCCCATTTGTTGATCGCGATCATTAGCGCGCGCCCTTCTTCGAGCACGTGACTGGCGATTTTCAGGTCCTGGTGCTCGAGACCCTGGGTCGCGTCGAGGAGCAGGACGACAACTTCGGCGAAATCGACCGCACGGCGGGCGTCGGCAACGCTGAGCTTCTCCAGCTTCTCGGTCACATTGCGCTTCTTGCGCATCCCGGCAGTGTCGACGAGATGGATGTCGCGTGGTTCGCCGGTTTGCGGATCGGTCCAGGTGTAATCGATTGCGATCGAATCGCGGGTAATGCCGGCTTCCGGGCCCGTCAGCAGTCGATCCTCGCCCAACAGACGGTTGATCAAAGTCGACTTGCCAGCATTGGGACGCCCCACAATCGCCAACTTGAGCGGGCCGAGGGGAACATCTTCTTCGTCCTCTCCGTCATCGAGCCCCTGCTCCTTGGCAGCGGCTGCGGCGGCTTCGGCCTCTTTCTCGAAATGGCCGATATGGGGCCACAGGCCCTCGAACAGATCGGCGACCCCTTCGCCATGTTCGGCTGACAGGGGTACCGGGTCACCCAGCCCCAGCGAGAAGGATTCGTACAGGCCAGCATCGCCAGCTTTGCCCTCCGCCTTGTTCGCAACCAGCACGATCGGCACATCGACGGTACGCAGCCAGCGGCCGATCTCTTCGTCCAACGGTGTAATGCCGGCGCGCGCATCGATCACGAACAGAACCGCATCTGCGCCTTCGAGGCTCACCTCGGTCTGCGCGCGCATCCGGCCCGGCAGGCTCTCGGCGTCCTCGTCTTCCCAGCCTGCGGTATCGACAATGTCGAATTTCAGCCCAGCCAATTCTGCATCACCGACACGGCGATCGCGCGTAACGCCGGGTTGGTCGTCGACCAGGGCAAGCTTCTTGCCCACCAGCCGGTTGAACAGCGTGGATTTACCGACATTGGGTCGACCGATGATGATCACGGTTGGTTTTGCTGGGGCAGACATATCGAGCGCGCAAGTGGGCCTTAACGGCGCGCTTGGCAAGGCGAAGCGGGTTTCATGGTAAATTCGTGTTTACCACAGGGTTGAGGGTCATCGTAAGGTTACCCGGCAAATAAGCGCGGCATGATTTTGCCGCTCCCTCTACGCTCCATCATGGTTGCGTCTGTCGCTCTCGGCCTTGCCGCCGGGCAGCCTGCATCTGCTCGCAGCGGAGAGTTCTCCGCATCAAGTCGCAGTGAATTGCCTGCTTACCTGCAGTGCGTGCCCTATGCCCGCGAAGTTAGCGGCATTCGCATTTTCGGTGATGCGCATACGTGGTGGGAGCAGGCTGCGAGCCGGTACCAGCGTGGCAACCAGCCCAAGGTTGGCGCCGTGATGGCGTTCAAGCCAAACGGCAAAATGCGCCTCGGTCATGTGGCTGCTGTCAGCCAAATCATCGATTCGCGCACTGTTCTGCTCGATCATGCCAACTGGTCGCCGATCAACGGCCGCCGTGGCCAGATCGAGCGTAATGTGCGGGCGATTGATGTTTCGCGAGCCAATGACTGGAGCCAGGTGCGCGTCTGGTATCATCCGCTGCAGGCTCTGGGTAAGACCGCATGGCCGGTCCACGGCTTCATCTATGGCAAGGGCAAGGTCAATCGCGCGCCATTCCGGCAGGAAAGCCGCCCGGCGGCCCCCGTCCGTATCGCAGTCAGCAAGGATCCGTCCAAGGCGTTTCTCAGCGCATTCTCTGGTCTTGGGCCGGCGAAGGCTACACGTCCTGCACCAGCGCGCCAGAATGTGAGCCAGCGCAATTCCTATCGCAAGGCACCACCTTTGCCGCCACGTGCCACTGCGACAGCATCGCGTGCACGCGATCCGTTTGCGGCCGTGCTGTCGAAATACGATTAAGCCTTAGCCCTGAGCAAGGCGTGAGGAACTTCAGGCTTTCGCGATGGGTGCGTCGTCGCCCAGATCTTCGAACCAGGCCTCGACCGGACCTTTGAGCTTGAGCGTCAGGGGTTGGCCCTTGCGGTCAACGGTCTTGCCCGCCTGCACGCGGACCCAGCCCTCGGAAATCGAATATTCCTCGATGTCCGTGCGTTGCTTGCCCTTGAACCGGATACCGACACCGCGCTGGAGCGCTTCGCCATCGAACGCGGCGTTGCGCGGATTGACCGACAGGTGATCGGGCGGGGTGTCTGCTGCAGTGGCAGCCTTGGGGGTGTCATTCTCGCTCATGGCGCTGGCCGATAAAGATGCCGGGCGCACCTGACAATATCATTTGATCGCGCAGCCAGCATTGACGGGGTTCAGGTCTCGTCCGGATGTTGCCCCGGATCGCCAATATCGGGGCTGGGCGGCTCGATCTCGTCGGGCCGCGGGTCGGGCTGAACCGGCGCCGGTGTAGTCGGTGTTTCAGGCGGTGCCGCGGGCTCGATCGTATCGGGACGCGGTTCGGGGGTAGTGGCCATGCGACTGCTCCTTGGGCAGGTCGCAACCATACCATTGTCAGCGAAGCGGGTCGAGCAGGCGCGATTGGCGCGCACTGATGCTTGCCCTTTGCCTCACATGGCATTAGAGGCGCGCGTTCAAACGCGGGCGGCTGCGGCTTCCCGCGCGACTTCGTTCGAGCTAGCGGGCGTGGCGGAATTGGTAGACGCGCTGGTTTTAGGTACCAGTATCGCAAGATGTGGGGGTTCGAGTCCCTTCGCCCGCACCAAACCGTCGCGGTTGGCTCATCGCACAATGAATTTGTCAGAAAGCGCAAAGACTTACCCATGCAGACCAAAGAGACCACCAACGAGGGCCTCAAGCGCGCCTATGAGTTGACGCTGACCGCCAAGGAAATCGATAACAAGATCGAATCCGAAGTGAAGAAGGTCGCGCCGCAGGTGCAAATGCCGGGCTTCCGTCCAGGCAAGGTTCCGGCCAATCTCGTGCGCAAGATGCATGGTGAGCAGCTTCACGCGCAGGTCCTCAACGATTCGATCCGCGAATCAGTGGATGAGCTGATGAAGGAAAAGGAACTGCGTCCAGCGATGCAGCCTGCCATCTCGCTCGATGAGAAATACGAGCAGGGCAAGGACGCGGTCGTTTCGGTCAGCCTTGAAATCCTGCCCCAGGTCGAAGCACCTTCGACTGATGGTCTCAAGCTGGAACGCCTGACAGTTCCGGTGTCCGATGAGGCTGTGATGGAAGCGATTGAGAACATCGCCTCGGGCAACAAGAGCTACAAGGACGCTGCGAAGTCGAAGAAGGCTGCCGATGGCGACCAGCTGATCATCGATTTCGTCGGCTCGATCGACGGTGTCGAATTCGAAGGCGGCAAGGCCGAAGATGCCCCGCTGGTGATTGGTTCGGGCACATTTATTCCAGGCTTCGAAGAACAGCTCCAGGGCGCCAAGACCGGTGACGAGAAAACCATCACGGTCACGTTCCCGGCCGAATACCAGGCCGAAAATCTGGCTGGCAAGGAAGCCCAGTTCGACGTCAAGGTGAAGCAGGTGAAGGTAGAGACCGACACCACGATCGACGACGAGTTCGCCACCAATCTCGGGCTGGAAAGCCTCGACAAATTGAAAGAACTGCTGCGCGGCCAGCTGGAGCAGGAAACCAACGGTCTGACCCGTACGCAAATGAAGCGTGCGCTGCTCGACCAGCTCGCTGCGGGCCACGACTTTGCCGTGCCGGAAGGCATGGTAGACGCCGAATTCGAACAGATTTGGGCCCAACTCCAGCAGGAAGCCCAGAACGAGGCTGATCCTGCCAAGGCCTTGAAAGAGATCGAAGCCGAGAAGGACGATTACCGTTCTATCGCCGAACGCCGCGTGCGCCTCGGCCTGCTGCTGTCCGAAATCGGCCAGGCCAACAATGTCGAGATTTCCCAGCAGGAAATGAGCATGCTGATGGCCCAGGCCGCCCAGCAATATCGCGAAGAGGACCGCGAGCGTTTCATGCAGTTCATCCAGCAGGACCCGATGGCTGCCGCCCAGCTGCGTGCTCCGCTGTATGAAGACAAGGTTGTCGACTTCCTGTTCGACAAGGCCGAGGTAACGGATCGTGAAGTGACGCGTGAAGAGCTCGAAGCTGCGATCGAAGCTGACGCCGAGGAAGAGAAGAAGCCGGCCAAGAAGAAGGCTGCCGCCAAAAAAGCACCTGCCAAGAAGGCCCCGGCCAAAAAGGCACCTGCGAAGAAACCTGCCGCCAAGGAAGACGCCAAACCGGCGGCCAAGAAAGCTCCGGCCAAGAAGCCTGCCGCGAAGAAAGCGCCAGCCAAGAAAGCCGCAGCCGACAAGAAGCCCGCAGCGAAGAAGGCACCTGCCAAGAAGCCTGCTGCAAAGAAGGCCCCGGCGAAGAAACCGGCAGCAAAAAAGTAACCCGGGCTCGCATCACCTGCTAGAAAAGGCCGCTCCTGCTTTTGCAAGGGCGGCCTTTTTCATGGATGGCAGGAGGTCGTCAGCCTTTTCGCTCGACTTCCAGTTTTTCCCGCTCCTTACGGGGAGCCAACGACGCCATCGCGCTGTCCTGGCCACGGTGGATATGGGCGCCTTCGCGTTCTACAAGCTGCATCAGCCACGCGCTGGAAATTCCGTGGATTATGATCGAAGCGAGGATCGCAAAGCTGACGGTGGCCCATAACACGTCGAGTTCCCCGAATTGTGCGTTGTTCTGGCCATAGGCCAGATAATAAATCGACCCCATTCCTCGAATGCCCAAGAACGCGACAGTAAGCTTGCCGAAGAAGGGCAGGTCACACTGGGATTCGGCGATCAGGCCGGCCATGGGCCGGATCACCAGGATCAGCGCAAAAGCAGTGGCGGCCATGGGCCAGGTCAGCGCATCGAGAACCCCGCTTGCGAGCATGCCGCCGAAAGCAAACAAGACAGCCACCAGGACGATCTTTTCGATCTGGTCGATGAAGTGGTGGCTGATCCGGTGATAGCGGCTGGCGTTCTCGCGCTGCCGCGCTGTCACTGCACCGACAAACACGGCCAGAAATCCGTATCCGTGAACAAGTTCAGCTGCGCCATAAGCAGTGAGCAACGTGCCCAAGACGATAAGCCCTTCCGAAGTAGAGTATTTTTGCGGTCCGTCGCCGTCCTCGCCGGTTTCATCCATTTGACGCTCGAAGACATACCAAGCGCCGGCGCGGCCGATCAACCAGCCCACCAATACCCCGGCCACCGTGCGCCAGATTACATCGATCGCGAACCACTCCACCGTCCAAGTGCCAAGCGCAGTCATCCCGACAGCTGCGATGGCCAGATAGGTGAAAGGGAATGCGAGCCCATCGTTAAGTCCGGCCTCTACTGTCAGGCTGAAGCGGACATCGTGGCGTTCCTCATTTCCCGGCGGTCCGACTTGAACGCTGCGCGCCAAGACCGGGTCGGTCGGAGCAAGCGCTGCGCCGAGAAGAATGGCGCTCGCCGGGGCAAGTCCCAGACCCCACCAACCAAGCAACGCGACTGCAATAATGGTGAGCGGCATTGCGATGACCAAGAGCGGCCAGATCTGGCGCCAATTGGCCCAGCTGACCGGCCGATCAATGGCAATGCCTGCGCCTGCGAGTGAAGCGATGACGATGAATTCCGTGACATATTCCAGTGTTACGCCATCGAGCATGTCACCGGCCGGATTGATCGATGGCAGCCCGAGCGGGAGCGAAAAGGCTGCATAACCGAGCGCAACGTAGAGAATGGGGAGCGAAAGGTATTTACCGGCAAGCCACCGTTCGAGGCCGACCGAAAGAACCAGGCCGAGCCCGAAGAGCAAAAGTGCGATCAGGCGAGGATCGGAATCGAGCACCGTCATCCCTCAACCCCACTTAGCGCGCGGGCTGCCAGCGGGTGAATGTGGGCACGGGTAGCTGTGCCGTCCGTGCCTTTTCATAGGCGCGGCCAGCTTTCAGAACGGCGTGATCCTGCCATTTGGCCCCGATGATCGAGAGGCCAACCGGTAGCCCTTCGATATGGCCCATCGGGACGGTCAGGTGCGGATATCCGGCCACGGCGGGCGGCGTGCCGAAGCCGATACTGCCGTTGAAATTGTCCCCTACTACCAGATCGCTGACCCAGGCCGGCCCCCGGGTTGGCGCAACCAGGAACTGGACATTGTACTGTGCCAGAAGGGCGTCGATTGTTTCCTTGCCCGCGATCCTGATCGCCTTGGAACGGGCAGTCTCATAGGCTTCACGATCTGTCGTCCGCTCGGCAGTCTGGAAGATGCCCTGGCCAAACCAACGCATTTCCGCATCAGCGTTGGCCTCGTTAAAGGCAATCAGGTCGGCGAGCGAGCGGGGCAAGCCATCGCCCGGCAGGCTCCTCAGGTATTTGCCCATTTCTTCACGCAGTTCGAACAGGAGGACGGTGAAGCTGGCACCGTAGACTTCGGAATCGATATCGAATGCAATGTCGACCAGTTCTGCGCCGGCGGTTTCCATATCGGTCAGCGCCTGGTTGAATACAGCTTCGACATCATCACGATTGCCAACCTGGTTTCGCATCACTCCGATCCGAACCCCCGCAAGCGAGGCGTTCTCCAGACCGGCGGTGAAATCGACTTTGCGCGCGTCTGCTTCTGTGGTGGCATCATCGGCCGGATCGCTGCCGGAGATCGCATTCATCAGCATGGCCGCGCTGGCCACGTCACGGGTCATCGGGCCGGCGGTGTCCTGTGTGCTGGAAATCGGCACCACATGGGTGCGGCTGACGAATCCCACCGTCGGCTTGAACCCGACAACACCATTGATGCTGGCCGGGCAGGTTATCGACCCGTTGGTTTCGGTACCAATCGCGGCCCAGGCAAATCCGGCCGCAACCGCTGCGCCGCTGCCAGAGGAAGAGCCGCAGGAATTGCGATCGATCGCATGGGGATTGCGGGTCAGCCCGCCTACCGCGCTCCAGCCGCTGGTGGAGGCATTGTCGCGGATATTGGCCCATTCGGAGAGGTTGGCCTTGCCCAGGATTACCCCGCCTGATGCACGAATGCCCGCAACGAGCGGTGCATCACGACCGGTACGGTTCGCCGCCAGGGCAAGACTGCCTGCGGTCGTCGGCAGCTCGCGCGTTTCAATGTTGTCCTTGATCAACACAGTTCGGCCACCCAGCGGCAGGCCAGCGCTTTCGGCGGCGCGCGCTTCGTCGGGCGCATCGGGATTGACGGCAATCACCGCATTGAGCTGGGGCCCGCCATCGTCGAAGATTCTGATACGCGACAATTGCTCCAGCGCGCGCGTCTCTGCCGCGCTGGCCGGGCCGGGGCTGATGGCAACGGTCTCTTGAGCCATCGCAGGGGCGGCAGCAAAGGTGAGGGCGACAAGCGAAGTGAGCGTTTTCATGCCCGGCACACTGCCAGCCTGTTGCGCGGATGCAAGCGCGGGTTAGAAATTCCCGCTCACGCGGAAGCGGAAGATCGGCCCAATGCGACGGTCTGCCGCTTCCACGAATTGCACCGGGGTTTCCGTGCGAAAGCCGTCATAGACTGTGCGGTCGAACAATACGCGCCCACCCAGCAAATTGCCGGCAAGCGCTTGTATGGTCAGGCCGAAGACATCCTTATGCTCGACAAAGAGCCAAGCGAAGGTTGGACCGTCCTGGTCGCGTCCGACCTCCGCAGTGCGGAAATAGGGGCGGGACCGGTTGTATTCGAATCCGCCGCCATAGGCGAAATTGGTCCCCGGTATGTCGTGCCGGAAATCCACTTCTGCTTCCCGATCGCGCCCGCGCGAGAAATCGCGCAGCTGGCCGGTCAGCGGATCGCGCACCTCGCCCTCTTCATATTCGAAGCGGATATCGAACTGCGCGCCTTTCCAGCCGATCGGGTCCATCCGCAGTGTGGTGTTCCATTCCATTTCGGTTCGGCGCGCGGTGGGGATGTTGCCGCGCGATTCTCCGCCGCCGATTAGCGGGACGATATCGATAATGTCCTCGATCCAGCGCTGTTCGAACATGAAAGTGGTCGAGCCCCAGTCACCCAAGGACTTGTTGAATTCGACTGTCGCCTCCCAGGTCTGGGAAGGGACCAATTCATTGTTGCCGGCATTGGCGTTCTCGTTGTCCAGAAACACACGGGCGAGGAAATCACCAAAGGAGAGTTGGCCTACGCGGCGCTCCATCCCGACCGTGATGTCGAATCCCTTGCCGTTATTCCATGCCAGCGAAACCGAACCCTTGGGCCGGGCGAAGCTGCGCTGGTTGGCTGCGCTGCCAGTCTGTTTGAGGGTCGAAAACTCGTAAGCGCCGGTCGCTTGCAGGCTGAGCCTGTCAGTCAGTCCCTTGCTGAAACTGGCGGCAATCTCGTAGCGGTCTTCTTTGACGCCGCCGGTTCCTTCAGGGAAATCAATCGCGGCAAATTCGCCCTGGGGATCCAGCTCGAACAGGCCAGAGACGCGATCGAGCCGGTTGAAGGCAGCCTCTCCCGAGACTTGCCAGTCTGCATCAAGGAGCGGGAAGTTGTATTCGGCGCGCGCGATCCGTTCGCCAGAGCCGTCGAGGCGCGTGAAGCGGCTGCCGGTCGACAGCAAGGCAGGATCGTCAAAATCGCTGATAACGCCCTGGGAGAAATCCTCGTTATCGTAGGACTCCACGCCGATCAGCTTCAACTGGCCCGCCCCGACCGGGAAAGTTATGTCGCCGCTGATCTCGTACTCGTACCCGTCTTCGCGGGTGCGGATAGCCCGCAGGTTGGGGAGGATCAGCGGGCCCGATATCGCCTCGTCCTGATTGCGACGGAAATAGCTCCGCGCGTAGGAGAGGTTGAGAGTGGCAGTAATTTCATTTCCGAAATCATAGCCGAGATTGGCCGTCAGCGTCGGCTTGTCGAACGCCCCGACAAAGACGGTCTCCTCTTGTTGCAGGAGCGTGCCGGCCCCATCGACGATTACGGTCGGCCCCTCCGCGCCGAAGCGGTTATTGTCATTCTGCAAAGCAAGAGTGAAGTTGAGATCGCCTGTCGTGCCCGCAACCGAGATTTCTCCGCCATACCATTCCGGATCGACGGCCGTAGTCCGGAACCGGGCTTTCCAATTGAACGTGCCCGAAATGCCGGCCAGGTCCACAATCACATTGGCGACCTGGCCAGACAGGCCGGGCAGGTCGAGGCTGGTGCCATCGACGATTTCGATCCGCACGACGTCGCCTGCGGGAATACGTTGCAGTTGGTCACGGACGCTGTCGCTCTTGCTCGAAAGCCGTTCCCCGTTAACCAGCACATTCTGGTCTGCCTGGCCGAGCCCGCGCGACCCGCCACCTCCGCCGCCATTGATGCGAAAGCCGGGGACTTCGTCCAGCATATCGAGGGCATTGCGGGGTGAGACCCGTTCGAAGTAGGCCGGTTCGTAAACCTGCCCCTGCGTCGTGCGGGCAACCGACCCCTGAATCGTCTGATCGTCTTCAGGGGCGGTTTCCGAGTCCTGCGCGTAAACGGGAACCGGGCTAAGGCCCAGGGTGCCAGCGAGAAGGCCACAGATTTTCAGGCATTTGGGTCGCAAGAGGTGCAGTCCGCGCGAAGTAATGGGGGATCGGCCTATTGACTGGCCAATACGGTTACAAAAGTAATCATCGACCGATGGTTCCCGCTGGCAGACCAATTGCATGCAATTTTCGCAATTCGCGGCAGGCCGTGGCTGTTCACAGTCGAAGGGTTAAGGGGGTTGAACATCGCCCCGCCACTCGCGACATAGGCGGTCACTGCATTTACGAGAGGAAACTCCCCCATGATCGATCTGTCCGAACAGCTTGGCGAAACCTACGGTGCCCAAGGCCAGTTCACGCGCGATCCGCTGACCGGCGCCCTGGTGCCGATGGTGGTCGAACAAACCAGCCGCGGCGAGCGCAGCTTCGACATTTTCAGCCGCCTGCTGCGCGAACGCATCGTTTTTGTTACCGGCCAGGTCGAAGATGGCATGGCCTCGCTGATCACAGCACAGTTGCTGTTTCTGGAGAGCGAGAATCCGTCCAAGCCGATCAGCATGTATATCAACTCGCCCGGCGGCGTGGTGACGGCCGGCATGGCGATCCATGATACGATGCAATACATCAAGCCACGCGTTTCCACCGTGTGCATGGGGCAAGCTGCTTCGATGGGTTCTTTCCTGTTGGCTGCGGGCGAACCCGGAATGCGGATCGCATTGCCCAATGCGCGGATCATGATCCACCAGCCATCGGGCGGTGCCCGCGGGATGGCATCCGATATCGAGATCCAGGCACGCGAGATCCTGCGCATCAAGAAGAGCATGAACGATCTCTATGTGAAATATACCGGCAAAAAGCTGGACGAGATCGAGAAGGCAATGGACCGCGACACTTTCCTCGAAGCCGAAGAAGCGATGAAGTTTGGTCTGGTCGACAAAGTCTTTGAAACCCGTCCGGAATCGGATGGCGAAAAGGATGAAAAGGGCTCTGGCGGCGCGCCCGAGTAACCTTTTCACTAAGGAATTGCGCGTGTCCCGCCCCGTGGTGGGACATGCTATCGCAATAAGTGGGAAACCTTGACCTTTCAGCCGGGGTCAAGCTCCCTCACTTATACGGCAATGGTTGTAATACCAGCCATGGACGATACATTCCGACGAATCCCTGCGGTTGGCGGGGCGAAGGGTCGGGAAGCCTAGGATATGACGAAATTGAGCGGAACGGATAGTAAAAGTACGCTGTATTGCAGCTTCTGCGGCAAATCTCAGCACGAGGTCAGGAAACTGATCGCCGGCCCGACCGTGTTCATCTGCGATGAATGCGTGGAACTGTGCAACGATATCATCCGCGAAGAAACCAAGGCCGGGCTGACCGGTCGCAAGGAAGGCGATGTTCCGGCACCGTCTGAAATCTTCGGTACGCTCAATGATTATGTGATCGGCCAGGATCGTGCCAAGCGCACGCTCTCCGTCGCGGTTCACAATCACTACAAGCGCCTCAAGCACTCCGCCAAGGCGGGTGATGTAGAGCTTGCCAAATCCAATATCCTGCTGGTCGGCCCGACCGGTACCGGCAAGACGCTGTTGGCCCAGACGCTGGCGCGCACTTTCGATGTGCCGTTCACCATGGCCGACGCGACGACTTTGACCGAAGCGGGCTATGTCGGTGAAGATGTTGAGAACATCATCCTCAAGCTGCTGCAGGCTTCTGACTACAATGTCGACAAGGCGCAGCACGGGATCGTTTATATCGACGAGATCGACAAGATTACCCGCAAAGCGGAAAACCCCTCGATCACGCGCGATGTGAGCGGCGAGGGCGTCCAGCAGGCCCTGCTCAAGCTGATGGAAGGCACCACCGCCAGTGTTCCGCCGCAGGGCGGGCGCAAGCATCCGCAGCAGGAGTTCCTGCAGGTCGACACAACGAACATTCTGTTTATTTGTGGCGGCGCCTTTGCGGGTCTGGACAAGATCATCGCGGATCGTCTGCAGAAGCGCAGCATCGGTTTTGGCGCGCATGTCGCCGACCCGGACAAGCGCCGCATCGGCGAGTTGCTGGAGAAGAGCGAGCCGGAAGATCTGCTGAAATTCGGCCTGATTCCGGAATTCGTCGGTCGTTTGCCGGTGATCGCCACGCTGCATGATCTCGATGTCGATGCCTTGGTCACGATCCTGACCGAACCGAAGAACGCCATCGTCAAGCAGTATGGCAAACTGTTCGAGCTCGAAGATGTCGAACTGACCTTCACTGACGAAGCGCTCAAAGCCATTGCCGAGCGCGCAATCAAGCGCAAAACCGGCGCCCGTGGCCTGCGCTCGATCGTGGAGGGCATGTTGCTCGATACAATGTTCGACCTGCCTGATCTCGATGATGTCAGTGAAGTGGTTGTCGATGCCGACGTGGTCGAAGGTCGCAAGGAACCCGTGCGCGTCGTCTCCAACGATGATGACGGCAAGAAGGAAGCGGCGGCTTAAGGCATGCCTGGCATCTTCGCACTGGCGGTGATGCTCCTGGCAATTCTCGCCTTGTGCGGTTCGGCCCTTTGGACTGATCGCCATTACCAGCGGTTCGACCAGATTCCTGCGCATTACGATTTTCGCGGTAAGGCGACACGCCTTGCCCCGCGCACCACAATGGCCTGGCTTCTACCTGGCATCATGGTGGCGATGCTGCTCGGATTTCTCATCCTGCTCACCGTTATTCCCGCGGAGCTTCAGAATGGGGACCCGTCTTCAGGGTTGATCCTCATGAGCGTGATATTCGTTCTCACACAGGGTCTTATCCTCTGGTTGCTGCACCGTTGGGCGCGCGCTCAGGCTTAGCGTTCTAGCGACCTCGGTTACGGGTGAGGTCACGGCACGCAATACGTGCTGCAATCGTCTCTAAAAGCACAAAACCCCGCCTGGCAGGAGGACGCCAGGCGGGGTTCATTGTGCGCAGCCAGTTACCTATGGGGGATGGCGATGGCTGCGGGCCTGAGCTGAAGGGGATCAGCCCGGCAGGAAAACGCCGTCTGTGACGTGGATCACGCCATTGCTGGTATTCACATCGGCCTGGGTGACTGCGGTAGCGCGGCCTGCGCCATCGGTGATCACGATATTGTTGCCCGAAAGGCGCGCGGTCAGTTTGTTGCCAGCCAGCGTCGTAATTTCGAAGCTGCCATTATGGCGCTGGATCGCTGCCGTCAGATCGGCTGCCGATACCCGGCCGTCGACAACGTGATAGGTCAGGATGCTGGTCAGCGTGCCCTTGTTTTCCGGCTTCACCAGATTGGCCACGGTGCCATCGGGCAGCTTGTTGAAGGCAGTGTCGGTCGGCGCGAACACCGTGAACGGCCCGCCTGTTGAAAGCGTACCGCCCAGATCGGCGGCGGTAACAGCAGCGACCAGCGTGTTGTGGACCCCGGTGCTTTGCGCGGTCTGGACAATGTTCGGCTGCGATGCGGCGCGGTTGGTGTGATGGGCCATGGCCGGCTGGCTCAGGGCAATTGCTCCGCCGCCCAGCATGGCGATGGCGGATACAGCGGCGAGGGCATTCTTGGTGATGGACATTGGTATTCTCCTCAAACTCAGCCAACGGCCCCGTCCTGCCTGGCATGTGAGAAGATACGGACGCATCCGAGGCGCGGATGCATCGGATGCGAAACTTTTTTCGGCAGGAGCCTAGATGGCCGAAAATTCGCCGCTGGCGACAACCGGGCCTGCGTCGCCCCCGGGTACTGCACCGCCCAGGGGTTCGCGCGTCAAGACGAGCTGCGATCCATCTGCCAGTTGCGCAGCGAGAGCGTCGTCGAGGCTCGATTTGCGAACCTCACCCGGCGCGACCAAACCGAGTGATTGTGCTGCACCCTCCGCCGGAACGACCCACAATTCATGATCATGCACGCCATCTGCGGCCAGACCCGTCGCGGAAACCAGCAATTCCTGCTGCCCAGCCAAGTACGTCACTTCGAGACGGAGCCCGCTATCACCGACCGGAATGGAAGATACCAGCGGAGCCTGGGCAATCTGAGGTTGATCGACAGGCGCTGGATTGGAACCACCGGGCAAAGCGAGGAAAGCCAACGCCAGGGCTGCTGCAGCCGATGAAATGCCCGTGGCCCATTTCCACCGGGCCAGCCGTTTTTCGAAAGCGACGACATTGCTGGCAATATCGGATGGTTCGTGGGTCGCTCCAGCCAACTCCGCTTCAATTTTCGCCCATAAATCCGAACGTGGCGTAGCGGGGCTGATATCGTCGAGGAGCGGCCCGAGCTCGCTTTCCCAGCGCGTGACCTGGGCCGCAAAGCTGGCATCGCTGGCCTGCAGGCCACGGGCGCGCAGCAGGTCTTCCCCTTCGAGGAGACCCATGGCGTATTCCGCAGCAAGGCGTTCGGTGTCGGTCATGATGGATCGGTTTCGAGGCAGGCTTTCAATTTGGCAAGGCCGCGGCGGATGCGGCTCTTCATCGTGCCGAGCGGTGTATCGGTGGATTCGGACAGTTCAGCATAGGTCTGCCCCTCCAGAAAGGCACTACGGATGGAGGACTGTGTCGGTTCTTCGAGGGCGCCGAGGCAATGGTGAATGCGTGCCGATTGTTCTGCATCTTCCAGTAAGGCATCGGCCCTTGGCTGCACGTCAGCAACATCGGAAGCCTCTTCCACTGGCACCGCGCCTTTGCGCACTTTGCCCGTGCGCAGGCGATCCACCGCGCGGTTGCGGGCGAAGATAGCGAGCCAGCTGATCGGGCTGCCGCTGCTGGGATCGTAGCGGTCGGCCCGGCGCCAGAGCGTGAGATAGACGTCCTGCAATGCGTCCTCGGCTTCCTTGCGGTCATTCAAGATACGCAGGCAAATCCCGAAAAGTTTCGCATGGGTCGCAGTATAGATTTCGCCCAGGGCAGACCGGTCGCCTCCGGCCAGCCGGATCATGGCAGCGCGCAGGGCCTCACGCGCGATGTAGGCTGGATCGTTACTCAACAGCCGCCGCCGCAATTGGCATCGCGCTCGATCTGGATAGTGGCATGATTGATGCCGAAGCGTTGCTTCAGCTCGGTCGAGAGCTGCGACAGGAATGTATCGCCAGTCTCGCCTTCAGGTACGACCAGATGGGCAGTCAGCGCGGTTTCTGTCGTGCTCATCGGCCATATATGAAGGTCGTGCACCAGGGTGACGCCGTGCTGCCCGGACAGGAAGCTCTCCACCTCGGTCTCGCAGATACCGTCCGGCACCGCGTTGAGGCCCATCTTGATGCTGTCTTTCGCCAGCCCCCAGGTGCCCCAGCCGATTACGGCAACAATCACCAGGCTGGTCAGCGGGTCGACCCACACCATTCCGGTCAGCAGGATTACAATACCTGCAACCACCACTCCGACCGAAACCAGTGCGTCAGCTGCCATATGCAGGAAGGCGCCGCGGATATTGATATCGTCCTGCCCCTTTACGAATAGCAGCGCGGTCGCGGTGTTGATGATCACCCCGATCCCGGCGACGATAATCATGGTCCAGCCCTCGACTGGGGAAGGGTCTAGCAGACGATGGAAGGTCTCGAACAGGATTGCACCGATCGCGACAAACAAGAGCGCCGCATTGGCGATCGCGGCGAGAATGGTCGAACTCTTGTAGCCATAGGTGAACCGGCCCGAGGGCGGCTTCTTCGCAGCGACTGCCGCAGCCCAGGCCAGCAGCAAGGCCATCACATCGGAAAGGTTGTGCCCGGCATCGGCCACCAGCGCCATCGATCCCGACAGAAAGCCATATGTCGCCTCGACAATGACAAAGGCGGTGTTGAGGACAATCCCGATCAGGAAGGCACGGCCAAAATCCTTGGGCGCATGTGAATGGCCATGGCCATGGCCCTGACCATAATCATGGTTATGCCCGTGACTGTGGCTGTGCGTATGGTGGTGTCCCGCGCCCATCGTTTTCACTGATAAACGCAGGAATCCAATCCGTCACGCCGGACCACCCCGATACGCGCGGTTATTGTGTTGCCATGGCGACGCAGCCAACCCGAAGGGCTTACGACCGCGCGTTGCTTCGGCAAGGGCAATGCCACCGCCATACGAGCGGCTTCAGCGGGTGTCAGATTGGCCGCAGACTTGTTGTAATAACGCTGGGCCCCGGCCTCTGCGCCATAAGTGCCGATGCCTGTCTCTGCGACATTGAGATAGACTTCCATGATCCGGCGCTTGCCCCAGATCTTCTCGATCAGGAACGCAAACCAGGCTTCGAATCCCTTGCGGACATAGCCGCCACCCTGCCACAGAAACACGTTCTTGGCGGTTTGCTGTGTGATCGTGGAACCGCCCCGGATGCGGCCACCGCGCGCATTGCTCGCGGCAGCGGCGGCAATCGCTTCGGCATCAAAACCGCCATGCTCGCAAAATTTGCCATCTTCCGCAGCGATAACGGCCCGTACCATGTCGCGATCGATATCGGACAGGGGCTCCCAATCCTTGGTGATTGCATTCTCGTCCATCAGCATCGTCGCAGTCACCGGCACCGGAACGAACTTGAACAGCACGACCAGCACCAGACTGAGCGCGATGAAGGCGAGTATGATCTTGGCCAGCAGCTTGGCAATCCACAGCATTGCTATCCGATAGCATTGCTGCGAGCGAGTGCAATTGACTGCGAGACGAAGTCACCACAAGGCGCAGTTATGATTATCGTGGTCGAAGGGATCAGCGCGGTCGGCAAGACGACCTATGCGCGCCAGTTTGGCGAAGGGCGCTGGTTGCCGGAAATACCGGCGAAAGCTGAGCGGCCTCCTTATGATGCCCCGGCTGAAGACCACGCGCAGTTCTGGGCTGACCACAATAGTCGGCGGTTCCAGATGGCACTGGAGATCGAAAAGGCAAACGGCTTCGTGGTTTGCGACACCGACCCGCTCAAGATCCATTACTCTTGGTGCATGGAGCAAGCGGGCTTTGATTGGCCCGACAGATTCGACAGTGCCCGCGTGCCTGTTCGTCGGGCGATTGCGGAACGCAGATTGGGCTTTGCCGATCTGTATCTGGTGAAGACGGTCGAGCCAGCCGTCGCGCGACGACAGAAAGAGGGCGATCAGACTCGGCGGCGTGGCAACTTTGATCAACACCTGGCCCTCCAGCCTCATTTGATGGCTTGGTTCGCAGCAATGTCGGATGTTCTCCCCGGATTGGTCAAATGGAGTTTCCCTGTTTCGGAAGACGTCATGGCTACCGCTACTGCCAGCTCGAATAATCCCGGGTCTCACCGGTTCGACGCCTCGGTCTTTGATGCCCTGGTTTCGCGACTGGATCGCTAGAATGGTCAGACTGTTTGGCCTTGGCTATATCGATCAATCATGAGCGAGATTGCATTCTTTGACGAAGCCCTTGATCCGGCCTTTGCGCGCGCCCTGGTATTGGACGCACGGCGCCAGCTGGACCAAGGATCGCGCGAATGGTTCACCAATTTCACCTGGTCCGAGAAGATCAGGCGGGCCAGCCATCCGGTGCTGATCCGCACCTACGACCCGCGCCAGGTGGCGATGATATGTCAGCAGCTGGAGGCCAAGGGTGTTATCGAACCGGGCCACGAATGGCGCGTCACCAACACCGCCTGGACGCGCCTGGCCTATATCCCCTGGCACAATGACACCAAACATGCCGAGGCCGTGACCGTCTATCTCAACGAGGAGTGGGATCCGGACTGGGGCGGGCTGTTTTTATGGCGGGATGGCGCGAATGGGGCGATTCACGCCAAGGAACCGCTATTCAATACTGCTTTACGCAATTCGGGGGCGGTGCTTCACGCAACCACCCCCGTCATGCTTGATGCGCCGGAGCCGCGCTTTACAGTGCAGCTATTCCGGCAGGATCGGGATTAGGCCCCGGCTGGCATCAGCCGGTCGCCTGCGATCCGCTGCATCGCCTTCTGCAGTTTTTCAAACGCGCGCACCTCGATCTGACGGATGCGTTCGCGGCTGACATCGTAGACCTGCGAAAGCTGTTCCAAGGTCTGCGGGTTTTCCGTCAAACGACGCTCGGTCAGGATGTGCTGTTCCCGCTCGTTGAGCGCGTCCATAGCCTCCACCAGCATCTCATGGCGAACTTCCGCTTCCTGTGCTTCGGCAACGGTCTCGTCCTGCAAGGGACGATCATCGGTCAGCCAGTCCTGCCATTCGCCAGAACCGTCTTCGCCATTGCGCATCTGCGTGTTCAGCGATCCGTCACCGCCCATCATCATGCGGCGGTTCATATTGATCACTTCCTGCTCGGGTACGCCGAGATCGGTTGCGATCTTCGCCACATCATCGGGATGCAGGTCTGAATCTTCGTAAGCGTCGAGCTGCTTCTTCATCCGGCGAAGGTTGAAGAACAGCTTCTTCTGCGCTGCGGTGGTGCCCATTTTCACAAGGCTCCAGCTGCGCAGGATGAATTCCTGCATGCTCGCCTTGATCCACCACATCGCATAAGTCGCGAGGCGGAAACCGCGATCGGGCTCGAATTTCTTTACGCCCTGCATCAGGCCGACATTGCCCTCCGAAATGAGGTCGCTGACCGGCAGGCCGTAACCGCGATAACCCATCGCAATCTTGGCCACGAGGCGCAAATGGCTGGAAACCAGCTGTGCGGCCGCATCCGGGTCTTCATGTTCGGCATACCGCTTGGCGAGCATATATTCCTGCTCGGCGGTGAGAACGGGGTATTTCTTGATTTCCGACAAATAGCGGTTGAGGCTCTGCTCTCCGCCCAGTGCGGGAATGGCTACTGCCTTGGTTTTACTCACTTCTTCCCTAACCTTTCTAGCGTCGACCCAAAGTGCCGGACCCCTGATGGGCATCCGTGCGGGCGGGCCACGTGGTTACATATAGACTGCTCTTTTCGGATTTGCAGTGCTGTTCACCATATCAACGCATGGTTTCGTCGATTAGTTCCTGCATATCGGCGGGTAAATCCGCGGTAAATGCGACCCTTTGTCGCGTTACGGGATGCTCGAAACCGAGAGTCGCTGCATGCAGGGCCTGTCTTGCGAATCCCATGTCCTTGAGGAGCGGCCTGAGGCGCTTTGGATCTCGCCCGTAAACCTGATCTCCTACTAGCGGATGGCCGATTGATGCACAGTGAACGCGAACCTGGTGGGTTCTACCGGTTTCCAGCCGACATTCGATCAAGGCGCATTCCTCGAGCTTCTTGAGAGTCTTGTAGTGCGTAACGGCATGTTTGCCACGCGAGGAATCCTTGGCCAGCACGGCCATTTTCTTGCGGTCGCGGTCGCTGCGACCCAGCCGCGCCTCGATCGTTCCTTCTGCAGGCAGCGGGTGGCCGGCACAGACGGCGTGATAGCGCCGCTCGATCGAGTGGTCAGCGAACTGCGAAGCAAGCCCTTCATGCGCCGCATCAGTCTTGGCGACGACCAGCAAGCCCGACGTGTCCTTGTCGATGCGATGGACAATACCGGGCCGCGCCACACCGTTGATGCCCGAAAGCTGACCCCGGCAATGGTGCAGCAGCGCGTTGACGAGCGTGCCATCCTGGTTCCCGGCGGCGGGATGCACCACCATGCCTGCTGGTTTGTTGACCACTAGCAGGTGTTCATCCTCGAAGACGATGTCGAGTGGGATATCTTGTGGTTGCGCTGTGGGTTCGACGGCCGGCGGCACGGCGATGGCAAATGTCTCGCCTCCGGTGACTTTGGCAGAGGGGTTCGTGGCTTGCTTGCCAGCGACCTTTACGGCGCCGTCTGCCATCAGGCCTTTGATCCGTTCTCGCGACAGGTTTGACGCTTGTGCCAACGCCTTGTCGAGGCGGCCGGGCACCGCAATTTCTCCAGAGATGATTTCCCGTTCTGACATGCTAGGGTCATGGGAGATGCCCATCGAAGTCTCAAGCCAATTGATCGAATTGCTCCGGCTGGAGGCGGACCGGACTTACCCTGAGGAATGCTGCGGCATCCTGTTGGGGCAGGGCGGCCGCTTGACCGGGATACAGCCTACGCGCAACGTGCATGCGAGCCCGACAACGCATTTCGAAATCGACCCCCAGACCCTGATCGACTGCCATCGCACGGCCCGGCACGGCGGACCACAGGTGATGGGGTATTTCCATTCTCATCCGACCACCGCGCCGCGCCCGTCTCCGACCGATGCAGCGATGGCCCCTGGCGACGGAATGGTCTGGGCCATTGTCGGCAGGAACCAGATCAAATTGTGGCGAGATGAACCCTCTGGATTTGCCCCTCTGTCCTACACCATCGTGGGGATCTAGGCCCGTGCGCGATGCCCATACGCCAGCGCCATTTCGACATTGTTTTCACAGGCGGGTGGCGAGACCGGTTTTTTGGTTTAGAACCCTGTTCCAGGTGTTCCATCGAGTAGGATTTGAACCGCGACCATGCATGATAACGACGCCGTAACCCTCGCCAGCCAGCTTTGCTCGCGCTTGTGTCATGATCTTCTCAGCCCGGTCGGCGCGCTGACCAATGGGCTGGAGCTTCTGGCGGACGAGGAAGACCCGGAAATGCGCCAGCGCTGTTTCGAATTGCTGGAGCAAAGCGCGAAGACGAGCGCAAACAAGCTCAAATTCTTCCGCTTGGCTTTCGGTGCTGCCGGTGGATTTGGCGAAAAGGTCGGAATCGAGGAGCCGAAGGCGGTAATCGAAGCGCTGGCCGAGGATGCCAAGCGCGTTGAAGTCAACTGGGCGCTTGCAGTCGATGCACTGCCCAAACCGGCAGTGAAGGTTCTCCTCAACTTTGCCCATATGGCGCTTGAGGCACTGGTGCGCGGAGGCACACTGGATATCGGGGCTGAGCGTCGCGACGGGGCGAGCGAAATCGTGGTCCGTGCCACCGGGCCCAAGATCGCATTCGATGCGACTGTCGGCAATGCACTGGAGGGGACCTTGCCCGAAGACGGGCTGAGCGGTCGTACCGCACCAGCGCATATGCTGGCTCTGTTGGCCGAGCAGGTTGGCGGCAATCTGCAATTCCAGCAGTCGGACGAAGCGTTGGTGCTGGGGGCGATGCTGCCCGAGGGATGAGCGAACTTGTTCATCATGAACGGCTGTCGCCCAACTGCAATGATCGCAAGCTGCCGATCAGCATGGTGGTGCTGCACTATACCGAGATGAAGCCGGTCGAGACCGCGTTCGAGCGGCTGTGCGATCCCGATGCCGGGGTCAGCGCGCATTACCTGATTACCGAGGAAGGCGAAGTGACCCGCCTGGTGCCGGAGGAGAAACGCGCCTGGCATGCGGGGGTTTCGTATTGGCGTGGTCACAAGGATGTAAATTCGGCCAGTATCGGCATCGAACTCGACCATCCCGGCCACGCGCTGGGCTATCGCGATTTTGCCGAAGCCCAGATCGACGCGCTGGTGCCGCTCTTGCACCGGATCGTGCAGCAATATGACATTCCGCGCGCCAATGTGGTGGCGCATTCCGACGTAGCGCCGGCCCGCAAGACCGATCCAGGTGAATTGTTCCCATGGGACCGGCTGGCAGAATATGGCCTGTGCCTGGCGAAGCCCGACAAGATCGAACAGGGTGACCCGTTCGACAATGACGCCGCCTTCTACCTCGCGCTCGAGCGGTTTGGGTATGACATCACGGATGGCCACAAGGCGGTGGAGGCGTTCCAGCGCCGATGGCGACCGGAATTGATTGACGGCAAGGTCGATTTCCAGATCCGCGCGATCTTGTTCCAGTTGCTGCTGGACCGCGACCGGGGTGTCTCGCGCTAAAGACTATAATCGAGGTTTTCGGGAGGATGGAATGAGAAACGTCGCGAGGCTGGCCATGGCGCCGCTGGTCGCTGCTTTGCTGGGCAATGCACCGCCGCAGGGTTCCGCGACCCAGGAAACAGCAACCCGAAACCAGGCGGTCGCCGCAAAATTGCCACTGGCAGACCAGGCCGACTTCGCGGATGCACGTAGAGGACTGCTGGCCCAGCACGATAGCGATATTCTCAATCCCGATGGCAGTGTTGCCTGGAGCGTGGATGCGTTCGATTTCCTTGCCAGTGAAGCTCCCGATACCGCCAATCCTTCGCTTTGGCGGCAAAGCCAGCTGGCTGCGATCCACGGCCTGTTCGAGGTCGTACCGGGGATATACCAGGTCCGGGGCTATGACCTGTCAGTCATGACCTTGATTGCTGGCAAGACCGGCTGGATCGTTATCGACCCGCTTCTTTCTGCAGCTCCGGCAAAGGCATCGCTCGAACTGGCCAACCGGACACTGGGTGAGAAACCAGTTGTGGCCGTGCTGTATACCCACAGCCATGCCGACCATTTCGGAGGCGTTCTTGGCGTAACTAGCAAGGAAGACCTCCAAAGCAGTAAGGTCGCTATCTATGCTCCCAACGGCTTTATGCGAGAGACCGTCGGCGAAAGCGTTCTCGCGGGCACTGCGATGGGCCGTCGTGCGCAATACCAGTTCGGCGCCAAGGTTCCTGTCGGGCCGGGCGGCGTGGTCGGAGTCGGGCTGGGTCCGAAGCTTTCGACCGGTGCGATCGGCTTGCTGCCTCCGACACGCGAACTTTCGACCGACGGAGAGACGCTCGATATCGATGGCATCATCTTTGAATTCATCGACGCGGGCCAGACCGAAGCGCCTGCTGAATTCGTATTCTACCTGCCGCAATTCCGCGCTTTGCACACCGCCGAGGTGGTCACACGGAATTTTCACAACATCCTGACGCCACGCGGGGCGATTGTGCGCGATAGCCTGGAATGGAGCCGCAAGATCGACGAGATCCTCACGCGGTTCGGCACCAAGAGCGATCTGATGCTGGCCTCGCATCACTGGCCGACCTGGGGTGCCGGCGAAGTGATGCGCAAACTGCGCAACCAGCGCGATACCTATCGATTCACTCACGATCAGACCCTGAGGCTTGCCAATCAGGGCAAGACGATGGACGAGATAGCGGTCGCGATTGGCGAGCCCGACTTCGCCGCCACGGATTTCGGCACGCGCGGATATTACGGGACCTTCCAGCACAATTCCAAAGCGGTCTATCAGCACTATTTCGGCTGGTGGAACGCGGTGCCGGCCGATTACGACGCCTTGCCCAAAGTGGAGGAGGCAAAGCGCTGGATCGATGCACTGGGTGGAGCCGATGTGGCGCTCGCCCAAGGCCGGGCGGCGTTCGAGGCGGGCGACTACCGATGGGCTTCGCGGCTCCTGCAGATGCTGGTCTTCGCCGATCCAGCCAATGAGCCGGGCAAGGAATGGCTCGCGGCCAGCTACGAACAGCTCGGGTTCCAGTCCGAGGGCGGTACCTGGCGCAATATCTACCTGTCGGCAGCGCAGGACCTGCGCGATCCACCCGATACCACCGCCTTGACGACGACGACCGCAGAAGTGCTGGCGGCGATCCCTACAATCGACTTGTTCAATTCGCTCGCCGCGCGGTTCAATCCGGCAAAAATGCAATCGCCAGAAGCTGTGCTGGCCTTTGAATTCAGCGACACGGGCGAAGCGATCACGGTCGATTTGCGCAAAAGCGTGCTGTTTCCGCGAAAAGGCGCGCCCGCAGATCCGGCGATGAAGCTGACGATTGCGCGCTCAGACATGAACCGGTTGCTGGCCCGGCAGGTGACCATTCCTGAATTGATCGGTGCCGGGGCGGCATCATTCGAAGGGAACCCCGGAGCGTTGCAGGCGATGTTTGCCGCGTTGGACGAGCCCGACCCGCTATTCGAAATTGTCGAACCTTGAGGACACGCGGTTTCGCCAAGGATCGGCCGTGATTTGCACTGCCCGGTTTGTTGGCGCATTCTGGCACGGTTAACTGGGAGGGTAATCACATGATGCGTAAACTGTGCGCCGAGGCATTCGGCACTTTCTGGCTGGTCTTTGGCGGCTGCGGCTCTGCCGTACTCGCCGCCGGATTTCCTGAATTGGGTATCGGCTTTGTCGGTGTTTCGATGGCGTTCGGTCTTACCGTCCTGACCATGGCCTATGCTGTCGGAGGCATCTCGGGCGGGCACTTCAATCCGGCAGTTTCGCTTGGTTTGGCTGTCGCCAACCGGTTCTCCTGGGGTGAACTGATCCCCTATTGGGCAGCACAGGTTCTCGGGGCATTTGCCGCCGGCCTGGCGCTCTTGATTATTGCGTCCGGCGCCGAGGGCTTCGTTGCTGGCGGATTCGCTTCCAACGGATTTGGCGATCTTTCACCGGGTGGCTATTCGATGCAGGCAGCCTTGCTGATCGAGATTATCCTCACGGCATTTTTCCTGATCGTGATCCTGGGGTCGACATCGGCGAAGGCGCCAGCAGGTTTCGCACCAATTGCGATTGGCCTGTGCCTGACCTTGATTCACCTCGTTTCGATCCCGGTCACCAACACATCCGTAAATCCTGCCCGTTCAACCGGCGTTGCTTTCTTCGCCGAGACGGGCGCGGCGGGGCAGCTGTGGTTGTTCTGGGTCGCGCCTCTGGTCGGGGCTGCCATCGGCGCCGTGATCTGGCGCTATCTGCTGTCGCCTGATGATACGCTCGAGAACATCGGCGGTGACGCGCAAGAGTAGGGCTTGCAGGTGCCGGGTTTCCTAAACCCGGCACCCACTCTATACGGGGCGAGCCAGGGGGCCGGGCAGCCGCGAGGAAACTCGAGGAAAGTCCGGGCTCCACGAAACGAGGGTGGCGGGTAACGCCCGCCGGGGGAAACCCCAGGGAAAGTGCCACAGAGAGTATACCGCCGATGGAGGTCGAGACCTCACAGGCATGGGTGAAAGGGTGCGGTAAGAGCGCACCGGGGGGCTGGCGACAGTCTCCGCATGGCAAACCCCACCCGGAGCAAGGCCAAATAGGGGCGGCGCGCCAATCTCTTCGGAGTGCGGCAGGGATGTTTTGTCCCGTGATCGCCCGGGTTGGCTGCTTGAGCGCGCAGGAGCAATCCTCCGCCTAGATGAATGGCTGCCCCTGCGGCGCTGGTCGAAAGATACCGGTTGCAGGACAGAACCCGGCTTACAGGCCCCCTGGCACCTGACGCAGCCCGTTGGCGGGAACATCGCGTCCTGCCCCGGATTGAAGGGGCATGACTGCCCTTCGCGCCAACCGCTCGCCCGTCCAAATTGTCGCCATTCTCTTGGCTGTCATCATCCAGATCGGGGCGACATTCCTTCCCCAGCTTGGCTTCGGGGAGCCGATTGGTGACCGGTCCGACAGCGTACGGACCTTGATCACGCCTTCGGGATGGGCGTTTGCGATCTGGGGACCCTTGTTCTTAGGCTCAGCCTTGTTCGCAATCTGGCAAGCATTGCCCAAACAGCGAGACAGTGAACTGGTGGACCGGATCGGCTGGTCTGCAGTCGGGGCCCTGTCAGCGCAGGGATTGTGGGCAACCTACACCCAATTTGCGAACCTGACTGTCATATCCGCGATCATTATCGCGTTTTCGCTGATGTGCTTGCTGGCGATTTTGCGCGTCATGGTCAGTTTTGAGCGTCCGTTTACTGCGGGAGAGCGTTGGATTGTGGCACTCGTGTTCAGCGCACTTGCGGCGTGGCTAACGGCAGCAACGATCGTCAATATCTCCGCGACACTCGTCTACTATGGCGTCGCAGGCGGCTTTGAATACCCTCTCATTGCAGCGGCAATTATCCTGGTCGGCGGAGCAATCGCAGCGACCGCTGTAGCCCGCAGCAAAGGCAACCCCTGGTACTCGCTGGTTTTCCTATGGGCTTTATTGGCGATTTATTTTCGTGGCGGGCAAGAAAGCGGCGCTATTGCCATCGCCACAGCAGTATCAGGGGTGGCGGTTGCCGCTGCGTGTCTCGGGGCCTTGCGTCATCGGGACAATCGCGCACGCTGGTTTGGCTGATCTGTCTTTGGTGATCTGGCATCCTGTGGCACTATCTGGTGTGACATAGGAGGGATGACTTGGGCTTGATACAAACTGTGATGGGTGGGGCCATCGCGGCAGTGGGTTTCTGGTGCGCAGTTGCAGCAGCGGCGCCGCCTGAAGCGGGGCTGGGTGACTACACTTCTGAAGCAGCGCGTAGCATGTGCGAGATGGCTGACCCCGAGGCCGCCATTCCAGTCATTGCCGGAGCGGACTATCAAAATCTGAAAGACGCCCTGGCCCGTGGAAGCGGCGGCGTCATCATTGTCGGAGGGAATTTTCAAGGCGCGGGGCCAGCCGATTTCGCTGGCATCGCCGCGGGCACATGCTTTGTTGAAACCGACCTTTCCTCGAGCGCCTGGGGCAATGCGAAGATCGAGAAGTTGACCCTGGTTAGAGTAGACCTGTCGGGTGGCGACCTTTCCAATACGGCTTTGCAAGAAGCAAAGATGATCGGTGTGAACGCCAGCGGCACCAGCTTTGCTGACGCCGATCTTTCCTACGCAAGCTGGGTGGGCCGCTATTGGACAAGCAATCTGGAGAATGCCGACTTCAGCGATGCCACAATGCGGGGGTTTCGGTTCCGCTGCGGGATCACGATGGATGAGGCCTGTGGCGGCAGCAGCGGCGCCGATTTCTCCGGTGTCGATCTGACAGGTGCCAGCCTGTCGAGCTTCCCGGTCTGGGGTTTCGACAATTTCGAGGGCGCAAGGATCGATCAGGCCATTCTCAGCCCTCGTGCCATACCCTATCTGCGTGGCATTGTGCTGGATGGTCCGCTCATCCTGGGTTGGCCGAATGACGCGCCGGATCAACGGTATCCGCAGGAGCGCGTGTCGACGGAAGACTTCCGTCTGCTGCAGCAAAGTGCCCTATCCGCAAAGATTGACGTCCCGTCCTTCGATTGCGGCCTCGCGCAGAACACGGCGGAAAAGCTGGTATGCGGTGAGTATGAAAGCAATTTGAGACGGCTCGATCGTGACGTGGCGCAGCTTTACGCAGTGGCCAAGCAGGCAGGCCGAACGACGCTGCGCGACCAACGGGCCTGGTTGCGTCAACGCGACCAGTGCGAAGATCGGGACTGCGTCGAGCAAGCCTATGAAGATCGCAAGACCGGGCTGCTGGCATCCATCGATATCCCGATCATCCTGGCCCCTGACCAATCGCGCCAGTTTGAGGAGGACGTGTTGCCCGTGGGAAAACCGATGCGTAACTCTCCACTTTACAAGCGGCTCCGCAAAGTCCTCGAAAGCGCATCGCGCCAGGGGGTCACGTTGGTAGGGCTTGAGAACGGTAGGATCGCGGCAATCGGAGAAGCGGTTGGCGCCAACGCGCATCTTTGTACGCTATCCGTATCCAGTGCAGCCTATGATCCAGAGACCGGCTGGTACGGCGCCGAAACTGATGACGGCGAACAAATTCCGCTTTTTCGTATCTGGAACGAAAGGCTCGAGTTCCGCTATTCAGGCAACATGGGCGACACGCCAGATGCCGCGAGCAGCTTTATCACATGCGGAGCGCGCGCAGCGTTCGCGGATCTCGTCGCGCTGGGCGAATGAAGGAGCTGGTTAGCTCCTGCCAATGCTTGTGTAATCAAAGCCTTTGCTTCGCATATCGTCTGGCTGGTAGATATTTCGCAGATCCACCATCACGGGTGCCTTGGCCAGTTCCTTGACCCGCCCGAGATCGAGCGCCCGGAAAGCATCCCATTCGGTCACGATCGCAACGACATCGGCATTCTTGATCGCCGCATAGGGATCATCGACCATGGTCACCTTCGGCATCAGTGGTTTTGCGAGCTCCATTCCCTCGGGGTCGTAGGCTTCCACCATGGCTCCAGCATCGGTCAGGGTCTGGGCGACCGCAATGGCCGGGCTGTCGCGCATATCATCGGTATTGGGTTTGAAAGTGAGACCCAGCAGCGCAACTTTCTTGCCCCGTGCAGCTTCCATTCCGCCAAGCGCGTCGAGCACTTTGCGGCCCATCGCACGTTTGCGGCTTTCATTAACCTTGACCACCGACTCCACAATCCGGACGGGACTTTCATAGTCCTCCGCCGTCTTGAGCAAGGCCAGCGTGTCCTTCGGAAAACACGATCCGCCATAGCCGGGGCCGGCATGGAGGAATTTCGCCCCGATCCGGCCATCCATGCCGATCCCGCGCGACACGTCCTGCACATCGGCACCCACTTTCTCACACAGATCGGCCATCTCGTTGATGAAAGTGATCTTGGTGGCGAGAAATGCATTGGCAGCATATTTGATCAGTTCGCTGGTGCGGCGGCTGGTGAAGAGGATGGGCGATTCATTGAGGAAAAGGGGCCGATAGACCTCGCTCATAACCTCGCGACCGAAATCATCCTCGGCCCCGATGACGATGCGGTCAGGCCGCTTGAAGTCACCAATGGCGGCCCCTTCGCGTAGGAACTCGGGATTGGAAACCACGGCAAAACGTTGGGTCGTGCCGGTCTCCCGGATAATTCGTTCGACTTCATCCCCGGTCCCGACCGGGACTGTCGATTTGGTGACGATGACAGCTTCGTTGTCCAAGGTTGCGCCTACTTCGCGCGCGACTTCGTAAACGAATGTCAGGTCGGCATGGCCATCGCCGCGGCGGCTGGGTGTGCCCACAGCAATGAAGATGGCGGATGCATCCTTGATGCCCTCGGCCAGATCGGTGGTGAAACTCAGGCGCCCAGCTTTGACATTGCTTTCGACCAGAGCATCCAGGCCGGGTTCGTAGATTGGCATGATCCCGTCATGCAGTCGGTCTATCTTGGACTGGTCCTTGTCGATGCACACCACATCGTGGCCGAAATCGGCAAAGCAGGCCCCCGATACCAAGCCGACATAGCCTGATCCCACCATCGCAATCTTCATTGCAGCTTGTCCTTCTTTTCGATCTTGATCTTGCCGTCTTCCTCGACGGCTTGAATCATGCGGCGCTCATTTCCTTCCAGCACCAAGGCTGTGAGTCGGCCGAAACGGAATGCACCAGTGTCTACGCCGATGCGGTTGGGGCGTTCTTCAACTTCTTCGAAAATTGTGTGCCCGTGAACCACTACCCGCGGATGCGGCTGGTCGTGGGACAAGAATTTGTCCCGGATCCAGAGCAAATCGTCGCGGCTCTGATCTTCCAGTTCCACGCCAGGGGCTATACCCGCATGCACGAATACATAGTCGCCAGCGATAATCATCTCTTCGAAATTGCTGAGGAATTTGCGATCTTTCTCCGGCACTTTTGCCGTGATCAGGGCCTGCAACTCTTCCAGCGAAGCCTCGTTGTACTGCTTCTTGGAGATATCATAGCTGAGAATGGTTTCGCGTCCGCCATGGCGCAGGAAATGACGCAAGACCTTCACATCATCGAATGACTGGAGGAACATCTCTTCATGATTGCCAGCCAGGATGCGGACCGGGCGACGTTTGCGCCACTTGTGCGCATTCTTGATCACTCCGGAACTGTCCGGTCCGCGATCCACCAGGTCGCCCAGAAGAATTATCTCGGCATCGATATGGCTGTGCTTGTCGATTTCCTTGTCGATCGCTGCGATGAGGGCCTCAAACAGGTCGTTACGACCGTGGATATCGCCGATCGCATAGAAACGCTTGCCGTCAGGGACGGACGCAGCGGGGGCACGGTTCTTGGTGCCCATAAGTTTCTTGATCGATTTCAACATGGTTGTGTCGTGGAAGATATCGCAAATGGATGCGCCGCGACATAGGCGCAGACCCGGCTATCCGCAATCCACAACGGCCCGCCGCAACGGGGCGGTGGTGCCAAAAAGTCACGCCACTGGTGCCGATAAGCCGGTGGATACAATTTTCTTGTGCAGTGCAGCGTAACTGTGCATGATTATGTCATATCGAGTTGAGACCACGCACCTAAAACGCTGGCCGGTCGATATGCAGGTGGGACGAAGCGACACCCTAACTCGAGGAAGTTTGTCATGCTTACGTCCATCCGCGGTTTTGCCGCGACTCTCCTTGCCGGTAGCGCCATGGTGGCGACCCCGGCTCTTGCCGCCGAAGAAACCAACGCGCCCGAAGCGGTCGAAACCATTGCGATCGATATGGTTGCAGTAGCAGACGCGCCATCGCTGGATGCAATCGCCACGCCTGTGACGATCTCTGAAGAAGTGCCGACCGAGCTTGTCTCGCTGGATAATATCGAACGCGTATCTTACATTCCGCCTGAGGAAACTCTCAGCTCGAATGGTGACGAAAGTGGTTTCGAGCTCTCCGGCAATGTCGCCCTGGTTTCCGATTACCGGTTCCGCGGTGTCTCGTTCTCTGACGGAGATATCGCTCTGCAAGGCGGCATCGATCTGGGCCATTCGAGCGGCTTCTATGTCGGCACATGGGCATCGTCGATCTCGGGCGGTACCGCTTTTGGTGAGCTTGAACTGGATGTCTACGCCGGTTGGAGCGGCGATATCACCGATGGCCTGACCTTCGATGTCGGCCTGCTTTATTATATCTATCCAACCGGTGACATTCCCGGCGTGGATACCGATTACTTCGAGCCCTATGCATCGGTTTCGACCACGATCGGTCCGGTCGGCGCGACGCTTGGTGTAGCTTATGCCTGGGAGCAGGACTCCCTCGGCAACCAGGACAACTTCTACATCTACACCGACTTCGAAGTTGCCATTCCCGAGACGCCTGTCACTCTGACGGCGCATCTGGGCTATACTGATGGCGTCTTTGCCACCGATCTTAGTGGCAATTCGATCGATTGGGGCATTGGCGCAAGCTACGCGGTCACGGACTCGCTCAGCGTGGGTATCAATTACGTTGATACCGAAGGGCCTTCGATCGAAGATTTCACCGATGCCGGTATCTTCTTCACCATCGGCTACAGCATGTAAGGCGATCGCCTGTTGCAACCAAAGAAGCCCGCGCCCACCACGGCGCGGGCTTTCTTGTATCTGTGTCAGCCGATCGAGAAATTGACGGTGGTTACCACGCGCACTTTCTTGAACGGCGAATCGGCAACGCCCCATCCACCAGCTTCCCCGTCGCGGGCCTCGATCGTGAAATAGCCTTGCGTCGCCTCGCGGATGGAGCCGACATCGGTGCCGCTATCCTTGGCGAATTGTTCTGCCGATGCACGCGCATCGCGCGTAGCCTCTGCGACCATTTCGGGCTTGATCTTGTTCAGCTGTGTAAAGCTGTAGGACATGCCCGACCCTTCTTCGAGGAACACGCCTTTGCTGACGAGGTCGAACTGTTGCGAGACGGCCTTGCGGGCGAGATCGATATCATTGCTGCGCAGCGCCATGCGCTGGCGGACGGTGTACTTCGTCACGCCGTTGTTTGTGTAGCTGGAGACATTGGCGCCTGTTGGTTGCAGCGCTTCGTCAGGAAAGCCGAGCTCTTCGAAAAATCCGCGAATAGTGTCAGTATCGCGGCGCACCTTAGCCTGGGCCTGCGCAAGATCGGTCGAGCTGCTTGAATAGCTGATCGTCCACGTCGCGAGGTTCGCCGTGACATCGCGCTCTGCAAGCCCGCGTACGGTCACAGAACGATCAGCCTCTTTGGCCCGCAACAGACCGTCACCCAGCAAATATCCGCCGGAGACCAGCCCGAGCGACACAACCGCTGCCGTGCCCAGCCAGCGTCTGGTTGTCTTATCGAAAAAACCCTTGCTGCCGGCATGCTCTTCCTGTTTGCTCTCCTCACTCATTTCATCCTCCATCTCATCGCTTACCCTGCGGTGAGTTGTGCTATTCTGTCGATGAACCGTTTGTGAAGGACAGTGCCCCATGGTCAAATATCTCCACTCCATGATCCGCGTGAGCGATCCGGATGCCACCGTTGCATTCTTCAAACTGATTGGGCTGGAGGAGGTTCGGCGCTTCGAAGTGGAGGCAGGGCGGTTCACCCTGATTTTTCTTGCAGCTCCCGGTCAGGCAGGACTTGCCGAGGTCGAGTTGACCTATAATTGGCCGAACGAGGATGGCAGCACGCCTGAAGAGTATGATGGCGGGCGCAACTTTGGCCACCTCGCCTACCGGGTCGATAATATCTACGACACATGTCAGCGCTTGATGGATGCCGGTGTGACGATCAATCGTCCCCCGCGAGACGGGCATATGGCCTTTGTCAAATCGCCGGACGGCATCTCGGTCGAGCTTCTGCAGGATGGCAACCTGCCGCCGCAGGAACCCTGGGCCAGTATGGAGAATACGGGCAGCTGGTAGGCCGCCCGTTGCTGGTCAGGGTTTGACCATCTCGACCGGCTTTTCTTCCGGATGGGTGGTCGTCAACCGCAAGACCAAATAACCCAATATGGCTGAAATCAGCGAGCCGCCGAGGATCCCGATCTTGGCTTCGTCGATCAACATCCGGCTCTCCGTGAATGCGAGGCCGCTGATAAACAGCGACATGGTGAAGCCGATCCCGGTCAAAACACTGACGCCCCAGATTTCCATCCAGTTGGCGTTTTCAGGTGGCTTCGCGATCTTCAGCTTTACCGCTGCCACGATGATTCCGAAAATCCCCACTTGCTTGCCGACCACAAGGCCGGCCGCAATTGCGAGCGGGAGCGGAGCGAGGACTTCGTCAATGCCCATGCCTGACAGATTGACCCCGGCATTGGCGAAGCCGAAGACCGGCACCACCAGATAGGCGCTCCACGGCGCGAGGCTGTGTTCGAGTTTTTCCAGCAGGGAATGCCCGTCGGTCCTGTGCATCGGGATCGTCAGCGCGGCAAGAACACCGGCGATCGTTGCGTGCACACCGGAAAACAGCACAGCAACCCACAATGCCAAGGCAACCAGAATATAGGGCCAGATACGGTCGACACCGAACTTGTTCATGGCCACCATGACCCCGAAAATGGCGATGGCGATGAGCAGCCACATCATCTTGAGATTGGCGGTATAGAACGCCGCGATCACCAGGACCGCGCCGATATCGTCGACAATTGCGACGGTAAGCAGGAACAATCGCAGCGATGCAGGCACCCGGCTTCCGAGCAGGCCCAGAACGCCCATGGCAAAGGCAATATCGGTTGCTGCAGGGATCGCCCACCCGCGGATCAACGGGCTGTCAAACCCGACCACAAAGGAATAGATCAGGGCCGGCACGGCCATGCCGGCGATGGCAGCCAGGACCGGGAGGCGGCGTTGTTCCGGACTGGAAAGCTGGCCACAAATCAGTTCGCGTTTGACCTCGAGGCCGACCACGAAGAAGAAAATCGCCATCAGTCCGTCATTGATCCACAAATGGAGATCATCGAGTTTGGGAATGGGTGTCCAGCGAAGCTCGCCGTAGAAGAGTTCTTCGTAGGCACCCGCGAGCGGTGAATTGGCCACCAGCATTGCAGCGGCAGCCACCAGGATCAGCAGGACACCGGCCGATGCGTCGCTGACGAACAGGGCACGGACGGGTGCAAATGCACGGGCGATAGGGGAACGGGTCGGTTCAATCATGATTGCGCGCCCTTTTGATGGTTATTTCCCGCGTTGCAAGGGGAGTCTGGGTCCGATAGGCTACTTCACAGAGGACAGAGGTTTGGGGGCTATGTGGAACTCGCAGGGTTTACTGCGGGCGAATGGCTGCTGCTCGTCCAGTATGAGCTGCTTCTGTTTGCAGGCTTGTTCTTTCTTTTGGGGTCAATTGATGAATTGGCGGTGGACCTTGCATGGGTCTGGCTCCGGCTGAGCGGTCGCACCCAGACGGTGCAGATCACGCCGCGACACGTTGAACGTCCGCTAAAGGGCAGGGCTGCGATCCTGATCCCGACATGGCAGGAAGAGGATGTCATTGGCACCACGATCGCGCATGCCCTTGATGTCTGGCCCCAATCCGAGTTGTGCCTTTATGTCGGGTGCTATCGCAATGATCCTGCGACGATTGCTGCAGCCGTAGAGGCTGCGCCTGGCGATCCACGCTTGCGGATCATTGTCCATGACCGCCTCGGCCCGACAACCAAGGCAGATTGCCTGAACAGGCTGTACCAGGCGTTGGCACTGGACGAGGTTCGCTCCGGCGAGGCCTTCCGGATGGTCTTGCTGCACGATGCGGAGGACATGGTCGATGCGGCAGCTTTGAGCCTGGCGGATTCCACACTGGACGACGCTGACTTCGTACAACTGCCTGTCCTGCCAGAGCCACAAGCCCATTCACGCTGGATATCGGGCCACTATTGCGAGGAATTCGCCGAGGCACATGGCAAAGCGATGGTTGTAAGAGATGCGGTTGGCGCCGGGCTTCCTTCAGCAGGGGTAGGCTGTGCTGTTGCCCGGGAGCAGCTCGCTTTGCTTGCCGATCGTCGCGGTGACGGTGTGCCGTTTGCAGCCGATAGCCTGACAGAGGACTACGAGCTGGGTCTTGGCATCGGGCATCAAGGGGGCAGGATGCGGTTTCTTCGCGCCCGCTACGAAGATGGCCGGTTGGTTGCGACACGCGCATGCTTTCCCGCTGACATTGCCAGCGCTGTCCGCCAGAAAACACGGTGGGTCCATGGGATCGCGTTCCAGGGCTGGGATCGGCTCGGCTGGAGCCTGTCGCCCGCAGAGAGCTGGATGCGACTGCGCGACCGCCGGGGGCCATTGACCGCTCTGGTGCTGGCGATGGCCTATATCCTGCTTGTCCTGGCCGTAGCGAGTTGGATCGCGAGCGGGCTGGGGCTGGCACCAGAGATCGAGCTGACCCCTGCCTTGTGGTGGCTGCTGCTGTTAAACTTTGCCGGGCTCGTGTGGCGGGCGGTCTTCCGCTTTGCCTTCACCGCTCGCGAGTATGGGGCGAGAGAGGGCATTCGGGCAGTGCTGCGCATACCGATCGGCAATATCATCGCGATCATGGCCGGGCGCCGCGCCCTGATGGCGTATCTGCAAACATTGCGCGGGAACAGGCCGCATTGGGACAAGACGTCACATTCTGCCCATCCGGCTGCCCGCCATCAGGCCGGGGCGCTCGCGTGAGCGGTTCGTCTGTGCGCAAGGGGCAGCCGCTTATCGTGCTCGGCGTGTTGGCACTGGCTTGGATGGTGGCCCGCATTGCTACCTGGCAGTCGCCGTTTGGCCCGATAGATCTGCCTCCAATCCTGGTCGAAGCTGGATCATCTGATCGGGTGGCAGGGGCTGAGACTTCAGGTTCCGATTTCGCAATCGGTAGGGCGCAGCACAACGTACTGCCCAAACGCAAACTGATGCAGGCCTGGAGTCCCGTTCTCAAGGGGCCATGGATGGACAATCCAGTGGCGGAACCTGTGCCAACGCGGCACCGCAGTCCGGTCTCGGGCGATGCCTTGATATGGGCTGCGCCTGATCGAGGCATTACGCCGACAGTGGCTGGCGGTCACCAAATCCTGTTTGCGGCTGCAATGGCGCATCTGCCGCTGGTCGATTCTGTTCGTCAGGCACTGGCAATCCCGCAGCCTTCTGGCGGTCGCCAAATCGGAGCAAGCGGGAGATGGACGCTCGATGCCTGGCTCCTGGCTCGGCAAGGCAGGGGTGGCGGCCCCCAGGCGATACGACCGGCAAGCTATGGTGCGAGCCAAGCCGGTGCAGTGCTGCGTTACCGATTGCGACCGGACAGCAAGCATCGCCCGTTTCTATATGCGCGTGCTAGCCGAGCATTGGTTGCAAACGGAGAAACGGATGTAGCGTTCGGCGTCGGGGCCAGGCCGGTGCCAGCCGTGCCGCTGGCCGCGCATGCGGAATTGCGTGTGACCCATGCCGGAAACGATACCTTTGTCCGGCCAAGCGGATTTGTCGCAACCGAGTTGCCGCCCAAGGCACTGCCAGCTGGTTTGCGCGCCGAGGCCTATGCCCAGGCAGGCTATGTCGGCGGGCGGTTCGCGACTGGTTTTGCCGACGGGCAAGTGCGGGTTGATCGCTCTCTGGCCGAGTTCGATCTGGGCGAATTGCGTGCCGGAGCGGGGGCGTGGGGCGGTGCGCAGAAGGGTGCGGAACGTGTCGACATCGGCCCGACGGCCAGCATGCAAGTCGAGATCGCCGGTATGCCCGCACGGGTCGCGGTCGACTATCGGATGAGGGTTGCAGGCAACGCGGTGCCGGGATCGGGCGTGGCGCTGACCGTTACCACCGGTTTCTGATCCACAGTGTCCTTTAATCCTTGCCCCGCCTCGGCTACGGCTGGGGACCCATGGACGTGTATCTCCCCATAGCCAATCTCTCGGTCGACGGGATCGTGATTGTCGCGTTGGGAGCGCTGACGGGAATCTTGTCCGGCCTGTTTGGTGTGGGTGGAGGCTTCCTGACCACACCATTGCTGATATTCTACGGTATACCGCCGACCGTGGCGGCCGCTTCCGCCGCTACGCAGGTAACCGGTGCAAGCGTTTCGGGCGTCCTTGCCCATAACAAGCGCGATGGGGTCGATTATCGCATGGGCGCGGTGCTCGTGGCAGGCGGCGTGGTGGGCGCGATGTTCGGTGCTGTGCTGTTCCGTTTCTTCCAGTCGATCGGCCAGATCGATGTGATCATCAATGTCCTTTACGTCTTGATGCTGGGCACGATCGGATCGCTGATGATGCGAGAGGCGCTGGATTCGATCATGGCGCGGCGCAAGGGCTCAGCCCAACCAGCGGCGCGCCGGCGGCATCATCCGCTGGTTGCCGCCTTGCCCTATCGCTGGCGGTTCTACCGCTCTGGTCTGTACATTTCCCCACTGGCGCCGCTGATCCTGGGCTTGCTGGTTGGGGTGCTGACCATGTTGATGGGCGTCGGCGGTGGTTTCATGCTGGTGCCCGCGATGCTGTATATCCTGGGAATGAGCGGCAAGGTCGTGGTGGGCACTTCGCTGTTCAACATCCTGTTTGTTACCATGGCCACCACCATGACCCATGCGCTTACCACCAAGGCCGTCGACCTTGTCCTCGCTGCCCTGTTGCTGGTGGGGTCGGTTCTCGGCGCGCAATTCGGGACGAAGATTGCGCTTAAGGCGCGGCCCGATCTGCTGCGTCTGATCCTGGCCGCGATCGTGATTGCTGTTGCGCTGCGCATGCTGTTCGGCCTCGGCATCCAGCCCGACGAAATCTATACGGTGTCGCCATTGTGAGGCGCTGGCTGTTCCTTGTGCTGGCATTGTTTGCGCTTTCGGCTCAGCGCGATCCCGTGCTGGTCCCCGAAGTATCGCAACATGAAGTGCAGGTAAGGCAGGGCTTCGTCGGGACCGAATTGCTTTTGTTCGGCGCCATTCTCGATCCGAGAGGGCGCCGCGCTGCAGAGGGGTACGACATCGTGGTTGTCCTCAAGGGTCCATCGGAACCCATCCGGTTGCGCGAAAAGCGTCAGATCGGCGGCATCTGGATGAATGCCGAGAGCACGGCGTTCCGTTCTGCACCATCCTATTTTGCAGTCGCCTCCAGCCGTCCGATCGAAGAGATCGTCGACGACAGGACAGCGGCGATCTTCGAATTCGGTACCGATTTCATCCAGCTTTCGCCAAGCGGAACCATCGATCCCGAGGAGCAGACACGCTTCAGCGAAGGGCTGGTCGATCTGCGTACCCGCCTCGGCCTGTATAAAGAGGATATGGACGGGGTGCAGGTTAGCGAAGGCGTGCTTTACCAGGCGCGCATTGGCTTGCCCTCCAATGTCCAGACCGGGACCTACACCGCTGAAACCTTTGCCGTGAGCCGGGGCCGTGTGATCTCGTCCGCGATTGCCGAAGTGGAAGTGAAGAAGGTCGGCTTTGAGCGCTTTGTCGAGGTGTTCTCCCAGTACCAGTCGTTCCTCTACGGTCTGACGGCGATCTTCCTGTCTGTCCTGATGGGTTGGCTCGCGGGTCGCCTCTTCGCCATGATTTGACGGCTCCACCGGAGCAAATTGACGCGATCTTAACCCTGTTCCTGCTAGCGCACCTGCTGAAATCCGAAGAATGGATCAGGGGTCCGAACGCATGACTGACATGGGCAAACAGGAATTCCAGGCTTCCGAGCCAGCACAGCCGCAAACCGCTGCTGCACCGGCGCGTGAGCCGCAGGCCCAGCCAAAGGCTGCCAGCGACAATGTCGGCAAGCCGATCGGCGTGGTTCTGGAGATATCCGGGGCCGGCTCGCAGATTGCGATTGATCTGCAACGTCTGAATGAGTGCATGAAAGACGCCGATCCTTCGATCGCGCTTGCCGGCCAAGTCGGGAGCCAGATCAAGATCCGTGTCGGGGATAGCTGGCTGCTGGCTAGCGTCCGCAACCAGCGCCAGGATCGCCGCCAGAATGGCGGGATCATCGCCAACATCGATTTCCTTGGCGAAGGCCAGGAAGAGAAGCTGACTGGCAAGATCCATGCCTTCAAACGTGGTGTGACCCGTTACCCGGTCCCCGGTGCCTATGTCTATCCGGCCAGCACCCCCGACTTGAAGATGGTCTATGCCAGCGATGGCCGTTCCAACATCCAGATCGGAACCGTCTATCCAACCAAGGACATCCGGGCCGGCCTTTATGTCGATGCCATGCTGGGCAAGCATTTCGCGCTGTTGGGTTCGACCGGTACCGGTAAATCGACCAGCGCCGCGCTGATCCTGCACCGCATTTGCGAGGCCGCGCCAGAAGGTCATATCGTGATGATCGATCCGCACGGCGAATACTCGGCTGCGTTCAAGAATACCGGGCTGATCCTCGACGTGTCGAACCTGCAAATGCCGTATTGGCTGCTCAATTTCGAGGAGCACTGCGAGGTATTGCTGACCAGTACGGGCAATGACCGGCAGGTTGACGAAGACATTCTGGCCAAATGCCTTCTCAAGGCGCGCGGGAAGAACCGGCTGGCCGAGACGATGGGCAAGATTACGGTCGATTCCCCAATCCCCTATCTCCTGTCCGATCTCTCGACCGCAATCGCTGATGAGATGGGCAAGCTCGACAAGGCCAACTCCTCTGCGCCCTACATGCGGATCAAGGGTAAGCTGGAGGAGCTGAAGGGCGACCCCCGCTATCAATTCATGTTCTCCGGCATGTTGGTCGGTGACACGATGGCGGAATTCATTTCGAAGATTTTCCGCATGCCGAGCGATGGCAAGCCGATTGCGATCATCGATGTCTCCGGCGTCCCGTCGGACATCACGAGCACCGTCGTTGCCGTGCTGAGCCGGCTAGTGTTCGATTACGCCATCTGGGCCCGCGAAGAGCGCACCCGGCCGATCCTGCTGGTTTGCGAGGAAGCTCACCGTTATGTGCCGAGCGAGGCGAATGCCGATGGTTCCTCGGTTGGCGATATCCTGGGGCGGATCGCGAAAGAGGGGCGGAAATACGGCATCTCGCTGGGCCTGATTACCCAGCGCCCATCCGACCTTGCCGAAGGTGTCTTGTCGCAATGCGGCACGATCATCTCCATGCGTCTCAACAACGATCGCGACCAGGCCTTTGTTAAGGCCGCCATGCCCGAAGGTGCGCGCGGTTTCCTCGATTCCATTCCCGCGTTGCGCAATCGCGAATGCATTGTTTGCGGCGAGGGTGTGGCAATCCCTATCCGTGTCAGCTTCGACAATCTGGAAGAATCCAAGCGCCCGGCATCGGAAGACCCGAGCTTTGTCGAACTTTGGCGCCAGACCGGCGGTGAAGAGGAAGCCGTCCATCGCGTCGTCCACCGCTGGCGTGCGCAAGGTTAGTTTACTGTATTGGCCCTCAGGCGCCGGGCGCGATGCGTCCGCATCGCTTGGCTTTCCTCGCATAAGCTCGGGCGCGCAGTCGCGCTTGCGGTCGGCTAGTCGCCGACCGAGCCAGGGCTCGACATTCATGGCGTCAAACACGCATCCTGGCGCTTCACATCGACCGTGTCGCGGAGCTCGGCTTGCGCCTAGCAAGCCGCAAGGGCGACCGCCCGCCCGCAGCACCGCAGGTGCGAGGACATCGCGCGCCGGAGGGCGTGCGGAAAAAAATCACGTCCCCCGTGTGTCGCCGAACAGGTGAATATGGAGGCGGTCGCTCAGGCGGTATCCATGGTCGAGGCAAAGCGGGACGAGCCAGTCCATCCGTGCGCGTAAGGTCGCGCTGTCTGTCCCCTCCGGCATCAGGAATATCCGCGCAGGCGGAATCGCGTGACGCCGCTGGAGATCGATCACTTCGTTGAGATCGACCGGGTCTGCGATCACAAATTTGAAACAGGCTCTCGGGTCTAGCGCATAGAAATCGAGCCGCTCCGGGATGAGCGCCAGCTCTGCCGGATTGCCGGAATGGGCAAGCTTGGGGCTGACATTGTATTGGTCGATACGGATGTCGAGCCGCGGCGGAGCCTTGGTGGTGCTGTTGGTTTCCACCTCCACCGTCATATCGGGCAGGGCCTCCAGCATCTCTGCCAAGGGGCCGGCCTGCATCAACGGTTCGCCGCCGGTTATGACCAGTCGTTTTTGCCCGAATGCGGCAATGCGTTCGGCCACATCGGCGACATCAAGAGTGATCTGGTTTGCCTTCCGTTCGAATGTAGCGCCGCCGCGATGCGGCCGGTTATCGCCCTCGAAATGCCAGGTGTAAGCGGTGTCACACCAGACACAGGCCAAATTGCAACGGCTGAGCCGCACAAATGCGACCGGCATGCCGGCAGACGGCCCTTCGCCCTGTACCGAGGCGAAGATTTCCGGGCCTCCGGTATCGTCAGTGGCGAGGATCAATTGCGTCATACTATGCGATTATTTCCTTTGGAGGCGACAAAGGCGACGGAGTGCCACCCATGCATGCCCGGCTTAACCAATTGAAACAAAGTGTAAATCTAGCGCATCGGTGTCGCTGGCACATCTGTCATCCAATTTCGGTGCCATGATACCATTCCCCATTCGTCGCCAATGCCATGATTGAAACAGTTAGAAAAACTCACCTGGCGCGGACTGATCACCCCAATCGCGCCAGCGCCGCTCGCAGCCGCTCGACTTCGGCGCTGTGATGCGCGTGGTCGGCCTTGGCTTTCTCGACTGCTTCGGGTTTGGCGCGCTCGACAAAGTTGGTATTGGACAGCCGCCCGTCGAGCGCCTTCACTTCCTTCTCGCTGGCGGCCAGTGCCTTTGCGATGCGGGCCTTCTCATCGGCAATGTCGATCACGCCTTCGAGCGGGATGATGAACACATCGCTGCCCGCAGTGACCTGCATTGCAGCACCTGCGGGAGCTTCGCCCAGTGTCACTGGCGTCAGGCGCGCGAGACGTTCGATCGCGGCGGAGCTGCGTTCGATTGTGCTGCTGGCTAGATCGGACGCTTCGGGAAGGAAAGCGGCCAGCTTCGCGCCGGGGGCAATGCCGAGCTCATTCTTGGCGGAGCGGACATTGCTGGTCAGCTCAATCACCCAGTCAATCGCAGCGACGGCGTGAGCATCGACAGACGCCTTTGGCTCGGGCCACTTGGCAGTGATGAGCGGATAATTCGCACGGTCACCCTGCGCGTTCCACAGCTCTTCGGTGATGAAAGGCATAAAGGGGTGCAGCATGACCAGGATCTGGTCGAGCGCCCACCCTGCCACGGCACGGGTCTCGACCGCAGCGGGGCTGTTTGCATCGCCGGTAAACACCGGTTTGATCAGCTCCAGATACCAATCGCAGAACCGATCCCACACGAAGTGATAGACGGTGTTGGCAGCGGCATCGAAGCGTAGATCGGCCATGGCCGCGTCGAGCGCTTCCACGGTTTGCGCCACTTCGCCGATGATCCATTGGTTGGCGGCTAGCTTGGCTGCTGGCGCGGCCAGCGAGTCGCTCGCACCGATGCCGTTGGATTGACAGAAACGGGTGGCATTCCACAGCTTGGTCGCGAAATTGCGATATCCCTCGACCCGCTTGTCATCCATCTTGATGTCGCGGCCCTGGCTTTCCATTGCTGCCATGAAGAAGCGCAGCGCATCGGCGCCATACTGGTCGATCAGGCCTAGTGGATCGACGACATTGCCCTTGGACTTGGACATTTTCTGCCCGTCGGCGGCGCGCACGAGCCCGTGGAGATAGAGCTTGGGCCATGGGGCCTGCCCGGTCAGATGCATCCCCTGCATCATCATCCGCGCATCCCAGAAGAACAGGATGTCAAAGCCGGATACGAGCAGATCGTTCGGGTAGTGTTTTTGAAACAGCGGTGCGCTCTCATCGGGCCAACCAAGCGTGGCGAAGGGCCACAGGCCGGAAGAGAACCACGTGTCGAGCACGTCTTCGTCGCGTTTGAGCGCAACGCCTGCTCCTGCTTGCGCCTGAGCTTCCTCTTCGGTGGCAGCGACGAACACATTGCCATTGTCATCGAACCACGCCGGAATACGGTGGCCCCACCACAACTGGCGGCTGACACACCACGGCTGGATGTTTTCCATCCAGTTGAAGAAGGTTTTCTCCCAGCTCTTTGGGACGATCTCGATGGTGCCGTCTTTCACCGCCTGGATCGGAGCCTTGGCCAGCTCCGCAGCATTCACATACCATTGGTCTGTCAGCCACGGCTCGATGACCACGCCGCCACGGTCCCCGAACGGGGTCGCGATGGTGCGCGGCTCGGCGTCGAGCTCGACTTCTTCGCCCTTCTTGGTCTTGGTCACATGCGGGATCAGGAAGCCCTGTACTTTCAGGCGCTGGACGACCAGTTCGCGCGCACCGCCGGTGCCGTCTCGCTTGAAGCGATGCAAACCGACGAATTCGTCAGGCACTAGTCCGTCGGAGGTCTGGCAAACATTGGCATCGCCATCGAGCATGTTGAGCATGTCGGCGGGAGCGAAGCCGGCCCGCTTGCCGACATCGAAATCGTTGAAATCATGCCCCGGCGTAATTTTCACTGCGCCGCTGCCCAGTTCCGGATCGGCGTGCTCGTCTTCCACAATCGGCACGCGGCGGCCGGTGATCGGCAACACGACATGCTTGCCGACGACGCTTTTGTACCGTTCGTCGGTCGGGTGGACCGCCACCGCCATATCGGCCAGCATGGTTTCAGGCCGGGTGGTGGCGACTTCGATATAATCGCGCCCATCTGCCAGCGTCACACCGTCTTCGAGCGGATACTTGAAGTGCCAGAAATGGCCCGGGATATTTTCGCTCTCGACCTCGAGATCGCTGATTGCAGTCTTCAGTTTCGGGTCCCAATTGACCAGCCGCTTGTCGCGATAAATCAGGCCGTCATTGTAGAGATCGACGAACACTTTGAGCACCGCATCGTTGAAATGCGGGTCCATGGTGAATTGTTCGCGGCTCCAGTCCATCGAGCAGCCGAGGCGTCGCAGCTGGCGCGTAATCGTGCCGCCGCTTTCCTCTTTCCACTCCCACACCTTCTCGACGAAGTCTTCGCGTGAATAATTGGTGCGTTTGTCCTGCCGCTCTTCCAGCTGGCGCTCGACCACCATTTGCGTGGCGATCCCGGCATGATCGGTGCCGACCACCCACAGCGCATCCTTGCCGCGCAGCCGCTCATACCGGATCACAATATCCTGCAACGTGTTGTCCAAAGCATGGCCGATATGCAGGCTGCCGGTGACGTTGGGTGGCGGGTTGACGATGGTGAACGGCTCTGCATAAGGACGCTCGGGCCGGAACAGGCCTTTCTCTTCCCAGTGCTGGTACCAGCGCGCTTCGATTTGCGCAGGATCGAATGTGGTAGGCAGTTCAGTGGTCATGGTGTCGGTGTTCGCTCGGTCTCGCAGGCGGGGCTGGGCCACCGCAATGGTAGTTCCTGCCAATGCCAGTGCAAATGCGACCATGCAACGGCTTGTGATGGCGCCATTTTCCCCGCATAGCATGCGGCAATGTCGGAAGGGGCGAGCTTTTCCCTGCAGCAGCAGGAAGATGGCACCACAGTGTTGGCGCTGGCCGGGCCCTATCTGGTTTCTACCATTGGCGCGATCGACAAGGATATCCGCGAGATCGAGGTCGGTTTCACGCTGGTTGACCTGACGGAAGTGACCGAAATTGACACCGTAGGCGCCTGGCTTGCCTGCACCGTGGCGCGCGACAATGGCGCAGATGTGACGGGCGCGAGCGAGCGGGGGCAGCGCCTGATGGATGCTGTCGGCGCGAGCGAGAACGACAGCGTAATGGTGCCGGAAAGTCTCGGTCTGTTTACCCACGTATCCGCACTTACAGGCCAACGGATGGCCGATTTTTCGCGTGGTTTGCGAAAAATGGTTGGTTTTCTCGGCCAGCTGATCCTCGCTTTCGGCAGCTTGTTGCGCCACCCCGGACGATTCCGGACAAAAGCTCTGGTGCGACAGTTGCAATTGGTCGGGATCGATTCGCTCGCAATTATCGGCCTGATGAGCTTCCTAATCGGGATCGTTATCGCGCAGCAGGGCGCCGTGCAGCTGGCGCAGTTCGGGGCCGAAACACTGACGGTCAATCTGGTAGGCCGGATCACCCTTCGTGAATTGGGCGTTCTGATGACAGCGATCATGGTCGCTGGCCGGTCCGGTTCGGCGTTTGCCGCGCAGATCGGGACCATGAAACTGACCGAGGAGGTGGACGCGATGCGTACGATCGGCATTTCGCCGATGGAGGCGCTGGTCGTGCCACGCATCCTGGCTGCCGTGTTGATGATGCCGCTGCTGGGCTTTTACGCTGCCTGCATGGCGATCATCGGCGGTGCGGTCATCTCGGATGTAACGCTGGGCATCCCGTTCTGGAATTTTATCGAACGTATTCAAGATGTCGTACCAGTATACGATCTCTATGTCGGCCTCATCAAAGCGCCGGTGTTCGGGCTGATAGTGGCATTGATGGGCTGTTATCACGGGATGCAGGTGGCAGGGAATTCGGAAGAGGTTGGCGCGCGGACAACCCAAGCTGTGGTCCAGGCGATTTTCATGGTTATCGTGCTCGATGCATTCTTCGCCGTGTTCTTCACTGAAATCGGGTGGGCGTGATGGCAGGGCCAGGGCAACATGAGCGGTATCGCGGCGATCATCCGATTGTGGTCGATGGGCTGACCAATCGTTTCGGTGATTTTACAGTGCACGAATATTTGTCACTGACCGTCAATCGCGGCGAAATTATCGGCGTAGTGGGCGGCTCGGGCACAGGCAAATCTGTGCTGATGCGGTCTATTATCGGCCTGCAATACCCGCAGGAAGGCCAGATCGAGGTATTTGGCCGATCCATCACCGATGCCGATCCGGACGAAGAGATCGGGGTGCGCAATCGCTGGGGCGTCTTGTTCCAGGGCGGGGCGCTGTTTTCGACGCTGACGGTGGCCGAAAATGTGCAGGTGCCATTGAAGCAATTCTATCCCGATATCGAACCGTCCACGCTCGACGCAATCGCGCGCTACAAGGTTGTAATGTCAGGCTTGCCTGAAGATGCCGCGTGCAAGTATCCGTCCGAGCTTTCCGGCGGAATGAAGAAACGCGCCGGGCTGGCACGTGCATTGGCGCTCGATCCGGAATTGCTTTTTCTTGACGAACCGACGGCCGGGTTGGACCCGATTGGTGCCGCCGCCTTTGATCGCCTGACCCGCGAATTGAAAGAGACGCTGGGGCTCACCGTGTTCCTGATTACGCACGATCTCGACACACTTTACGAGATTTGTGACCGGGTCGCCGTGTTGGCGGATCGCCAGGTGATCGGGGTGGGCACGATTCCGGAATTGCTCGAAACTGAGCACCCCTGGATCCAGGAATATTTCAACGGTCCGCGCGGACGTGCGGCGCAAGCGAGCCAGAACCGGTCCAAGGCGCGCGCCGCGAAGACCATAGACAAGCCGTCACCGGCAGGCGCATAGAGGCAAGCAGATGGAAACGCGGGCAAATCATGTTTGGGTAGGGGCCGTGACGCTGGTGTTGCTGGCGGCTCTTGCGGCATTCTTTGTCTGGCTTGCCCGCTTCGGCGAGGGTGCCCAGAACGAATACGACATTTTCTTCAAGCAATCGGTCTCCGGCCTTGCGAATGGCTCTGAAGTGTCTTTCGCAGGCGTGCCGGTCGGGCAAGTCACGCAGATCTCCTTGTGGGAAACTGATCCCGAATTTGTGCGCGTGCGCGTGAAAGTGCGGGACGAGGTGCCGATTCTTGTCGGGACCACAGCGACCATCCAGGGCTCCTTTACCGGCGTCTCGACCATCCTGCTGGACGGCGCGCGGGCCGGAGCTCCTCCGATCACATGTGGTGAAGGCGAGGGGGCAACCGCGTGCCCGGAAGATGTGCCCGTCATTCCCACCAAGCCGGGCGGCCTGGGTGAATTGCTGGCCAATGCGCCGTTGCTGCTGGAGCGGCTGGCGACTTTGACCGAGCGGCTGACGCTGACCTTGTCGGATGACAACCAGGCTGCGCTCGCGGGGATTTTGCAGAACACCAATGCGATGACCGAAGATCTCGCCCGGGCGACCCCGCGGATCGAAAGCACGCTGACCGAGCTGGAAGGCACGCTGAGGGAAGCGGGCGAGACGCTCGACGCGTTCGAGAAGGTGACCAATTCGACCGACCAGCTGATCAATCAGGAAGGTGCCGCGCTGGCGACAGAGCTGCGTGGCACGCTCAACGCCGCGAGCAAGGCGGCCCTGTCGCTGAGCAAGACGCTCGACGATGCCCAGCCTGCTGCGCAGCAGCTCAACCAGCAAACTTTGCCCGCCGCCAATGCGACGCTGCAGGACCTGCGCGAAACCAGCAAGGCGCTGAGAGCTGTGACGGAGCGACTTGAAAACGAAGGCGCTGCCGGCCTGCTCGGTTCGCAGCCATTGCCGGATTACGAACCGTGAGGGTTCCAGCTATGAAAACCGCCATCCGTATTGCGCTCGCTGGCGCTGCTACACTGGGCCTTTCGGCCTGTATAAGCCTTGGCAGTGAACCACCGCCCAGCTTGCTGACCCTGACCGCTGCCAATGGCGCGCCAGCGGGAAGCGGCTCGACCGGCACCAATGAAAATGCCCTGTCGGTGATCGAGCCAAGCGCGCCGCAGCGCCTGTCTGTCACGCGGGTTCCGGTGCAGGTGGATGATGCCACTATCGCCTATCTTCAGGATGCCGTCTGGGTCGAACGGCCCACACGCCTGTTTCGCAGGTTGCTGTCGGAGACCATCCGCACGCGCACCGGCAGGGTCGTGATCGACGGCTTTGATCCGACCTTTGCCACCAGCCAGCAATTGCGTGGCAGCCTGGTCGAGTTTGGATACGACGCACGCAGTTCGTCGGTAATCGTCCGTTACGATGCGATGCGCGACGGCGAGAACGATACGGTCGTCACCCAGCGCTTCGAAAGCGTGGTGTCCGGGGTTCCGGCAGAGGCGGGTCCGGTGGGCGACGCGCTGAACCGTGCTGCCAATGATGTTGCAGGACAGGTCGCCGACTGGGTCAGCTGACCCGGTTTCGCACCAAATCCAGAAATTCCATCGCGCGTTCGAAATCGGCAGTTCGCCGCGCGCGGACTTCTGCGGCTTCGGCATCCTCGCCCCACAATTCTGCCTGCCAGTCTTCTTCCAGATTGGCCGCATCCCACAGCGCCTTGGTGTCTGCGCTGGGCTGTAGCGCGGCGAGCCCTATACACAGCGATGCACTGAGCGATGAGAGTGTCAGTAAGGGGGCAAGAATGAAGGCGTCTTGCTCCGCCAGCCGTTTGCGCAAGGCCGCGATGCTGGCGTCTGGCTGGGGGCGATGGATGATCCCGCTGATCCGTTCCAGCCGGATGCCTTCACGCTGTTCGGTTGCACGGACCAGGGGTTCCCACACCTCCTCCTGCCGGCGGAACACGGCTTCGCCGGGCTCGGCCCGGTAGCACAGTGTATCGGTTTCCCCGAAAGCGAGCAGTTTGGAGATGACGTCTTCTTCACCGGTTGCAATCCGGTCGATGGCGAAATCGGCCATGTCGCGCCCGGGCAGGCTGGCCGGGTCGACCGTGTCGCCTTGACGATCCCATTCTGCAGCAAGCGCCTGTGCCAGAGCCTCTGACGGAACAATCTGCTCGCGTTTCCCTTGCGTCTTGAGTGGTCGCCCATCGAGCGCGACCTGCCACCCGTCGGCAAGCTGCTCGACCCTCACATCTTTCCAAAACCGTTTCATGGGCGTGGCGATTTCCACCGCTTGGCAAGGATGATGGGCAGGACAAAGAACTCGATCGCGCCAACCACGAACAGGGCGTAGCCGAGCGGCGGGTTGTCAACGAGCCGGCCCGAGATAATGAGCACACCTAGGCCTGCCATGATGATCCCGCTCAACCGGGCCAGTTGCAGCAGCATGAAGCGCTGCTTGGCCTTTTCATCATCCGTCATCGAGCCAGTCTCCCAATTGGTCAGGCGTGTCGACCACCGTTTCTGCACCAGCGGCGAGCAAGGTGTCGGTTGCGTGATAGCCCCATGATACGCCGATCGCACGCACCTGCGCGGCTCTGCCCATTTCGATGTCGTAGATCGTATCGCCGATCATCACCGTTTGCTCCGCCTCGGCCACCGCCTCTTCCATGGCTGTGTGCAGCATGGCGGGATGCGGCTTCGAGGGGTGGTGATCTGCGCCTTGGAGGCTGACAAACCGGTCGATCAGGCCATGTTCGCCAAGACAATGATGCAATCCGCGATTGGACTTGCCGGTTGCGACAGCCAGCGCCCATCCTGCCGTCGCGAGACGGTCGAGCAAGGGGACGATGCCCTCGAAAAGGGGTTCGGAGACCATGCCGTTTTCCCGGGCGGTGCGGAACGATGATTTGTAGGCGTCAACGGCGCGGGTAACCTCCGCGTCCGACGCTTCCTGCGCCAAGGTACGGATTGCGACCGGCAGGCTCAGGCCGACGATCTGGCGCACATCGCGCCGGTCGGGCGCAGGCAGTCCTGCTTCGGCGAACGCAACTTCCATCGCGTCGCAAACAGGGGCCTGGCCGTCGACCAGCGTGCCATCACAATCGAACACCGCCAACCGCGTGGTCACTTGCGCCCCTTCGGCTTCGATTTACCGGCGCGCGGGCCAGTGCTGGGCTTCGGGCCACGCTTGGCAATCGCGCCGCCCGATTTCTTGCCCAGCTTGCGTTTCGGAGCCTTCGTTGCTCCCCGCGCCCTGCGCTCGCCCCGCTGCGATTTGCGATATTGCTTGGCATGCTGGCGCGCGGCTTGTTTCTTTTCTGCCGGGCTGCGCTCGTTCACATCTTCGCGCAAGGGTGCGGCGTCACTCAGCGAAGGATCGAAGCCCAACTGCTCCATCGTGGCGGCAAAATGTTCGGGCAATTCGGCCATAACATCCAGCTTGCCGCCTCCCGGCTCGCCAATGATCAGGCGGCGGGCATGCAAATGCATCTTGCGGCTGACACTTCCCGTGAGGAAGGCGTCCTGCCCGCCATATTTGCCATCGCCGACAATCGGCGTGCCAATCGCTGCCAGATGGACTCGTAGTTGGTGGGTCCGGCCGGTCATCGGTTCCAGCTCTACCCAGCAGGCGCGGTTGCCGGCTTTCTCCACCACCCGGTAGCGGGTGACGGCGGGTTGGCCGTTTTCATGGTCGACATGCATTTTCTCGCCCCCGCTGCCGGGTTGCTTGGCGAGAGGGGCATCGATCGTGCCTTCTTTGACTTCGGGCAGGCCGACCACCAGCGCCCAGTAGATCTTCTTGGCGGAACGGCCGGCAAATCGCTTGGCAAAGGCTGCCGCACTGCCCGGGGTGCGGGCGACCAGCAGCACGCCGGATGTATCCTTGTCGAGCCGGTGGACGAGGCGCGGGCGCACATCGTCGTCACCCTCGACGAAGGCATCGAGCAAGCCGTCGACATGTTTGAAGGTCTTGCTGCCGCCCTGGGTGGCGAGGCCCGGCGGCTTGTTGAAGATGATGGCCGATTTGGTCTCTTTGATCACCATCGCCTTGGCTTCGTCGATCTGTTCTGGCGTCAATTCCTTGCGCTGGCGCGGCTTGCGCGCGGCATCTTCCCCGCCGGGCGGGATGCGCAAGACCTGGCCCTGCACCAGCCGGTCTTCCGGCTTCGCGCGCTTGCCATCGACCCGGATCTGGCCAGTGCGGGCCCAGCGCGAGATGGTGTTGAAGCCGATCTTTGGCAGGTTGCGTTTGAACCAGCGATCCAGACGCACGCCGTCATCATCTTCGCTGACCGTAAACTGGCGCACTTCATGGCTAGGGCCGGGCGCGCTCATCCGAACAGCCTCGTAATTGTCAGGCCGAAGAACAATCCGCTGACGCAGAGTGAAATCGACAGGATCAGATACAAGGCCGCAAAGGCAAGCTGTCCGCGCTGGACCATCAAGACCAGTTCGAGACTGAAAGCGCTGAAAGTGGTAAAACCGCCCAGAACGCCGACGCCAAGGAACAACCGGAACTGTTCGGTGCCTTCGGGCGAAAAACGGATCAGCCATCCTGCCAGCAGCCCCATCATGACACTGCCAAGCGCATTCACCGCCAATGTGGCCCAGGGAAAAACCGACATCGCCGGCGCGCCCATCCACCCGGTCATTTGGCGGCCGAGCTGGTAGCGCAAGACAGCACCGATCGCGCCGCCCAGGGCGACATTGACGGTTGCGGCAAAAGGAGAAAGTGTACTCACCCGCGCGCCTTAGACCGCACAGGGGGCGCTAGCCAAGCGGCTTCTGTGGCATGGTTGCATCGGGAGGCAGGCCGAAAATCCGCTGATTGCCTTGCGTCTCCTGCCGATTCTGCGTATGTGCGCGTCCTGTGAGGCCGACCGCTTAGCGGATTCGGCGCTTTTTCTTTTGGAATTTAGCGGTGATTCCCGCGCTGCATGCGGGCTCTCCCCTTTGTTTGAGGTGACGATTTTTATGCAGATCATGGTTCGCGATAACAATGTCGACCAGGCCCTCCGCGCGCTCAAAAAGAAGCTGCAGCGTGAAGGCGTCTATCGCGAAATGAAGCTGCGTCGCCATTATGAAAAGCCCAGCGAGAAGCGCGCCCGTGAAAAGGCTGCTGCTGTGCGCCGCGCCCGCAAGCTGGAGCGTAAGCGCATGGAACGTGACGGCATCAAGTAAGCCGGAAAAAGGCTCACGCCGCGATTCTTTGACCCGCCCCGCTTGAAGTGGCGGCAGGGTTACGCCAAAGGGCGCGGGAGGATATCTTCCGCGCCCTTCGCATTTGCAGGATCCATCATGACCGAAGTTACCCGCGTTCCATTGCAGCCCATCGCCAAGGGCTCGCTGACCAAGCTGTGGCTTGGCGTAATCGTTGCCATCCTGATTGGCGCCGGTGTGGCGTGGGCGGCCGTGCCCGCGGGCGTCTCGGTGGACGAGCTGGTGGCCGGATCAGGCGGAAGCCCGAGCGAAGGCGATGTCGCTTTCGTCAAATACAAAGGCACGTTGGCCGATGGCACGGTATTCGATGAATCGGGCCCGTCGCCATTCCCGCCAGGTATCTTCCCAGAAGGAACGCCGATGCTGTTGCAAGAAGGCCAGCTGGTCGACGGCTTCTTCCAGGGCATCCAGCAGATGGAACGGGGTGGTAAGTACCTGCTCAATATCCCGGCAGAGCTCGCCTATGGTGCCAACCCGCCACCGCAATCGGGCATCCCGGCCAATAGCGACCTGATCTTCGAAGTCGAATTGGTCGATTTCATGAGCCAGGCCGATGCCGAACGCAAAGTCATGGCTCTGCAACAGGCCATGGAAGCCCAACAAGGCGCGCAAGGTGGTCCGGGCGGACCCGGGGGGGCGAGCGGGGGTCCACAAGGGCCGCCTCAGGGCCCTCCGCAGGGACCGCCTCCGGGCCCGCAGAACTGATTTCTCTCTAACGACAGGAAACTCCATGTCCGTTGACAAGGAAACCGTCGCCAAGATCGCCTCGCTTGCCCGTATCCAGATGACGGATGCCGAGCTGGAGAAAATGGCGCCTGAACTGAACAATATCCTCGCCTGGGTCGAACAGCTGGGCGAAGTCGACACCAGCGATGTCGAGCCGATGACGGCTGTCATTCCCAATACGTTGCGGCTGCGTGACGACGTGGTCGATGCCGATCCGCTTACCGGCGGCGGCGTGCAGGACAAGGTGCTGGCCAACGCTCCGGCGTCTGAACATGGCTTTTTCGGCGTGCCCAAGGTGATCGAATAATGACCAATCTGACCGAACTGGGCGTCGCGCAGATCCGCGACGGGGTTGCCGCTGGCGATTTCACCGCGCGTGAAGTGGCAGAGGCGTTCAATGCCAATGTTGCTGCCGCCGAAGCGCTCAACACCTTTATCGTCACGACGCCGGAAAAGGCTCTCGAAGCGGCCGATGCGGTCGACGCGGCGCGTGCCAAGGGCGAGACGCTGGGCGCAATGGCCGGTGTGCCGATCGGCATGAAGGACCTGTTCGCCACCGAAGGCGTGCAAACCACCGCTGCAAGCCACATTCTCGAAGGCTTCACCCCGCATTATGAATCGACTGTCAGCGCCAATCTGTGGCGCGCAGGTGCAGGCATGCTGGGCAAGCTCAACCTCGACCAGTTCGCGATGGGTTCGTCCAACGAGACGTCCTATTTCGGTGAAGTGAAGAGCCCTTGGCGCAAAGAGGGCAGCAATACTGCCCTGACTCCGGGTGGCTCATCGGGCGGCAGCGCTTCTGCCGTTGCAGCGCGCCTCTGCCCGGCGGCGACCGGTACCGATACCGGCGGCTCGATCCGCCAACCGGCTGCCATCACTGGCACGACCGGAATCAAGCCGACCTATGGCCGTTGCAGCCGGTGGGGCGTTGTCGCTTTCGCCAGCAGCCTCGACCAGGCGGGCCCGATGACACGCAGCGTCACCGATTGCGCGATCATGCTCGAAGCGATGGCCGGATTTGATCCGAAGGACGCAACCAGCCTCGATCTGCCGGTGCCGGAATGGGAGAAGGGGCTTAACCCGGATCTCAGCGGGAAGAAGGTCGGCATCCCGCGCGAATACCGGATGGACGGCACACCACAGGACATTCTCGACAGCTGGGAACGGGGCAAGGAATGGCTGCGTGATGCCGGGGCCGAGATCGTCGATGTCAGCCTGCCGCACACCACATACGCCCTGCCAGCCTATTACATCATCGCGCCCGCAGAAGCCTCCAGCAATCTCGCCCGTTATGACGGCGTGCGCTATGGCTTGCGCGATCTGCCCGACGGGGCTGGCCTGCAAGACATGTATGCCGCCACGCGCGAGGAAGGGTTCGGAGATGAAGTTAAACGACGCATCCTGATCGGCACCTATGTGCTCAGCGCGGGCTTCTACGATGCTTATTACAATCAGGCTCAGAAGATCCGCACGCTGGTGGCTCGCGACTTCGAACAAGCCTGGGCCGATTGCGACCTGATCCTGGCACCGACCACGCCCAATGCGGCGTTTGGCTTGGGCGAAATGCAGGCGGATCCGCTGGCGATGTATCTCAATGATGTCTTTGCTGTGCCTGCTTCGCTCGCCGGCTTGCCCGCGATGAGCGTGCCCGGTGGCCTCAATTCAGATGGCTTGCCGCTCGGCCTGCAACTGGTCGGCAAACAGTTTGACGAGCAGAGCGTCCTCAATGCCGGCCTGGCAATCGAACAGCGCAATGGCTTCACTGCGAAGCCGGAGAATTGGTGGGCGTGACTTCGTCGAGCTTCGGGCCAAGCTTTGCCGTCACCTACACGGTCAAGGACGAAGCAAGGCTGCTGCCCGATGCGCTGAAGTGGCACCGGGCCCTGGGGGCGCAGCGCTTCTACATCTTTCTTGACGGCACCACCGATTCCATGCGCGACTGGCTCGACACCCAGAGCGACGTGATGGTGCGCGAGAGTGTGCCGCCGGCAGAAGTGGGCGATGCGCCGGGGTTCTCGAAGAAACTTGCCAAGGGCTGGGACACCTTCATAGACGCCCGCAAAAACCTCAATGCCTGGGTCGCAGCGCGGCTGGCGCTGAAGGACGGGATCGACTGGTTGGCCATGATCGATCCGGACGAGTTGCTGTTGCCTGACCCGGCTGGCGGCGTCGATCCTATCGCGATGCAAAGCTTGCTTGGCGGGCAGGAACCCGATGTGGCGCAAATCCTGCTTCCCAATTGCGATGTGTTGCCCGACGGGGAACCGCGCACGTCTCCCTTCGCCCATCGCCATTTCCAGGCGCGCTATCCGGCGCTGGAAGCGGCATGGCGTGCCGCGCGCAAGGCGCTGTCAGTTGTGTCCAACCCGCTCAAGGTCGCGCGCTATGACCAATGGTTCTGGGACCGTGCACTGGGCGCAGATTTGCCGCGGCGGCTGGTCCATCCAGTCACCGGTGCAACCATTCCGGCTGGGTATTTCCTTTCCTATTCCAGCTACAAGTCGATCCTGCGCACGCGGCTCCATCGGGGATGGCGGCCAACGATCCATCACTGGACGAGTGATGACGGGCAGGGGGACATGGTGAAAGCAAAGCGCGCCCGCGTGCTGCATTTCGATTTCACCGATGCCGCAAGCTATCTTCATAAATTCGGCCAGCGCCGGGGCAATCGCGAGGAACGACCGATCCATTTCGCCACCCGCCGGGCGATTGGGGATATCGCACTCGATTGCAGCGAGGCGGAGGCGCAGCGTTTTTTCGATGAATGCCTGACCGTCAGCGATCCGGCGCGTATGGCGCATCTGGTCGAACGTGGTGTGGCCCTTGACCTGCCGCAGATTGCCGCCTTCTTTGCTGGCGAGGGGGCAAGCCGATGAAACTCTTCAGGCCCTATTTGTGGGGTGGCCGCGTCATCAAGCTGGCGCGGCGGCTGGGCATGGACGTGATGCCGGCTCTGACGCGCGATCATCGCGTGGCCGGAGCCCGTCTGGGGTGGCGTGACGAAGAACCCGGTCTGCTGCGCGGGGCCGTTGTCGAAGGCGAGCATGACGGCGTGCCGCTCAAACTGTTCGTCGCCAATGATCTCGATGTGATCCAGCAAGTCCACCGCAAGGGCGAGCTCTATGAGCCGGAAGAACTGGCGATCATCAAAGGGACCTGGGACCAGCATCATGAGGGCGGGGCCTTCCTCGATGTCGGCGCGAACGTGGGCAATCACGCTTTGTTTGCCGCAATGGTACTGGGCGCGGACAAGGTGATCGCGTGTGAACCTCAGGACGCAGCGGCACGGATTCTGGAAACCAATGCGGCGCTCAATCACGTTGCTGATCGGATCGCAATCCACCGCGTCGGCCTGTCCGATAGTGCGGGGCAGGCGAGCGTTGAAAGTGCCAGCAATAACCTCGGCGCGGCTCGCCTGACGCAAGGTAAGGGCGGGATCGAACTCGTCACTGGCGACGCGTTGGTGGGCGATCAGCCGATCGGCTTTATCAAGATCGACACCGAGGGGTTCGAACTGCCGGTCCTGCGCGGCCTATCCGGAACCATCGCGCGCGACCACCCGCCGCTGTTCGTGGAAGTCGAGACCGCAAACCTGCCGGCGTTCGAGCAAATCTGCGCCGGGCACGGCTACGCCATTACCAATCGATTCCAACGCTACGAAACCAGCGTGAACTGTCTCGCCATCGCGCGGGACTGACGCTAAGGGGCATCGCATGAGCAAATACATTATCCAGGGCGCAACGGGCGAGTGGGAGGTCGTGATCGGCCTCGAAGTTCATGCGCAGGTCACTTCCAATGCCAAGCTGTTTTCCGGCGCGTCGACTGCGTTCGGGGCAGAGCCCAATTCGCAGGTCAGCCTGGTCGATGCGGCGATGCCCGGCATGCTGCCAGTGCCCAACCGCGAATGTATCCGCCAAGCGGTCCGTACCGGCATGGCGATCGAAGCGCAGATCCACAAATGGAGCCGGTTCGACCGCAAGAACTACTTCTATGCCGACCTGCCGCAGGGCTACCAGATCAGCCAGCTCTATCACCCGATTGTTGGCGAGGGGCAGCTGTTGATCGAGGCCGACGAGAAGGCGGGTATTCCCGAAGATAAGGTGATCGGGATCGAGCGGATCCATGTCGAGCAGGATGCCGGCAAGCTGATGCACGACCAGCATCCGACCATGTCCTATGTTGATTTGAACCGCAGCGGCGTGGCCCTGATGGAAATCGTTTCCATGCCGGATATGACGTCCCCTGCCGAAGCGGGTGCCTATGTCCGCAAACTGCGCTCTATCCTGCGCTATGTCGGATCGTGCGACGGCAATATGGAAGAAGGCTCGATGCGTGCCGACGTCAACGTATCCGTGCGCAAGGTCGGTGATCCGGAACTGGGCACGCGGACCGAGACCAAGAATGTCAATTCGGTGCGATTCGTGATGCAGGTCATTGAATACGAGGCCAATCGCCAGGTCGATCTGATCGAGGATGGCGGCAGCGTCGATCAGGAAACGCGCCTGTTCGATCCCGGCACCGGCACGACGCGGACTATGCGCAGCAAGGAAGACGCGCATGATTATCGCTATTTCCCCGATCCCGACCTTCTGCCGCTGGAACTGGAAGACAGCTTCCTGGAAGAATGCCGCGCGAGCCTGCCAGAATTGCCCGATGCGAAGCGCCAGCGCTATGAGACCGAGTTGGGCCTGACGCCGTATAATGCCCGCGAGCTGACGGCCGAGGTCGAGACCTTTGCGCGATTTGAAACGCTGCTGGGCGCGACGGCCAAGGCTATCGGCAAAGACGAGAAGCAAGTCGCCACGCAGGTCGCGAACTGGGCACTCTCGGTCGCTCCGGGCGTGATCAAGTCGCTGGGTGACGAAGCCAATCCCGAACACGCAACTGCCGAGGCACAGGCCGCGATCCTGAAAATGCAGGATGCGGGCGAAATCAGCGGCGGCCAGGCGAAGGAAATCTACGAGATCGTCCTCAAAACCGGTCGCGCGCCCGATGAAATCGCCGATACCGAGGGCCTCAAACAGGTCAGCGACACTGGCGCTATCGAGGCAGCGATCGATGATATCCTGGCCAACAACCAGGACAAGGTCGAGCAGTATAAGGGCGGCAAGGACAAGCTATTCGGCTTCTTCGTCGGCCAGACCATGAAGGCGATGCAAGGCAAGGCCAATCCGCAAGTCGTGAACCAATTGCTGAAAGACAAGCTGGGGTAAACGCTGGGGAAATTCCCGTATCGGACGGATCCCGAACTTGCCCAATGGCTTCGCGGCGTTAAGCTTGCGACCAGGATAAACAAGTGAAGGGGGTCGCGATGGGAATTTCCCGTCTTGCACTGCTGTTTCTGCCGCTAGCAGCAACAGCACAAGCACAAGCCATAAAGAACGAGCCGCCGATGCGGCAATTCACAGAAGCCGAAATCGCTGACATCGCGATGCCGGATTTGGCGTTTGATCCTGGCGAGATCAATCCGAAGGATCATGAAAAATACTTCATCTTCCATCGGCCTGAAACCAGCTTCAACCAGGCCTATGCGGATATTACCGAATGCGATGCGCTGGGCAGCGGCATCAATGTCTATCGCGGCGTCGATAGCGGGGCGATCGCCAGTGCCATGACGCAATATGGGGTGCTGGCCGGTGGTATCGGCGGTGCGATCGGCGGCATGATGGCTGATGCGATCTTTGGCTCGGCAGAGCGGCGCAAGGCGCGGCGGATCAATGTCCGTAACTGCATGTATTACAAGGGCTATGACCGCTACGCGTTGGAGAAGGACCTGTGGCAGGAATTCCATTTCGAGGAAGGTTTCGGTCGCAAGGAGGAGAGCAAGCGCAATGCGGCCCTGCTGCAACAGGCTCGCGTCGCCTCTGGACCCAAACCGACATGGGAGGTGCTGGAACCATGAGTATTCGACACGCAATGATTACCGCGAGTGCGGCGATGCTTTTCGCTTCGACCCCGGCCCTGGCGCAAGAGGTTGAGACCCAGGCGATAGAAGCCAAGCATCTCGAAAGCGGCAAGCATCAGATCGATCCTGCCAAGGGCTATCTCTTTGCCAAAGCTCCAAACCGGTTCAATGCGCTCTTCATCAAGACGCCGGATGAGGAAGATTACGCCGAGTATAAGGCCGATTGGGAAGAGAAACTGGCCAAGGCCCGGAAGAAGTTTCCCGGAAAGCTGAGAATGTGGGAGGCCAATAAGGAGCGCCGCCGCAATCCCGGACCGAAGCCCGTTGAACCGACGGAAGAGAGCTTTGCCATCGAGCCGATGGACATCCGGATGTTCGCCGGTTTCGGACCACAATATGTCTACTCGAAAGAAAAGTTGCCCGACGGCGAGACGACTTTCAATTACCTGACCGAGTTGGAGCCAGGCACCTACACCTATTACGGCCCGCTCCTTTACCTGCCCGGAGCACAGACCATCGGTAAATGCTATTGCATGGGCAGCGTCAAATTCGAGGTCAAGGCCGGAGAGATCACCAATCTGGGTGATTTTCTGGCCGAGGGTTGGGCCGAACCCGAAGCGCGCAGACAAGCGTCCATCTTCTGGAAGGATTTCGCTAATCGAGCGGCAATTCCGGTTGATTACAGCGTGCCGGATGGGCTGGATGACTTGCCCGTCGTGAGGGCCGATCTGCGTGCATCAGGCAAACGCAACAACGTCCTCAACACCATGGTAGGCCGCCTGCCGTCGGTCGAGGGCGTGCTTGCCTATGATCGTGATGTGCCAATCGACCTGAAGGGCCTGGCTGCGCAACAGAAGGCTGAAGAAGCGGCCCGTATCGCAGCCGAAGCCAAAGCGGAGGCCGAGGCAAGGGCATTTGCAGCCGGTGCAAGTGTCAGCGCGACCGACACAGCGCCTCAGGCCGAAGCCGTAGAGGCAACGGCTAGCGACTAGACCCAAGGTGCCGACAAAGAAAAGGGGCCCCGCAGCGCGAACTGCGGGGCCCCTTTTCTGTGGCCTCAGGCCGAAGCGAGGCTTAGCCCTGGCGTTCGCCGGTAATCGGCATCGCGCCGAAGGCACCTGCATTGACGTTACCGGTCAGCTGGTCGCCGGCCACGGTGGCTTCGCATTCCAGCTTCATCGGCATCGGGACGGTCATGTTCATGTCCCAGGTCAGCTTGTCGCCGTCGATCTTGCCGTTCTCGACATCCATCGAGCCCATGCCGCCGGCCATGCTGCCGGTGAAGGTGTTGCCGTCATCGCCGGGGACGACGGTGAACGTGCCGCTCTGGTCGCCCATCGGGCTCTTCACGACGGTGTTGTAAGTTCCTGCTACGGACATTGAAGTACTCCTCTTGAAAGATGCAGCGGCCATCGCCGCTGCTTACATGTGTGTCAATAACTCAGTTTTCGAGTTCGCGAACTTCGATTGGCAGGCGGAGCGCGTCGAGCTGCGGTTTGACCTTTTCGGCATCGCCTACGACGACCCAGATGAAACGCGCCGGATCGATTGCGCCGCGTGCGGCCGCATCGAGGCTTTCGCGGGTCTGGCCGCGATATTTCTCGGCCAGCTTCTCCTGGTAGTCCATGTCCCGGCCATACAGCACGTTGGACTGCATCGCGCCAAGCACCGCGCCGGAGGTTTCAAACTGCCCCGGCAGCTCGCGGATCTCGTTGTTCACGATCCGGACCAGTTCTTCTTCGGTCACGCCATTGGTGGTGACAAACTCGCCGATCTCGCGATTGAGTTCGGCGAGGGAATCGCCCGTGCGGTCGGCCTGGACCGGCGCCTGGACAAAATATGTCACCGCATTCTCGCGCTGGGAGACACCGCCACGCACGCCGTAGGACCAGCCCTTGGTCTCGCGCAGGTTCATGTTCATCCGGGCCAGGAAGTTGCCGCCAAGCGCATTGTTGGCATTCAGCAGGTCGACGATCCCGGCATCCTGTGCCCGGGCATCGGTAACCAGGCCGCCGAGGATGAAGCTCTGCGGGGAATTGGGCCGATTGACTAGCACGATGCGGGCACTTTCAGGTGCAGTTGCCTTGCTGGAAAAGTCCTTGCTACCCTTGGGCGTGGCGGGTGCTTCCCATTCGCCGAAGGCTTTTTCCAGCGCCGGCGTCAATTCCGACAGCGCCAGATCAGACACTACAAACAGCGACGCATTGTCGGGACGGATCCAGGTCTGCTTGAAATTGACCAGATCATCCCGGGTGATCGAGCTGACCGATTCCACGCTGCCACTGCCGGTATCGCCATAGGGATTGTCCGATCCGTAGAGCAGCGGGGTCAGTGTCATTTGCGCGATGCCGCCGGGGCTGCGCATTTGTTGCTGGATGCCCGTGATTGTCTGGGTCCGTACACGCTCGAGCTCGCCTTCATCGAAGGCAGGATTGCGCACGATGTCGGTCATCAATTCCAGCGACGGGGCCAGGTTAGCCGTCAGCGCCGTCAGCGTAAACGAGGAACGGTCTTGGCCACCGCCAGTCGAGATCACGGCGCCGAGACGTTCGCGAGCTTCGGCGATTTCTCTGGAGCTCAGGCTGGTGGTGCCTTCATCGAACAGACCGAGCGCGAGGCTTTCCAACCCGCGCTTGTCGGTCGGATCGGCGGCAGAGCCTGCGTCGAAGGACAGCGCTACACGGGTTACCGGAACGGCATCACGCTGGGCGTAATAGACGGTCATCCCGTTCGACAAGGTCACTTCGGATACGTCCGGGAAATCGAGCGAGGCGAGCGCTTCAAATGCGGGTGCGGGACGCTCGACCGTTACGGTCAGTTCGTTGGCACCTGGCGCGGCCTCTGCTTCGGCATCGCCATCTGCGGCGACCGAGGCTGCTTCTTCATACGAACTGTCACGTTCGCCGGGCTCGAGCTGCAGGGTCATGCTGGGGCGGGTCATCCACTTCTGCATGGCCGCCTGAACTTCAGTCGGGGTCAGAGTGGCCAGAACTTCCAGCTGCTGGGCATAGAAATCGGGAGATCCGGTCAGGACTTCGCCCTGCGCCAGCGTCACGGCCTTGCCGCCAAAGCCGCCTACCTGTTCCAGCCCGCGGATGGTGCCAGCGAGGCTTTGCGTTGCAGCGCGGCGGACTTCGTCTTCGGTGGGACCTTCGGCAATGAACTGGTCGATGATCGCATTCATGCGACCTTCAACAGCTTCGGCGTCTTCACCGGGCTTCACAGTGGCACCTACGGTCAGCACGCCAACCCGCTGGAACGAGAAGTTGCCAGCGCTTACACCCACCGCGACTTTCTCGTCACGGACCAGGGCATTGTCGAGCCGGCTGGACGACAGCCCGCCCAGGATCTGCGCGCCAACGGTCAGCGCAACCAGATCGCGGCTGTTGATGCCGGGTGCGGTCCAGTAACGACTGATATTCGTCGCTGCGACTTGGTCTTTCATGACCGTACGAACATCTTCGGCCAGCTCCGGGATCGCAGCTTCGGCCGGGTTGTTGACCGGACCACGCGCGATCGGGCCGAAATACTTTTCGACCAGCGGACGCGCTTCGGCGGCGTTGATATCGCCGGCCAGAACGATGGTGGCGTTGTTCGGGCCGTATTTGTCGCGGAACCAGGCGCGCACATCATCCATGGAGGCGGAATCAAGGTCTGCCATCGATCCGATCGGGGTGTGGTCATACGGGTGTGGGGCCGGGAAAAGCGTCTTGACGATTTCGTAGAACACCAGGCCGCCGGGCTGGTTGTCGCCCTGGCGTTTTTCGTTCTGGACCACGCCGCGCTGGTTATCGAGCTTCTCCTGCGTCACCGCGCCGAGCAAGTAGCCCATCCGGTCACTCTCGAGCCACAATGCACGCTCCAGCGCGCCCCGCGGCACTGTCTGGAAATAATTGGTCCGGTCGAAATTGGTCGTGCCATTGTAATCGGTCGCGCCCATTTCCTGCAGATATTTGAAATAGTCGCCCGGCGCATTCTCCGAACCGTTGAACATCAGATGCTCGAACAGATGGGCAAAGCCGCTCTTGCCTTCGGGCTCATCCTTGGAACCGACATTGTACCACACCGCGACGCCGACGATCGGCGCCTTGCGATCTTCGTGCACGATAACGGTCAGGCCGTTTTCAAGCTGGAATTCCTCGAACGGAATGCTGACTTCATCGATCAGGGCCGGCAGCGGAGCTACCGCCTCGGCTGTGTCCTGGGCAGCGGCTGGCGCTGTCAGGGCGAACGGGGTGGCCGTCGCAATGGCGAGGGCTGTCAGGCTGGTTGAGGCAAAACGAAACATGGTCTCTCCGGGGATGTGTTCTTTGATATTGCGAATAATCTACCGAGTCATTTCCCGCTGGTCACGGTCTTTCGGCTTTTGGCATTGGCTAAGGCATCAACGCGCCAGAAGTGGACTGGTTTCAATCTCTTCTGGACGAACAGCGAAGCCTGATCGGTGTAATGCGGGCTGTCGGGCCTGGTGGTCGCCGCGCCAAAGGGCTGGATCGACTCTGACTTCACCCTTTCGCCGGGTTTCCATTCAACCCATTGGATGAAGCTGTCGCCATGCACGACCCGCAACCGGCCATCTTCGTCAACTTGCCAGGTGGTAGAGGCGCGCAGTGTGTCGGAGCCTCCATCCAGCGGCAAATCGACATCGCCCAGACGCAGGCGGAGGAGGTCGCCCATCGGCGGGTCCAGGCGCCCGAAATGGGTCATCAAATGCGTCGCGGCCTTGCGCAGCTTGGCACCGACATCGGGCGTTGGATTGTTCTGGTATTCCGCTGACATAAAGTCCCTGATCAAAAGCAGCGCAAGCGCATCGGCCCGGCCTTGGTTGTCGGAGGTCAGATCCCACGTCGCCAGCAATTGCTGGGCGTCATATTCCAGGCTGCCCTGCCGGTATTGGCGGGCCGCGATCCCATCGAGCATCTGGGCGACATAGCCTGCCCGTTCGTAGGTCTGGTCAAACTTGATGTCCCAAAGGGTCTCGCGGTCCAGCTGGTCGGCTTCGGTCATCAACTTCCACGCGCGGCGGGCGCGGTTGGTAGTTTTCAACTCGACCCCCAATCGCGGCGGCACACTGTCAGGCGACAGGTCACTGCCCGGGCCGGCGGCCTGGTAGGGATTGTTGTTGGCATTCATGAGCCAGCCGCTGGCGGGATTCACATATTTGGGGATTGCATCATAGCTGACCGGGCCATTCCAGATCAGGTCGGACCGGTCGCCCGGCAAGATCCCGCGCCAGTTGTGGCCCTCGGGCCGGTCGGGAATGGCGGCGTTATAAACATAGGCAATATTCCCCTCGGCATCGCCATAGATGAAGTTGGTGCTGGGCACGTCCATCCGCGCCAGGATGGCTTCCCACTCTTCCAGGTTCGTCGCCTTGTTGAGCCGGTAATAGGCATCCAGCTGGTCGATGGAATCGATCGCCCCATAGCGGATTGCGAAGGCGCCCTTGTCATTCTTGATCACTGGGCCGTGGGCACTACGATAGACGATTTGGCGAATGGGCAGCACGATCGGACCAAGCTTGACCGGCAAGGTGACGCTTTTCTCTTCCAGATCGCGCCATTCCCCGTCGAGGCGATAGCGCGTGCCGCTTTCGTCCAGAACCAGCTCGTAAATGTCGATCATGTCGGGCCGGTTGACCGTATTGGTCCAGCCCAGCGTGCGGTTGTGGCCCAGGAACGGGAACGGGCTGCCCGGGAAATTGGCACCGGTGAAGTGCCAGCCCTCTTCGCTTTCGACCACCATTTCATACCACGCGACACCGCCGCGCCAGGGCTGGTGGCTGTTGGAGACAAGGATCGTGGAGCCGCCCGATTTTTCCGGCGTCACGGCAAAGGCGTTGGAACCGGACAAAGCATCATCGGAATTCATTGGCAGTGGAAGCGGGCGATAGCTTGCCTGTTCGCTCGCTGCCTCGCCCGTCTGCTCGGCGGGCGTTTCGGCGGAGGTTTTGGCAGGTTCGAAACCTGGAATGGGTGGGCCGAATTCAGGCTTCAGCTCTTCGCCCGCCACCAGCGGGCCGAGCACGCCATTGAGGCCGAAGAAGAACGGCTGGCGCAGCGCAAATCCGGCGGCGACGTCTTCGCCATTTACCGGGAACAGGTTGGCGAGCTTCAGTTCTTCCGGATGCGCTGCGGCATAGTCGTTGAGGCCGGTGGCGTAGGCTTCGAACAGGGCGCGCGTGTCCCCGGGCAAATCGCCATAATGTCGCTGGGCCGTGCCGCGGGCATCGAGCAGGTGATAGACATAGTCGATCTGTGCGCCGTCCTGCCCGGCAATCGCGCCATACCGCCCCTTCGACATCGCGATCACATCTTGCAGGGTGAAGAAATCATCCTCGCTATGCGCCACGGCGACGCCATAGGCGACATCGGCATCGGTCTTGCCATAGATATGGGGTACGCCGAATTCGCTGCGGATGATCTCGGCGGTGTAGGTCCGATCGCGATCCGGGGCGGTGCTGCGGTGGGCAAAGAACGGTTCCCACACCATCAGGCCGATCACTGCGACCAGAGCCAGCACAAAAACCACGCCGCCAACGCGTGCGAACCATCTCTTCATTCGGGAAATCCTCTCTTCTTGACCGCAGGCGTAGCGGGGGGAAGGCGCCGGGTGAAGGGGGCAAATCGACTCAGGATAAGTCTGGTCGCGGGCTTCCAGCCATGGCGCGGCGCGGGCTACGCATCGAATCGTGAAATCCGAAATTACCATAGGTCACGCAACGGGCGACCAGCCGGTCACCTTCGATATCGAGGAACTGCTGGCCACGCGCTTGCTGGTGCAAGGCAATAGCGGCTCGGGCAAGTCCCATTTGCTGCGCCGCCTGCTGGAAGAAAGCGCAGGCATGGTGCAGCAGGTGGTGATTGATCCGGAGGGCGATTTCACATCGCTTGCCGATCATTTCGGCCATGTCGTGATTGATGCGGAGGCCTATTCTCCGCCCGAAATCGAGGCCCTGGCGCGCCGCTGCCGGGAACATCGCGCCTCGGTGGTGTTGGGGCTGGAAGGGCTGGAGGTGGAACAGCAGATCCGCTGTTCGGCGCAATTCCTCAATGCGCTGTTCGATGCACCGCGCGAATTCTGGTTTCCTGCACTGGTAGTGGTGGACGAGGCACAAATGTTTGCCCCCTCCGTCGCGGGCGAGATTGCTGAAGACACGCGCCGAATGACTCTATCCGCGATGACCAACTTGATGTGCCGGGGCCGCAAGCGCGGACTGGCAGGGATCGTTGCCACCCAGCGTCTGGCCAAACTGGCGAAGAACGTGGCCGCCGAAGCGTCCAATTTCCTGATGGGGCGCACTTTCCTCGATATCGACATGATCCGCGCGGCCGATTTGCTGGGAATGGAACGTCGCCAGGCGGAGCGGATCCGCGATCTTGAACGCGGCCATTTCCTCGCATTGGGCCCGGCTATCAGCCGCAGGCCGGTCGCAGTGAAGATCGGGTCGGTCCGTTCCGGCCAGGTGACCCGCAACGACGGGTTGATGCCGTTGCCCGATATGCCGCGTGAGGGGATGGAAGCGCTGCTGACCAGCGAGTTGGCGGCTGATGTGCAAGCCCATGCGCCCGCCCCGCCGCCGGCTCCCCCACGTCCGAAAGTCGAAGAGGTTGTGCCTGCTGTCGAGCCGCAGGCAATCGCCGCCCGGTCAACGGCTGAACAGGCCGAAGCCGATGCCACGCGGCAAATGCAGGTCAACACGATCCTCGAAGAGCTGGCGATGGAGGAGGGGAGCACTTTTCAGTCGTCGAGCGTGCAGTACCAGAACTTCCTCACCCGGTGCCGGGCCGGACGTATTCTGGGTGTGCCGATGGATATGACCGAGTTCAGGCGGGCCTTCGCTATCGCCAGCGCGGGGTTGGAGCGGCTCGACGAAGGGCGACGTAGGCAATTGCTGCAACTCGGGGCGGGTGTCGATGATGATGTTCTGGCGCCCTATCTGGCGATTGCTGCGGCTGCGCTGGAAGGGAAAACGGCACCGGAAGATGAAGAACTGGCGCGCGTCTACGGCTCCAGTTCCCCCGGACGCATCCGGCGCCTGCTCGACCACCTTGAAAAACTCGGCCTGATCGTCATCCGGGAAGAATTTGGCGGGGGCCGCAGTTTGCTGGTGCCGGGCATAGATGCGCTGAGTGCCGCCGAAGGCTGACCAGGCCTATGCCTCTCCGGGCCATGGGCGTGGGAGAAATTTACACCTCCCCCCTCGCAGCTTGCGTTCTGACCCCTATATGCGAGTAATACACCTCCTGCCGGGGGTGGGGAGGTCTTGTGTTGCAATATAGCAACACTATATGACTCGGGTAACACAGTGAGGGATACCACATGAATCTCGAGAAATTCACCGATCGCGCGAAGGGCTTCCTGCAAGCTGCGCAGACTGTTGCGATCCGCATGAGCCACCAGCGCATCACACCTGCGCATCTGCTCAAGGCGATGATCGAAGACCCCGAAGGCATGGCATCGGGCTTGATTGCCCGCGCGGGCGGCAATCCGCGTGCGGTCGAAGAGGATATCGATGCTGCGCTGGGCAAAATCCCCGCAGTGAGCGGGGGTGGGGCACAGCAGACCCCCGGCCTCGACAATGATACGGTCCGTATCCTCGATCAGGCCGAAACAATCTCGGAGAAATCGGGCGACAGCTACGTCACGGTGGAACGGCTGCTGGTGGCACTCTCGCTCGCCTCGACCACTGCGGCTGGCCAGGCGCTCAAGGATGCCGGTGCCGATCCCAAGACACTGGAAGCCGCGATTTCCGAGTTGCGCGGCGGTCGCACGGCCGACTCGGCCAATGCCGAAGAAGCCTATGATGCGATGAAGAAATATGCCCGCGATCTGACCGAGGCTGCGCGGGAAGGTAAGCTCGATCCGGTAATTGGCCGCGACGAGGAAATCCGTCGCACGATCCAGATCCTGGCCCGTCGGACCAAGAACAATCCTGCGCTGATCGGCGAACCCGGTACCGGCAAGACCGCGATTGCCGAGGGTCTGGCGCTGCGCATTGCCAATGGCGATGTGCCTGACAGTCTCAAAGGCCGCACCTTGATGAGCCTCGACCTCGGTTCGTTGATCGCGGGCGCGAAGTTCCGCGGCGAGTTTGAGGAACGCTTGAAGGCAGTGCTCGACGAGGTGAAGGGTGCCGACGGCCAGATAATCCTGTTCATCGATGAAATGCACACGCTGATCGGGGCGGGCGCGAGCGAAGGCTCGATGGATGCCTCCAACCTTCTCAAACCGGCCCTGAGCCGCGGCGAGCTGCATTGTATCGGTGCGACCACGCTCGACGAGTATCAGAAATATGTCGAGAAGGACCCGGCGCTGCAGCGGCGTTTCCAGTCGGTCTACATTGACGAGCCGAGTGTCGAAGACACGATCAGCATCCTGCGTGGCATTGCGGAGAAGTACGAGCTGCATCACGGTGTGAACATCACCGATGGCGCACTGGTTGCCGCTGCCCGGCTATCGGATCGCTATATCCAGAACCGCTTCCTGCCCGACAAAGCTATCGACCTAATGGACGAGGCCGCCAGCCGCATCCGCATGGAAGTGGAAAGCAAGCCGGAAGAGATCGACGAGCTTGATCGTCGGATCATCCAGCTCAAGATCGAGGAACAGGCGCTCGACAAGGAAACCGACGCGGCGTCCCGCGACCGTCTGGAAACCCTGCGCAAGGAACTGGCAGAGCTGGAGCAGCAATCCTCCGAACTGACCACGCGCTGGCAGAACGAGCGCGACAAGATCCACGCCGAAAGCAAGATCAAGGAAGATCTGGACGCGGCCCGGATCGAGCTGGAACAGGCCGAGCGCTCAGGCGATCTCGCCAAGGCGGGTGAGCTTTCCTACGGCACCATCCCGCAGCTCGAGCAACAGCTCGAGGATGCGCGCGAAACCACCGAGAACGCACTGCTCAAGGAAGAGGTGACAGAGGACGACATTGCCAATGTCGTTTCGCGCTGGACTGGCATCCCGATGGACAAGATGCTGGAAGGGGAGCGCGACAAGCTGCTACAGATGGAAGAGATCCTGGGCAAGCGGGTGATTGGCCAGCGCGAGCCGATCGAGGCCGTGTCCAAGGCGGTGCGCCGCGCGCGGGCCGGCTTGCAGGATCCCGGGCGTCCGCTTGGGTCATTCCTGTTCCTGGGCCCGACCGGTGTCGGCAAGACCGAGCTAACCAAGGCCCTGGCGGAATTCCTGTTCGATGATGACCAGGCGATGGTCCGCATCGATATGTCCGAATTTATGGAGAAGCACGCGGTGGCTCGCCTGATCGGCGCGCCTCCCGGCTATGTTGGCTATGAAGAAGGCGGCGTGCTGACCGAGGCCGTGCGCAGGCGCCCCTATCAGGTGGTGCTGTTCGATGAAGTCGAGAAGGCGCATAACGATGTCTTCAATGTGCTGCTCCAGGTGCTTGACGATGGCCGGCTGACAGACGGGCAGGGCCGCGTGGTTGATTTCTCCAACACGCTGATCATCCTGACCTCCAACCTTGGCAGCCAGTTCCTGGCCAATATGGATGATGACCAGAAGGTCGCGGATGTCGAACCACAGGTAATGGATGTCGTGCGCGGCCATTTCCGGCCCGAGTTTCTCAACCGGCTTGACGAAGTCATCCTGTTCCATCGCCTGTCGCAGGAGCACATGGCGCCGATCGTGAAGATCCAGGTCGGTCGGGTGCAGAAACTGCTGACGGACCGCAAGATCACTCTCGACCTTACCGAAGCGGCACTGCGCTGGATCGGGCGGGTCGGATACGATCCGGTCTATGGTGCGCGGCCGCTAAAACGGGCCGTGCAGCGATACTTGCAGGATCCACTGGCGGACAAATTGCTGGCGGGTGACGTGCCTGATGGCAGCACCGTCAAGATCGACGACGGTGATGGCGAGCTGAAGATGGAAATAGCTGCCGCCTGATGCCGGGCCCGATGCCGGAAGGGTAGGGCCCGGACGCCCGCTCGACCTCGCCCAGCTTTCGATCCACCAAATACAAAAAGGGCCCCGGTTTCCCGGGGCCCTTTCTTTTTTGGTGTGTCGTTCGAAGCGGGGATCAGAACTCGGCCTGGAACCCTGCGAAGTAGTAACGACCCGTGTTGTCGAAGATACCCGAGCCACCGCCGGCACCAGACAGCTGGAACGGAGGAAGCTTGTCGGTGATGTTGTCGACACCGGCGTAGAATACGAACTCGTCGTTGATGTTCCACGACACGCGAATGTCGTGATAGCCACGGGCCGGGTAGAACACTTCAGCAGTGCTATCCGGGTTGAGCGGCGGCAAGGTGAGAATGTCACCCGGGGTACAGGTAGGTGCGCCATTAGTCCGCGGGATGACACCGCTGACCGGGCACTCACCCTGGAACGGGAAGTAGTTCTCGTACGCACCGATGGTCTGCTTATCGACCCAGCGGAAAGAGTAAGCAAAGGTCACTGCACCCTTCCGGTAGGAAGCATTGAAGTTCATCGCCCATTCCGGATCACCCAGCTCACCGCGGACGCGGTTCGGAAGGTCCGGATTGTCAATGTCGAGGAAGTTCGTGCGATCAAGGGTATGCGTCGCGATGAGACGCAGATCCAGGCGATCGTCATTGTCGAACGTCTTCGCGTAGCGAACGTCGAAGTCGATACCTTCGGCGGTCAGGCTGGCAAAGTTGACCGGAGCGATGTTCAGAGCACCAACATTCCGCAGCGAACCGTCAGCATTACGCGGAGCGATCAGCGGGCAGAAATTGTTGTTGAGCGTCGGCGCATCGTAGCAGTTGGCCAGGATCTGGTTACCGCTGATGTTGGCGATCACGCTCTCAACTTCGATGTCGTAGTAATCGACAGTGATCGACAGGCCGGGAATCCAGCGTGGTTCGATCACGGCACCGATTGTAAGACTGTCCGAAACTTCGGCTTGCAGGAACGGGTTGCCGCCCTGGTTGACCGAACGGTTGCCGGTGACCGGATCGGTGAAGCCGACGGGAACACCGTCTGCCGCACAGTTGGTTGCCCGGTTGGCCGTACCGTTGTTGATGAACCGCGTATCGCACGGGTCGGTCAGGAACAGGAAGTTCTCTGTTGCCGGCGAAAACAGGTTGCTCAGAGTCGGCGAACGAACAGCGCGCGAGAAGTTCGCACGGAAACGAATGTCCGAAACCGGAGCCCAGACAGCGTTCAGGTTGTAAGCTTCGACCGTACCGGTCAGGCCGCCACCCGAATTGTAGTCGGAGATACGGCCTGCCGCCGAGAAGGTCAGCTCTTCAGCGAAAGGCACGTTGGCGAGCAGCGGGAATTCGATTTCACCGAAGCCTTCGAGAACTTCAAGTGCCGGCGGGGTGAAGTCCGAGAACGCGTTGAAGAAAGTCGCACCCGAAGCAGACAGCGGATCAGGGATCTGCTGGGCTTCTTCACGGCGCCATTCGAAACCGGCCACGAGACGGATCGGGCCGCCCGGCAGTTCGAAGAATGGCGAACTGTCAGTGCCGATATAGCCGAGAACGTTGAACTGCTCGGCCTTCTCGTCGAGGCTTGCATTGGCGTTGATGTAATCCAGTGCAGCCTGGCTCGGGCCACCGGCACCGATCACGTTGATCGGGATACAGGCCGGATCATCATTGGTCGGATCAGCATCAGCGTTGATGCGGCAGACGATCTGACCGGCACCATTGCGAACCGCATCAACCGCGTTGCGGGTGTTTTGGTAGATCAGCTGGTTCTGGGCCGAAAGATTGCTTTCGAACCGGCCGTAGTTGAACGACAGGTCGTAGCGGGTGTTGGAGCTGATATCGCCCTCGACACCAACGACAACACGGTAGGTTTCGCGCTTGAGCTGGTCATTACGCGTACCGAAGTCCGAGTTGTTACGGTTGATGAAGAAGCCTTGCGAGGCCGCACCACCAACGCCGGGCGGGAAGCCGAAGCCCTGGAGCAGTTCATCCTGAATCTGGCGCAGCGTACCTACGTCGGCAGGATTGATGAACGGGTTGTCGAAGTTCACGAAGAAGAACGACGAGGTCGCGCCATCCGCACAGCTCGGGTCGAGACCCGATGCGCCGCTCAGGCCGCCGCAGAAGCTGTTGAAGAAGGTCGGCGTACCCTGACCGAGAGCTTCGATCCGTGCGTATTTGAATTCCGCGTAGGGACGGAATGCATCGCTGATGTCGAAGTGGGTCAGGATGTTGAGGTTGTAGCGCTCGATATCCGGGATCAGCGTACCGTCCGAAAGGGCAGTACCCGTGCCGCCGATTGCGCGACCGCTGGGAAGACGGTTGTTGTCTTCGCGGAACAGACGTCCGTCCGGGCCGAAGCGGTGAGCCGCAACGGTGCCGTTGGGGCCGCAAGAAAGCGGCTGGACGGCTTGGCCGAAAATACAGAATGCCTGAACTGTGCCGCCTTCGGAGATGAAGTCGAGGAACAGGTTGTTGGTCAGGACGCTATCCGGAATGCCGTCGCTGTTGCTCAGGCCTTCGTCGGAAAGATCGTCCGTCTGTTCGAACGCGGTGAAGCCGATGCCGAAGCCCGAGATGTCGGGACGCTGGCTGTTCAGCACGCGCGTAATGTTGGTGTATTCGGCGGAGACTGCGATGTTACCGCGACCATCAGCGAAGTTACGACCGAAGGTGGCACCGATCGAGTAACGGGCGTTGTCGCCACGCTCCGAGATACCGGCCTGGCCGTTCATTTCGAAGCCGTCATAGTCACGACGCAGGATGAAGTTGACGACACCGGCGATGGCGTCGGAACCGTACACAGCGGAGGAACCGCCGGTTACCACATCGACACGCTCAAGCAGTTCGAACGGGATTGTGTTGACGTCGACCTGGAAGTCGCCGGCACTTGCCGTAATGTGACGGCGGCCGTTGACCAGCGTCAGCGTACGGGTTGTGCCCAGGCCGCGAAGGTCGAGGATGTTCAAACCGGTCGTACCGATGAAACGCTGCGAGTTCGAAGTCGAGAAGGTCGAGCGGAGCGACGGGAGGTCGTTCAAGGCATCGCCCAAGGAGATCGAACCATCGTCGAGAAGCTCTTCTGCTTCCACCGAGGTTACCGGAACGGTCGAATCAAGGTTGGGGCGCGCAATACGCGAACCCGACACGATGATCATGCCCGAGTCGGAAGATGCAGTAGCCTGCGAATCATCGTCTTCGGAAGACTGTTCGGCTTCAGGATCGGCGTCCTGGTCCTGCGCGTAGGCAGGCGTTGCAACAACAGCCAGCGAAAGCGCAGCAATGCCGGCGCCTGCAAAGAGGCCGCTCTTGCCACGACGGGTGGAGAGACGAGTGGTATTCATGTGGTTTATTTCCCCCAAGGAAAGCCGGCACGACCCGGCGCAATCAAAGCGATCAATTCAATCAACCTGCGCATTACGCGCATTCGGCTGTGTTCATCGATGCTTCAGGGTTGGCCCGCCCGCAATTGAAAAAGGGCGCAGGGCAGGGCCTTTGAGTCAAAATGTTGCGGGGGTGCAACAGTTTAGAGAGGTGGCGGGCCGGCTGAATCTGAATCTGTCAAAAGGCCATGCAATCTTGAAAGATTACGTCATTCGATGCGGCGGCCTTTTACACCCAGTTGGCCATTGACCCGGATGAAGTAGCTGCCGAGCGACGCTTTCTTGAACTCGACACCCTGCCCTGTGCGAGGCGCACGGAACCGCATTGGAGCGTCCTTGATCCGCCACACCGAACCCTCTTCAGTGGTGATGACCCAGCTATCACGCTCGATCTGGCGTACGCGTGTAATAGTGGTCTGGAGGAGTTTGATCTCTTCGTCGTCACCGCCGAATATCCTCAGCTTGGGCAGCGAGAAGCCGAACAGGCGGCGCTTGGTCTGTTCGACCTCCTCCTTGTCGACAACCTGGAGTGACCCATCATCCGTGGCGGCAATGACAACGCCCACTTCGCGATCATAGCAGGCGAGTCGCTCGGTCGGATCGGCGATTGCGCGGCACGCGCGCAGCTCTTCGAGATCGCCTGATGATGCCACGGCGGCGTCTTGTGCGAGCGCGACAGAGCCTGTGCAGGCAGCGATGACAATCAGGCAAGCGCGCGAAAACCGGTTCATATTCCCTCCATGGAAGAGCCGGTGAACTGCCATAGCGGAGGCGTCAGGCCAACTGTCACTTCAAAGTCACACATATCCACGCATGCGACAAATGAGGGCGTTTGAAGATTGCGGCGAGGCTTTTCCCTGCACTAGAGGCGGCACATTCGGATTTTTGTCCGAAGGACCAACCGTTCAAGGCGTGCCAAGGGGGCACGCGGGATCAAGGGGATTGGAATGTCCACTCGTTTTAATAAGGCAGCTCTGCTGACCGGCACTTTCATGGCCGGCGCATTGATTGCCACTCCGGCTTTTGCCCAGGATGCTGATACTGATGATGCAGCTTCCAGTGATGACGGCCTGATTGTTGTTACCGGCTCGCGTATTGCCCAGCGCAACGTCGAAACCGCTGCACCGATCGCTGTCGTTGGTGACGAAGAGTTCAAACTCTCCGGCACCGTCAACGTTGAAAACGTTGTCAACACGCTGCCTCAGGTGGTTCCGGGCTTCACTTCGAACTCGAACAACCCAGGTACCGGTACTGCTACGCTGAACCTTCGCGGTCTCGGCTCGGCCCGTACCATGGTACTGGTCAACGGCCGCCGCTGGATGTTCTACGATACCGCGCAGATCGTCGACCTTAACACCATCCCGTCGTTCCTGCTCGACAGCGTCGACGTTGTGACCGGTGGTGCTTCGGCTGTTTATGGTTCTGACGCCCTTGCCGGTGTTGTGAACTTCCGCCTCAAGGATGTCGAAGGCATCGAAGTTGGCGGCCAGTACTCGATCACCCAGGAAGGTGACGGCGAGCGTTACAACCTCTACGGTGCAATCGGCACCTCGTTCGACGATGGCCGCGGTAGCGCGACTGTCTACGCCGAATACTTCAACCGTCAGCCGATCTTCCAGGGCGACCGCGCCTTCTCGAACTTCGCGCTTGGTGGTGAAACCTTCGGTGCAAACCTGCTCCAGTTCGGTTCGTCGACCCTGCCAAACGGCGTTATCCGTTACTTCGGTGACGGCGATCGTACCGGCACGGACTTCGCTGCCAACAACGCAGTTGTGTTCGACGACGTGGCTGGTGATTTCCGTCAGCGCGCTGGCGACACCTACAACTACGCACCGGTCAACTACCTGCAGATCCCGCAGGAACGTTACCTGATGGGCGGTTATGCCGATTACGAATTCTCCGATGGGCACGAAGCCTACCTGGAAGTTTCGTTCGTCAACAACCGCGTTGCGCAGGAACTGGCGGCTACTCCGGTAACCGGCACGTTCAACGTCAACCTCGCCACGATCCAGCCATTCCTGAATGCTGCTGACTTCGCTCAGCTGCAGCAGCTGAATGCGACGGAAACTGATGGTGACCCGAACAACATCGCGTTGTTCCTGCAGCGTCGTACGATTGAAACCGGTCCGCGTAACAGCCTCGACGAGCGTAATGCTTTCCGTGTGCTCGGCGGTGTCCGCGGTGCGATCACCGACTGGCTGAACTACGATGCATATTACATGTATGCCCGTACCCGTAACGCCAACGTGCAGGATGGTAACATCTCGCGCTCTGCCTTCCAGGCAGGGGTTGACGGCACCGGCACCACGATCAACCCGTTTGGTCTTGGCACGCTGACGCCGGCAATGGTGAACGCCATCTCGATCCAGGCACAGAACGGCGACATTTCGACCCTCGAAGTTGCTAACGCAGCCCTGTCGGGCTTCGTCGGCGATCTCGGCTGGGGCGGTGGCGACATCGGCTTTGCAGTCGGCGTCGAGTATCGTGAAGTTGGTTCGCGGTTCATTCCGGATACGGCACTGTCTTCGGGCGACGTGATCGGCTTCAACGCCGGCCAGGCCACCGAGGGTAGCTACAACGTGCGTGAGATCTTCGCAGAGCTTAACGTGCCGATCTTCGAAACCGACGGCGGAACCCGTCTCGAAGTGAACGGTGCAGCCCGTTACTCCGACTACTCCATTGGTAACATTGGCGGTGTTTGGACCTACGCTGGCGGCGTCGAGTTCTCGCCGATACCGGACGTAACGCTTCGTGGTCAGTACCAGCGTGCAGTTCGTGCCCCGAACGTGGGTGAACTGTTCGGTGGCCAGGCCATCGGCTTCCCGGGTGCTACCGACCCGTGCTCGACCGCAGCAGCTACCCCGGGCAGTGCCCTTGGTAACCTGTGTGTCGCCAACGGTGTTCCGGCTGGCAGCCTCGGCAATCCGGGCATTCAGCTGAACGCCCAGATCCCGGCTAACTTCGGTGGTAACCCGAACCTGCAGGAAGAAACGTCTGACAGCTTTACCGCAGGTATCGTGTTGCAGCCGTCCTTCATCCCGGGTCTGACGATCACGGCCGACTACTTCGACATCGAAGTGGAAAACGCGATCAGCACGATCTCGCTGCAGCAGTCGTTCGACCTCTGCTTCAACCAGTCGCAGGACGCTACTTCGGTTGAGTGTTCGCCGTTCTTCGCACAGCCTATCCGTAATGCTGCCGGTATTATCACCGTCAACAACCCGGTTCCGCTGGGCGCGCAGAACATCGCAACGTTGGGCGTTTCGGGTGTCGACCTTCAGGTCAACTACTCGACCACGATCCCGTTCTCGCTGCTGACCGACACTGGTGAGCAGACCGTGAACCTCAACTTCCTGGGCACATGGTCGGAAAGCTCTTCCTTCCAGGGCTTCCCGGGTGCGAACGTTGTCGAATGTGCTGGCTTCTTCGGCCAGACCTGTGGCGAGCCTACGCCTTCGTTCAAGTGGACTTCGCGTCTGTCGTTCGTCGATGGCCCGCTGACCACGTCGATCCGTTGGCGTCACCTCAGCAGCGTCGAAGACGACGATGCTGGCACGGACTTCACAGCCTTCAACGGCATCGAAGACACAGGCGCATATGACCTGATCGACTTGACCTTCTCGGTCGACGTCAACGAGCAGGTTACTCTGGCATTCGGTGTGAACAACCTGTTCGACACCCTGCCAGGCACCCCGACTTTCGATGCGGCTGGCAACGTGACCAACCGTCCGAACGGTCTCCTGCTTGGTGACAACCAGGAACAGGCTAACACCTACCCGAGCACCTACGACGTGCTGGGCCGTGACTTCTTCGTTTCCGCGAACTTCAAGTTCTAAGAAACGGGTCACACCGATAAGAAAACGGGCGGTGGAGCTTCGGCTCCGCCGCCCTTTTCTTTTGTCTCGACAGAATTGTTCTGGCCGCACGAGAGGGCGCCTCGAGTTTCAGGCGGCACCCAAAGCGGCGTATCTGAACTGCAATTGAGAGAGCGGCGTCAGCCAGAGTTCTTCAGGACGCGGAAATCGGCGAAGGGGATGGCCTCATCCCGATCACGCAGCTCGGTTTTCTCGAGGAGATCGAGCCGAGCCCCTTCAAATGCCGCGTCCAATCCAGCCTGGTCCGCTGTTGTCCGGCAGGCAGATTCAAGGGAATCGATCCGCCCGATCTCATTCGCGGCGCGGCCGGCGATCGTATCGAGCGTGGCTGCAATATTGGCCGGATGGTCACGCGCCCCCATGATTAGAGTCCGCCGTACGGCCTCGGCAATTTCCCAACCTACCGATTGCGGGCCGAACCGCTTCTGCCCTTCGGCGACGGTCTGCGGAATCTCCGGAGGCATAGGGGCGAGCCCGGCCTGACGAAGCGCGAGGCTGCGTTTGGCAATGCCAACCACATCTTTCTCTACCAGCGCCCAATACAGCTGCTCTCGTCGTGCGGCATTATGGGCCAGGATCGGCCCGTCGAGCCGATGGCTCATCAGCCCGATCAGCGCGCCAGGTTTGGCGACCCGGGCAATCTCTGCGGCAATCTGGGCCACATTGCCATATTCGAAACCGAACTGGCTGGTCACCGCGTTGAAGCGACCGTCGGGGAAGGGCAAGGCTTCCATGGCCACCCCGGCTTTGACTTTCGCGCCTCGGGGAGCTGGCGGCAATTGCGGCGCCAGATCTACGCCGGTCGGCTTCAGATCGCGTCGCGTACCCATCAGCCAAGCCATCACGCGTCCGTCGCCTGTGGCGAGGTCAAGCAGTGCGCACCCGCGCGGTAGCCGTTTGGCAAAGTCACGCCATGCGCTCTGCTGCACAGCATCGATACTGCGATAGCCTTCAGGCAGACATCCGCCCCCTCCTTGACCGCCCTGCTGGGCCCAGAAATCGCCCCATGCCCGTTCGCTTGCACTGCTCATGCTAGGCGTCCTCGCGTGTCACGACATCGAACGCAACCGTCATCCTGCGCGAGGTGCCGAATGGCGTGGTCCCATGATACAATGTGCTGGGGAACAGGGCGAGGTGAGCAACCTCGGGTTCGATCACCGTCAACGGCGGCAGGTCAAGGCGGAGATCGGGGGCCGGGCGACCCACTTCGAGGGCACCGTCACCCGCGGCGCGACCCTCCGGCAATTCGAGATAGCAGGCCGAGCTGACGATCCCCTGCGGATGAATATGTGCGGTGTGATAATCGCCGCCGCCAAGCAAGCGAACCGACCATGAGCCAAGCAATTGCCACGGCGTCTCGCGATGGCGCAGCAGGGGATGGGTCTCATCAAGCGGCGGCAATTGCGCGCGATAGTTTTCCAGCGTAGCCCGGATCGCTGTATGGAGCGCGGCGAATTCGGGTTCTGTCCGGTGGAACAGAATCCCTCGCGTCTGCGAACCGCCTCGCAATGACTGGCCCAGGGGCATGGGCGACGTGTCGTGCAGCTCGTGGAGTCTCGCAATTGCCGGGGGCAGTACGGTGTCGGCATCCGCCAACGGCTCCAGCCGCACCAAACCATCTTGCTCGTGCAGCCATTGCGCGCGTTCGTCCCCTGCGACACGCCATGCAATCCCGCGCAGAGCCCATCCGGAAATGTCCCACGGGCTTTGCGCCAGCAGCCGATCGAGATTGTTATGCGCTTGCTCGATATGGCCCAACCGGATGTGGTGGCGGGCCTCGTGCAGCCACCGATCCGGCAGGTCGAGATCGAGGCTGGCGAACAGGGAATCCGCGCGCGCATCATCGTCGGCAGCGCCGGCATTTACCGCCTCAAGCAGGGCAAACTGTCCGATCGAGGGGAAGTTCGTGCGCGCCTCCGCAGCGATTTCGGCAGCCTCGGCAGCATAGTCGAGCCCGGCCAAAACGTTGCAGTGATCCGCAGGGATATTCGGATCGTGCGGCAGGCTTTGTGTGGCCAGTCTGTAATGCGAGGTGAAATCGCTGTCACCGTCCGCATGGCGCATCTGGGCCAGGAATCGCAGCCCTTCCAGCCAATGGGGTGCCTGTTCCACGATCTGTTCGGCCAGCTGGCGTGCTTCGGCTGTTTCGCCCGCTACGTCGAGCGCTTGGGCACGGGCCAGCCACAAATCCGCGTCGCCCTGATTCACGGCCAGGGCGGCATCGACGCGAGCGATAGCATCAGGTTCGCCGCGTTCGATTGCCGTGCGCGCCCGTCCATGCAGCCCGCGCGGATGCTTCGGTTCCAGCGCCAGGCACTGGTCATACCAATGCGCAGCCTCGGCCGGATGCCCGGCGGCACGTTCCGCTGCGCCGCGCGCCGAGCAATAGCGCACCGCCGTGCGCCCGACCTCTTCGAACGGTGCCATCGCGGCAATCGCGGCCCGCGGCTTGCCCGCCCCGGTGAGGGCGATGGCCTGATTGATCACAAAATCGACAGTACCGGGCCGGGCGGCAAGCGCCTGTCCGAAGAAATCGGCGGCTGATGCAGCATCGCCGCTGCGCAGCGCGATGTTTCCGGCGCTGTTGAGCAGGTCGGCCTGGCCGGGATGCGCTGCCAGACCCTGGGCCAGGATGGCCTGCGCCTCTGCCGCATTGCCGGCTCGTTCCGCCGCAATGGCCCGCGCGTGGAAATCCTGCGGCGAAGGCGTGCTCACCGGTCGCGGAACCAGCCGCTGATGGCGAAGCGGCCATGCGGCGCAAAGGGCGGGACAAAGGTGACGGCGTGTGCTTGCGGCACGGCAAAAAGGTTGAGCGTGTTGAAACGCGGCATGAAGCCTTCGAACACATCGCCGTTCTCGTCGTAGAAGACCAGATAGCCGCCCCAGTCAGGCTTCCAATCGTCAATAGTGAGGTTCAGGACATAGGCGATCTTCCACCCCTCGGCGACTTGCTCGTCCGAGTGCAGGCCTAGGAAATGCTGGCGTCCGAACAATGTCGCCTGCCCGTCGGCCTTGATCAGGTCATCGAAGCCGGTGACGCGGCGCACCAGATCGAGGAAGGGTTCGGTATTTATGTGCTCGATCAGCACTTCGTGCGGGCCGCCAGGGGCCCATTTTTCCTGATATGCCTTGACCAGCGGATAGCGCGCATAGCGGAACGCGTAGTCGCCGCGCGCGGCAGCATCGTGGGAAGCCTTGTTCAGCGCCTGCGCGCGGGTATTGCCCTGCGGATCGCGCAATTCCTCCAGCGTGATGTCCTGCGGCTCTTCGCCAAAGCCCGCCTGCATCGCCATGCCCCAAGGGGTGAGGTCCGACATGACCTTGCGCAATTCCACTGCGGCATCTTGGGTCAACACGTCACGGACCTGGATCCGGCGATTGGGTGCGAACTGTTTCGCAAGGGCATCTGTATCGAGCTTGGAATTGATCTCGAAGATGTTGATAGGTTCGCTCATGACGGCTTGGCACTAAGGCCCCGTGGCCGCGCTTGGCAAGCGCTGGATCGCCGCTTTTTGAAGCTGTCGGCTCGCAGACTCTGTAGTTGACGCAAACGTAAGGCACCCCTACGCGAGTGGCAAATTGAAACGTGTGTGAGGAGAGAGCCATGGCCACCGCCTATATCGTTGAAGCTGTCCGTACCGCAGGGGGACGCCGCGGCGGTCGTCTTGCCGGTGTCCACCCCGTCGACCTTCTGGCCAAATCGCTCGATGCGATTGTCGAGCGCAGCGGGATCGATCCGGGCGCAATCGACGACGTGGTGACCGGCTGTGTCAGCCAGGCCGGCGAGCAAGCTATGCAGGTCGGGCGGATGGGCGTTCTCGCTTCCAGGCACCTGCCGCAATCGACCCCTGCCGTGACTATCGACCGCCAGTGCGGATCGAGCCAGCAGGCTATCCAGTTTGCTGCGCAAGCCGTGATGAGCGGCACGCAGGATGCCGTGATCGCCAGCGGAGTAGAGAGCATGACCCGTGTGCCGATGGGCACCAACGCCACCTTCCATATGAAAGAAGGGCTGGGGCATTACAAATCGCCGGGCCTCGAAGAGAAATATCCCAAGGTTCAGTTCAGCCAGTTCATGGGTGCGGAAATGATCGCGCAGAAGCACGGCTTCTCCAAGGAAGATCTGGACCGGTTCGGCCTGGCTAGCCACGAAAAGGCGATTGCCGCCACCAATGATGGCGCTTTCGACAAGGAAATCGTACCGGTGGCCATCGAAACGCCCGATGGCGACGATGTGCACAAGGTGGATGAAGGCATCCGCTTTGACGCCAGTTTCGAGGGGATTTCCGGCGTCAAGCTGATCAGCCCCGAGGGCAAAGTTACCGCCGCAACCAGCAGCCAGATCTGCGATGGATCGAGCGCCGTGCTGGTGGTGAGCGAGGAATTCCTCAAGACTCACAATCTCACCCCGTTGGCCCGGATCCACAACCTGACGGTTACGGCCGGCGATCCGGTGATCATGCTGGAAGAGCCGCTGTTCGCGACCGACAAGGCCCTGGATCGGGCCGGTATGAAGATCGACGACATCGACCTGTACGAAGTGAACGAAGCGTTCGCGCCGGTTCCGATGGCCTGGCTCAAGCATACCGGTGCCGATCCGGACAAGCTGAACGTGCATGGCGGAGCGATTGCGCTGGGCCACCCGCTCGGGGCTTCGGGCACGAAATTGATGGCGACGCTGGTCCACGGCCTGCATCGCCACGGCAAGAAATACGGTTTGCAGACCATGTGTGAAGGCGGCGGTGTCGCCAATGTCACCATCGTCGAAGCTGTTTAATTCATTCTAATCTGAGAGGAATATTCCAATGGAAGTTGGTGCCAATACCCCCGCAGTCGTCACCGGCGGCGCATCCGGCCTCGGTGCTGCAACGGCCCGTGCGCTGGCAGCCAAAGGCGTGAAAGTCGCGATCTTCGATATGAACGAAGAAAAGGGCAACGCCATGGCGGAAGAGCTTGGCGGGGTTTTCTGCAAGGTCAATGTCACCAGCGACGAGGAAGTCGATGCCGGCTTCGCAAAGGCCCGTGAAGCCCATGGGCAGGAGCGTATCCTGGTCAATTGCGCAGGCATCGGCAACGCGATCAAGACGGCCAGCCGTTCGCGCGAAGATGGCTCGATCAAGCACTTCCCGCTTTCGGCCTTCGATTTCGTCATCCAGGTCAATCTGGTCGGCACGTTCCGCTGCATCGCCAAGTCGGCAGCGGGCATGATGTCGCTTGATCCGCTGACGGAAGAGGGTGATCGCGGCGCTATCGTGAACACCGCATCTGTCGCGGCAGAGGATGGCCAGATCGGCCAGGCAGCCTATTCCGCCTCCAAGGGCGGTGTTGTCGGCATGACATTGCCGATTGCACGCGACCTGATGAAGGAAGGTATCCGCGTCAACACGATCCTGCCGGGTATTTTCGACACCCCGCTGCTTGCCGCCGCGCCGCAGAATGTGCGCGATGCACTGGCCGCATCGGTGCCATTCCCCAAGCGTCTGGGTATGCCGGACGAGTATGCGAAACTGGCCATGACGATGATCGAAACCGGCTATTTCAATGGCGAAGATGTGCGCCTCGATGGCGGCATCCGGATGGCCCCTCGTTAAGCTGGCCTCCGCTAATTTGGCAGGGAAGCGTGGTCTTTCCTACTGCAGCGGCGGTCGCTAGCTTGCCGCAATGATATTCGCAGCGCTCCTTTCCCCGTGTTCTTTGACGCAGGGATCGGGGCGCTTCGTTTTTTGCCACAGGACAGTGTTCCATGTGTTCCATCCAGTAGGATTTCGCGGAGAGGATAGATGACCGATTACACCCAGATACTGGTCGACAAGGCGGACGGTATTGCCACCATCACGCTCAACCGGCCGGAGAAGATGAACGCTTTCACCAACGTGATGATGACAGAAATGATCGCCGCGATGGACGACATCGATGCCGATGACGATGTCCGCGCGGTGATCTTTACCGGGGCGGGCGACCGTGCGTTTTGCGCCGGTGCCGACCTGACGCCAGAGGGTGGAGGCCGGGTCTTCTCAGATCCGACCGAGGTTGAAGATCTCTCGGACGAGCGCGTCCGCGATGGCGGTGGCCGCCTGACCTTGCGCTTGTTCAACAGCACCAAACCATTGATATCTGCCTGTAACGGCGTTGCGGTGGGGATCGGGGCGACGATGCAGCTGGCCATGGATATCCGCCTGGCCTCCGACACGGCGCGATATGGTTTCGTATTCGCGCGGCGCGGGATCGTGCCGGAAGCGTGTTCGAGCTGGTTCCTGCCCAAGCTGGTCGGCATCCAGCAAGCGCTGGAGTGGTGCTATTCGGGCCGTGTGTTCGATGCAGCGGAAGCGAAAGAAGGCCGCTTGGTCCGATCCATCCACCCACAAGCTGAATTGATGGATGTGGCGAAAGGTCTGGCGCGCGAGATTGCCGACAATACCTCGGCCATTTCGGTGTCGATGACCCGGGCGATGATGTGGCGCAATCCCAGCGGTGATCACCCGATGGATGCGCACAATGTCGACAGCAAGGCGATCTACCGCCTGTCACGCGGGGCCGATGCCATGGAAGGCATTGCCAGCTTCCTGGAGAAGCGCGATCCGGAATATCCGGGCAAGGTCAGCACGGATATGCCCGACTTCTATCCCTGGTGGCAGGAACCCGAATACAAATGAGCGCGAACACATGAGCAATTGGCATATCGGGATTCTTGGTGGATCGGGCTTGTATGAAGGTGTCGCGCTGGAAGATCAGCAGGACATCGAGGTTTCCTCGCCGTTCGGCGCGCCGTCCGGGCCGGTTACGACCGGGCGGATCGGAGATGTGAAACTAACCTTCATGGCGCGGCATGGAGCGGGGCATCGCCTGTCACCCGGCAGTGTGAACTATCGCGCCAATATCGATGTGATGAAGCGTTGCGGGGTCACCGATGTGTTGGCGATCAGTGCAATCGGGTCTTTGCGCGAGGAAATGGCGCCGGGCAGCTTTGTTGCGGTGGACCAATTTATTGATCGGACCATGGGGCGCACATCCAGCTTCTTCGGTGAAGGTCTGGTGGCCCATGTGGCACTGGCCGATCCTGTCTGCGCGCGGCTTTCAACGCTTGCTGGGAACGCAGCCGAGGCGGCCGGGGCAAAGGTCCATCGCGGGGGAACCTATATCGCGATGGAAGGCCCGCAATTCTCTACCCGCGCAGAAAGCCGGATGTACCGTGAATGGGGCGGGGACGTTATCGGCATGACCGGCATGCCGGAGGCCAAACTCGCCCGTGAAGCGGAGCTGCCCTACGCGATGCTGGCCATGGTCACCGACTATGACAGTTGGCGCGATGAAGAGGCTGGCGTGGAGACAGCTGATATCCTCGCCGTGTTGCAAGCCAATGCTGATATGGCCCGCAAAACCATGCTGTCGCTGGTGAATTCTCTGCCTGCCACACGGGAGGCCAGTCCGCATGATACGGCACTCGAATTTGCCCTGCTGACAGCGCCAGAGAAGCGCGATCCGACCTTATTGGCGAAGCTGGATGCGGTTGCGGGCCGGGTGCTTGGGTGACGCCCGTGGCTGATACGGGCGGGCTTGCCAGCGACGTTGGTTTCCTTAGAAACTAACGGCATGTCTGCTGACGATTCTCATCCGCCCGTTCTGGCCGAATTCCTGCCATACCAGCTGTCGATTGCATCGAACGCTGTTAGCGGCCGGATTGCCGAACTGTATCAGGCGCGGTTCGAGCTCAAGATCAGCGAATGGCGGATCATGGCGGTTCTGGGCGAGGCGCAGGCTTTGACCCAGCGTGAGTTGGCGGCGATGACATTGATGGACAAGGTTGCGGTCAACCGGGCCTGCAAGGCGTTGGAGAGCAGGGGCTTTGTCAGCCGTCGCCCCAATGCCAGTGACGGACGCTCGCACCATATCGCTTTGACCGATGAAGGGCGCGAGATTTACGTCCAGATCATGCCTCTGGCGCGCGATGTCGAGGGGCAATTGCTGGAACCATTCGGCGAAGAAGAGCGAGCAGTGTTGCGCGATCTGCTCGCCCGCTTGCGCGCTGCGGCCCAGACGATTGGGGCCCAGACGACCGGGGCCCAAACGATCGAGGCGACGCAAGGTTAAACCCCTGCGCCGCCTCGGATTGCCAACCTCTGGGTCGGCTCGTTTTGCGTTCGACTAGAGTAAGTCTGACTACATCGAGAACGCATCGCTGATCGAACAGGCCGCCGGGCCAAGGATCACAATGAACAGAACCGGTAGGATGAACAGGATCAGCGGTACAGTCATGATCGCAGGCAGACGGGCCGCTTTCTCTTCCGCACGCATCATGCGCTCGTTCCGGAATTCGGCCGACAGCACACGCAGGGCAGAAGCCAGCGGCGTACCATAGCGTTCGGTTTGGACCATGGTGGTCACCACGCCCTGGACCGCCTCGAGATCGACGCGATAGGCGAGGTTGTCGAACGCTTGTTTCCGGTCGCTCAGGAAGGAGAGTTCGATCGCGGTCAGGGCAAATTCGTCACCCAATTCCGGATAGGCACGGCCCAGTTCCTTTGCCACGCGGTTGAAAGCTGCGTCGACCGTCAAACCGGCTTCGGCACAAATCACCAGCAAGTCGAGTGCGTCAGGCAGACCCTTGCGGATCGAGTCCGTGCGCTTGTTTGCCTTGTTCTTGAGGAACAGTTCCGGACCTTTATAGCCGATGCCGACAGCGGCGCTGAGCGCGCCAAGCCGCTTGAAATCGCCCCATTCGGGGAAGAAATCGGACACATAGAAGATCATGAAAGCCGCAGCGCCCAGCGCGATCGGCAGCACCAGACGGGCACCGATCACCAGAACGGCGAGTTCCTTGTTACGATACCCGGCATGGGCCAGCTTTTGCTGGATGATTTCGATCTGGCTCTCTTGGAGAACCTTCATGTTTGAAAGCGTATCTTTGACCTTTTCGGTCTGGTCCGTTTTCCGAACAAGGCTCTGGCGCTTCTTGGCATTGGATTTGACAATCCCTGCCTTCAGTTCTTCGCGCCGTTCATTGAGAGCTTTGACCCGCTTGGCCATCGGGTCTTTGACGGTCACGGCGGCATAGATTGCCATCATGACTGCGAGAGCGGCAACGCCTGCGAGGATCGTGCCGACGAGGATAACGTCGACGCCGAGAAGCGTAGGGCCGGAAGCGCTGTTGATCATGATCTTCTCCGGGTCCCGTTAGATTTCGAAACTGACCATCTTGGCCATGATAAAGGCCCCGATCGACATCCACACCAGGCCGCCAAGCCCTACAACGATCAGACGTTCTTCGTAGAAGAAGCCACCGATATAGCTGGGGTTGATCCACCAGATCATGCCGAACACGATGAAGGGAAGGGCGCCCACAATGTAGGCCGATGCCTTCGATTCCGAGCTCATCGCCTTGATCTTCAGCTTCATCTGGCTCCGCTTGCGCAGAACTTCAGACAGGTTCGAGAGCGTTTCTGCCAGGTTGCCACCGGTTTCGCGCTGGATCGCCAATGTGATGCAGAAGAAATTGAATTCGGGAATGCCGAGACGATCAGCGGTGTCCTGGAGGGATTCCTCCATCGTACGCCCGATCCTGATCCGTTCGGTAATCCCTTTGAATTCCTCGCCCACAGGCCCCGGCAGTTCAGTTGCCACCACAGCGAGGGTTTCCGTCACCGGCAGGCCCGAGCGCAAGCCGCGCACCAGCAATTCGATGGCGTCAGGGAATTTTGCGTTGAAGTTCGCAGTCCGCTTCTTGATGAAGAAACCGACAATCATGTGCGGCAAGCCGGCGCCAATCAGGATTCCCACGATCAGCGACAGCAGAGCCGCCCCGGAGCGCAGGAACATGACAACTGTGATCGCCAAGGCAATTCCCAGAGATGCGTAGAAATACTGGCTGACGGTCCAGCCTTTGCCAGTCCGGTCCAGGCGCGTTTCGAGCGCTTCGATCTTCGAGCCTGACCCTTTGGCTGCTTGGGTCTTGGGCTTGCGGGCTGCGATCGCTTTCTTGAGCTGCGATTCAACTTTGGTGTCGGTGCTTTCGGAATGGCGATAGCGCACGGCGTTCAGGCGCCGCTGGCTTTCCTTGGCAGCAGATGGACCTGACATCGCGGCATAGCCAACGACCATCAGAGCCATGAGGCCCCCTCCGAATAGCAAGAGCTGCAAAATGCTCATGCGCGCTAACCGCCTTTCCTGACTTCAAACATCCGTTACCCGATCCGGGGCACGCAGGCCCCGGATGTGTTCCGGCCGATTACTGGGCAGGGGCCTTGTCGGCCGCCTTGTCTTTTTTGTCTTTTTTCTTCTTCGCCAAGAGCGACTTGAAGTCGAAGCTGCCGAGCAGCGACTTCTTCTTGCCTTCCTCGTCACCGGCTTCCTCTTCGCTCGCGCCAATGACGCGTTCAGCAAGTTGGCGGATGACCTGGCTGGATTTGGAGCTCGGATTCGCATCAGCGAACACCTGTCCCAGCTTCGCTGCGTTTGATGCCGACTTGGCGTCAAACGGAATGCTGAAGTCGATGCTGCGTTCGATCGAGGCTTCGAAGTCAGCCTTGCTGATCTCGCCCACGCCGGCCTGGACTTTATTGGCCACAATCAGGGGTTGAGCATGTGCAGCATTCGTCTTCAGCCACGACAGAATGCGGATCGTGTCACGCGCCGAAGCGAGTGTCATTTCCGTTGCCAACACGATGACATTCACGTCAGCGAGCAGGTGCGGGAAGTTAATCAACATGTTGCGCGGCAAATCGATGACCGTCATCTCAAACGCCTGACGGAATTCTTCCTCCAGTTGGATGAAGGCAGAGCCATCTGTCATCAGCGGCGAGTTGATCGGTGCTTCGGCAGACAGGATCGCCAGATTATCGTTCGCACGGATCATGGCGCGTTCGATGAACAGGCCGTCAATCCGGCTCGGATTGTCGATCGCGTCGGTCAGGCCACGGCCAGGCTCGAGATCGAGCGAGAGCGCGCCGGTTCCGAAATGCACATCAAGATCGAGCAGTGCCGTCGGCATGTCGTGATCATCGCTGAACAGCCACCCGAGGGAGGTCGCCAGCATGGAGGCGCCAACGCCGCCGCGAGTCCCGACTACTGCGGTCGAGATGTGCCGCTTGGCCGTTTCCGGATCGTTTGCCTTGGGCGCGCTGAACACGGCCTGGGCCTGGTTCAGTGCATCGCGCAATTGTCCGGCCGAAAGCGGCTTGAGAAGGTAATCGTGGATGCCGCTCGCGAGCAGGTCGCGATAGAGCCGCACATCATTGACCTGGCCAATGGCGATCACCACTGTCCCCGGCTCGCAAACTTCGGCCAAGGCGTTGATATCGTTCAGCGGATCACCGCTTTCGGACAAGTCGACCATGAGAATGTTGGGGCTGGCCGATACCGACAGGGATTGCACAGCATTGCGCAAGCCACCCTTGTTGCATTTCTCCGGCTGCCAGCCCAGTTCGATGACCACAGGACGCAAGACGTCCAGTGCGGTGTCATCGCAAATATAGGCAGCGAAGGGATCTCGGTTGCCGGACATGCCGGCGTTCCATGGGGCGTTCATGACTTAACCTCCCGTTCCGCCAGCGCCGGGCAATGCGCCCACGCCTTCGGGTGCTTTTTCGCGATACGCATCGACAGCTTTCGAAGCGCGCTGGACGTAAACCTCGCCCGAGCCTTTATCGCCACTGACCAGATCTTCGGGATCCGCAACCATCGCGGCAATGTTGCCGTTGGTGGCGCAGCCGTAACCGGGGTGCGTACCGTTGTTGTAATTCATCTCGGATTTCACCGACCAGTCGGGGCAACCCGGAACGCTCGCGGTAGAGCGGGTCAGGACGACCCGTGCGTTGCCCGGCTGGACATAACCCGAAGTAACAGGGGCGCCGTCGCTCACCAGGATGCCGTGACGCGCTGCCAGTTTGGAGATGGCGTCCTTGGTGGCCCCGCTCAGCATCGGATCTTCGATCGATACCCGGTCACCATAGCGCAGGTCCATCGCATCGAACCAACCGGACAGACGCTGCTGTTCAGGGATCGAAAGGCCGCCGGCCCCGGCGCGAACATCAAGCGTATAGTTGGTGCGTTCCACCACTGGTTGCTTGGTGCTGTAGACCGTGCGGTTCTCGGGCATCCCGCCACATGCTGCGAGCCCGATGCTGGCCACTGTCAGGGTGAGAGCCCCGGCAAGTTTCGTGTTGAATTTGCTCATTGTTCTCACTTCCCTCATTTCAGGCTGAAGCCGGGCGCGGCAGCGGCGGTGCGCTGGTTGCGCTTGGATTTCTTGGACTTCTTCTCTGCCCGGCGATCATCCTTGCTGGACGATGACGGCATCAGAGCAGCCGGATCGATCCGCGACACGGCCGGGGCCGGGGCATTGCGATCCTGCGCAGTCGGTTTCGGACGATCGCTGCCGGTCTCTCCGTCATTCTCGAAATAGCCCAAGGTTCGCTGGATTTCGTTCGGAGTCTTGAAGCCATCGGTCGGCAGTTTGATGTCTGCAGAATCGACCGGCTTGACGAGGTATGGCGTGACCACGATCACCAGCTCGGTTTCGCCCTTGCGGAACGAGGTCGAGCGGAACAGATTGCCGAGCACCGGCACGTCACCCAGGCCTGGAGTCTTGTCGACCGTGTTCTGCGAACTGTTCGACATCAGGCCGGCGATCATGAAGCTCTGGCCGGAACCCAGCTCGACGGTTGTTTCCGCCTTGCGGGTGGTCAAAGCCGGGATCTGGAAGCCGTTTAGCGTGATGGCGCCCTGGCTCGACAGTTCCGAGACTTCCGGAGCCACGCGGATCGAAATCCGTCCGTTGCTCAGGACCACTGGTGAATATGCAAGGCTGACACCGAAATTGCGATACTCGATCGACGTGGTGCCAAGACCCTGACTGATCGGGATCGGGAACTCACCGCCGGCCAGGAAGGTCGCGGTTTCGCCCGACAGAGCTGTCAAGTTAGGCTGCGACAGGGTCGTGATGAGACCCAGGCGCTCGCCGACGTCAAAGGCGCTGGCAATATCAAGGCCGAACAGGCGACCGGCGAAGTTCAGAGCTGTCTGGCCCGGGTTGTTCTGGGCCACAGGGAACGTCGTCCCGCCGACAATGAACTGACCCTTCGCAGGGTCAAACGGCAGACTGATCGAACCTGCCGGCAGGCCGAACTGGGCCGAGGCGTCCAGGGTCGGGAAGGCCGACGTATCAAGATCGGTGATCGTGCCGAAAGCACGGCCGCGATTGACGCCGAACAGAAAACCGTCGGTGCTGTCGCGGGTTTGCAGGTTGGAACCGATTTCACGGACCAGCGAACGGCTGACTTCCGCGATACGAACTTGCAGGTTGACTTGCAGCGGGGTCGCCATTTTCAGGCGGCTGATCACATTGGCATCTTCACCCAGGAAGGCACTGACGAGACGCTCGGCCTCGGCGGCATCTTCAGGAGCGCCAACGGTGCCCGTCAACAGGACCGTGTTGGTGCCCATGGTCGCAGTGGCGATCCGGGCTTCCGGCATGGCCAGTGCCAGCATCTGGTCGAGGCTGTCGATATTGGATCCAACGCGGACATTGGCCGCCCAGATAATATCGCCCGACGCGTTGCTGGCGTAGATGGTGGTCTCACCGCCCGATTTGGCGAACAGATACAGCTGACGCTGCGATTTGATCTGGACGTCGGCAACGGCCTCGTTGGCAATGAACACATCGGTCATTGCGCCCGGAATGCTGATCAGCTCGCCGCGACCGATCGACAGGACGATTTCCTGCGACGGTTTCACGACCGACTGGGCGTTTGCCAGGCTTACAGGGCTTGCCGCAATCGGCAGCGCTGCAAGGCTCGCAAAGAGCGCTTTTGCAATCAGACGACGTTTCATTGACTTGCCCCTCGGTTGGGATTTCGCCGGTTGGATTAGGCGATGGTTTTTCTGGTCGGTTGAATGGGTCATGGTAGGCCTCACCGGATCACCGCTGCACTTGCAGCAGGAACGGTCTTGCCAGCTTCATTGATGCTCTGGCTCTGGCCGGCGATGACGCGGCCAGTTGCCCCGACCTCTACTTCGCTCGACGATTTGCCGCGGGTCACACGGACCTTGGGCAAGGCGCGCACGACAACTTCCGATCCGATCCCGCCATTCTTCTTGGCAGTCTGGATGAAGGCGCTGGCAGCGGCCTGAGCCTTCTCTTCAGGAGTCTTGGGCAAAGTCGAGCTTTGGAAGCGCGAAACGTCGCCGCCGGTCACGAAGGTGGTGGCACCGTCGTTCGGGCGATTCATCGCAGCCTGCAAAATCCGCTCTTCTTCCTCCGGCGAGACGCCATCAGGGATCTTCACATCACCCGAAGCGATTGCCTTTTCGAGCTCGGCCTGGTTGTCCGCAATCGAGCGCAGCGAAAGGCTGAGCGTACCGATGGTCTGCGAAACAGCGACCTTCTCCGCGATCCGCGGCGTCACTTCGAGAGTGACCGTACGGAAAGCGCGAACGACAGTCTTGCCGGCTTCATTGGTGGTTTGTTCGGTGGTTTGGTCGGTTGCCAGGACACGCAGGTTGCGCAGGATGGTTTCGGTTGCCTTCAGGTCGCCTTCGCCACCTTTGACGGCCTGGGTCAGCATCAGGTCGACGCGGTCACCCGGGAAAACGAAACCGGCAACACCGGTGTTGGCGGAAACCGGAACGGTAATGGCACGCATGCCCGGGCCGAGCGCCGCAGCAAGAAAGCCGCGATCGCCGGGGCTGACCAGGGTGCCCTGCGTTACAGGCTCACCCGCAGTCATCGGGTTGCGCACAACAGTACCCAGCAATTGGCTGATGTCGGATTCACCATCGATGAAATAAGCGTCCTGGACGAGCTCTTCCGGCCACATCTGGAAGCCGATAGCTTCGGCAGTAATTATCGTGCCGACCGGCAGCGCACGCTGGGCTACCAGTACCTTGGGGCCTTGCGGCTCCGGAGCGGCGGCCTCGGCCTGCGGCGCGGATGCACCTGCGAACATGCTACGCGCTGCCATGGCGGTTCCTACCGCGATAATCAGCGCTGCGAGCAGCAGTACCAGCTTCTTCCTGTCCATGGCTTCAAAGCCCCCTCAATTCGTTCCCGCAGAAAGTGCGGGCAGGTATGGTTGCCGTGCTTACGGCCCAAGTGGTTAAAATCAGGTTCACCCCACCGCAGATGGTGCATGCAACGCAGCACCGGCGAGCGGCAGATAGTGGGTTGAAAGGATCCAGATGCCGGCGGCAGCGATGGCTACGCCGTAAGGGATCGCGAGACGTTCTTTCTGGCGGCGCATGAAATGCCACATGCCCAACACCAGGGTCAGGATGCCGCCAACGATGGCCATGATGATTACGAGCTGCAGAAACATGTCCGGCTCGATCCACAACGCCAGAACAGTCAGCAGTTTGACATCCCCGCCACCCATCCAGCGCATGGCGAAGAAGCCTGCGCAAATGGCAAAGGTGAGCAGGGCAATTCCGAATTGCAGGGCAACGCCGGGCCACAGGTCAAGCCCGCTGGTCCACCAGAAAAGCGGCGCCGCCAATGCGATGCCGGCATTGAGCCAATTGTCGATCTGGCGGCGGCGCAAATCGGTGAATGCAGCCACCAGCAGCGCAATTGCCAAGGCCACAAGCAGCCCGTAGTGAAGATATCCGCCCAACATTGTTTGCCCCTGTAGGTCCCTTCCGGAACCCGGGTGCTACAGGGCATGGCTTACCAAATAGTAACCAAGACCAGAGGCACGCCATTAGCCATTCACCACCAGAGCCCGTGACCCCGGCCACACCTGCTTTTGATCGCAGGGCCATTCCTGCCAGCGCTCAGGAGGGATGGTGGGACCTGCCTGACGGCCACAAGGTGCGCCGGATCGACTGGGCATCGGACGCTGCGCAACCTCGCGGATCAATCCTGTTCATGCCCGGACGCGGCGATCACTATGAGAAATATCTTGAATCGCTGGACGAATGGCACCGCGCAGGATGGCAGGTAACCGCTGCCGATTGGCGTGGGCAGGCCGCATCGGGTCGCTTGGGTGCTGATAAGGTGACCGGCCATATCGACGATTTTTCGACCTGGATCGATGATCTGGCGGCGCTCTGGGCGGACTGGAAGTCGCAGTCCCCTGGTCCGCATGTGCTGATTGCGCATTCCATGGGCGGGCACCTTGCATTGCGCGCGGTCGAGGAAGGGCGGATTGACCCTGATGCTGTTGCGCTGTCGGCTCCGATGCTGGGCTTCTTCGGCCAGATCTTGCCGGGGGCAATCATGCACGGGGCCGCTCGCTTGATGGCAAATTTAGGCGATCCGCGCCGTCCGGCCTGGAAGTGGAGCGAAAAGCCTGGAGAAATGCCGGCAGGCCGCTTGCGCTTGCTGACCCATCATGACGAGCGTTACGCCGATGAATTATGGTGGCGCGAAAAACGCCCCGAGCTGGTGATGGGTCCGGGCAGCTGGCGTTGGGTAGAGCGCGCCTATGCCTCGATGCGCGGATTGTTCGAACCCGGCAAGCTTGAAAGCGTGGAAACGCCGTTCCTTCTGGTCGGCACTACCAACGACAAGCTGGTGGATATGGGCGCGATCCAAGAAGCGGCCAAGCGGCTGCCCCATGGCGAATTGCTGGAATTCGGCAAGGAAGCGCATCACGAGATTTTACGCGAAGTGGATCCGGTAAGGGATCGCGCGATGCAGGGTATTCAGGAATTCCTCGATCGCGTGGCACCTGCAGAGAGCTGAGTGATGGTTCGGTGATGGATTTCGAAATCGCCATCATTGGCGCCGGCATGGCGGGCGCAAGTCTGGCGGCCGAATGCGCTGCCGCTGCAGACGCCGGAGCTCGCATCTTGCTGCTCGAAGCAGAGGATTTGCCAGGCTACCATACGACAGGACGATCGGCCGCTTTCTGGGAAGAATGCTATGGCGGACCAGAAATTGTTCCGCTGACATTGGCGTCGGGAACCTATCTGCGGCAGCATGGCTTCCTGAGCCAACGCGGTGCGCTCTATATCGGCCGCGAACAGGACATTCCGGCGCTCGATGCCTTTATGGAGCGGTTTGGCCCTACCGGCGTCGAGATAACGCGGGTTGGCGGTGAAGACCTGTGCAAGCGCGTTCCGGGCCTGAAACCAGAGTGGTGTGCAGGCATCTGGCAACCGCGTTGCAGCGATATCGATGTCTCCGGCCTGCACCAGCATTACCTTGCACAGGGGAAGGCCAAAGGCGTGCGGCTGGAATGCCGCGCATTGATCAATTCGCTTTCCCGGGATGCTAACGGCTGGACGCTGCAAGCATCGAATGGGCGTCAGTGGAACGCGAAAACGCTGGTGAACGCCGCCGGGGCCTGGGCCGACGATATTGCCGTTCTCGCAGGCGCAAAACCCCTGGGTATCCGGCCCTATCGCCGCACAGTGGCACAGTTGGTGACCGAGCCTTCGCCTCGTCCTGACCAGCCGCTGGTGCTCGACATAAATGGCGATTTCTACTTCAAGCCCGAGAGCGGCCGGGTGTGGCTCAGCCCGCATGATGAAGTGCCCAGCGCGCCGTGCGATGCCGCCCCAGAGGAACTTGCGGTGGCGCAGGCCATCGACCGGTTTGAACATGTGGTTGATTGGCGGGTCGAGCGGATTGAACGCAAATGGGCCGGATTGCGCAGCTTCGCTCCGGATCGCTGCCCGGTCTATGGCTGGGATAGCAGGCAAGAGGGCTACTTCTGGTTTGCCGGGCAGGGCGGATACGGAATCCAGACGGCCCCGGCGGCGGCGCGACTGGGGGCCCAGATGCTGCTCGATCAACCGCGCGATGCCATGACCCTTCAGCTCGATGAAAAGCTTTATCAGCCAGACAGGTTCAGCTAGACTTTAGGCAAGCCGCACTCGCGGTGATCGCAAGTTTCATACCAGCAGAACAGGGGGAGCAGCATGGCTCACAAGTTTGAGATCTATAAGGACAACGCAGGCGAATTTCGCGTGCGGTTCAAATACAATTCCGAAGTGATGTTTTCGACTCAGGGCTATTCCCAGAAGTCGAGCGCGGAAAACGCCATTGAGTCGATCAAGGCGAATGGCCCGGGCGCACCGACAGAAGACAATAGCTAAGCTATTTCAGCTTTCAGCAGCGATTCGATCCGCCTCGTCACTGGCGAGGCGGTCGACACGTTCGTTTTCAGGGTGGCCATTGTGGCCTTTGACCCATTGCCAGGTGACCTGATGGCGTAATTCGGCCTCGATCAGGTCGTGCCAAAGGTCTTCATTGCGGACAGGCTTCTTGCTGGCATTGACCCAGCCACGCTTTTTCCATCCGTGGACCCACTTGGTAATCCCGTCGATAACGTATTTGCTATCGGTGTAGAGGGTGACCTCGCACGGTTCGATCAGCGCGCTCAGGGCTTCGATTGCCGCACGCATTTCCATCCGGTTGTTGGTTGTATCGGCCTCGGCGCCGCTCAATTCCTTCTCGTGCTTGCCCATGCGCAGCAGCGCACCCCAGCCGCCGGGACCGGGATTGCCCTTGCAAGCACCATCAGTGAAGACTTCCACCCGTTTCATCGTGCGAACACCTCTGCTCCGGTACGCTGGTAATACTGCATTCGCCGGGCGAAATCGACCGGATCCTTGCGCGTGACAAGGGCATCGGCCGGCGTATCCAGCCAATCTTGCACCCGCGTGGCGACAAACCGCATTGATGCCCCACGGGCAAGCAGGGGCATCGCATCACGTTCATTTTGGGACAGGGGGCGGATCGATTCGTAACCCTCGATCAAGGCACGGGAAACTTCGCTCCGGAATTCCTGGCCCCCAGGCTCGAAACACCACGCAACATGGGTCACCGCCAGATCATAGGCCGTGATGTCGTGGCAGGCGAAATAGAAATCGATCAGGCCGCTGACGGTGTGGCCCAGCATCAGGACATTGTCGGGAAACAGATCGGCATGGATAATGCTGCGGGGCAAGTGATCCGGCCACTGATCGAGCAGATCCGGCAGCGCTGACCGGATAATGTCGGGCAGGCTTGCGTCGATCGAAGCGATGGCCTCATATCCGGCATCATCCACGATGGCTTGCCAGTCTTGCGGGCGCAGCGTGTTGGCGCGTCTCTCTGCAAATCCCTCTGAGGCGAGATGCAAGCCGGCCAGCGCCCGCCCGACCGAATAGGCCTGGGCAGGCGTGGGGCGATCAATTGACACGCCGGGCAGGAATTCAATCAATGCAACGGCCTTGTCCTCCAGAAGGCGGGAAGATGCGCCCATACGGTCATGGATGGTGCGAGGCACCGGTGCTCCGGTCGCCGAGAGGTGGTCGAGCAGATCGAGGAAGAACGGCAAATCGTCCAGATCTATCCGCCGCTCATACATTGTCAGGATGAAGCGTGCGCCGTTACCGTTTTTGCCGGTCGTCTCGATCAGCCAGTTGCTGTTGGAAATACCTTCGGCAATGCCTTTGGCCGAGACTAGCTCACCGACGTCATAATGCCCGATCAGGTCAGCCAGGTCTTCTGCGGAGAGGTGGGTGTAGACCGCCATCCGGAGCGCTCAATCCATCAATTGGCGTGGCAGTTTGAAGACCATGTTTTCCTCGGCAGCCGCGAGTGTGTTCTCTTCGACCGTGCGCCATTCAGAGAGCTTCTCGACAACTTCACGCACCAGCTTTTCAGGGGCCGAAGCCCCGGCAGTCAGTCCGATGGTTCCGATCCCTTCGATCCAGGCCGGATCGATCTCGTCCGCCCGCTGAATTAGCTTGGCAGCCGTTCCCAGCCGTTCGGAGACTTCGACCAGCCGCAACGAATTGGAAGAATTGGGGGCGCCGATAACCAGAACCAGATCACTGCCCGGGGCAATCTGCTTCACTGCAGCCTGCCGGTTTGAGGTCGCGTAGCAAATGTCTTCCGCCTTGGGCGCCACGATCTTGGGGTAACGCGCCTGAAGGGCGGCGATGATATCGGCGGTATCGTCGACCGAAAGGGTGGTTTGAGTCAGGAATGACAGATCGTCTTCCTGCGAAAAATCCAGCCGGGCCACATCTTCGACGGTTTCCACCAGCGTCATCTGTCCCGGCTCAACCTGGCCCATCGTGCCGATTACCTCGGGGTGGCCCTCGTGGCCCACGAAAATGATGTGCTGGCCCTTTTCAATCTGGCGTTCGGCCTGCCGGTGAACCTTGCTCACCAGCGGGCAAGTCGCATCCACATACAGCAGCTCGCGCCGCTCGGCTTCGGCAGGCACTGATTTCGGGACCCCGTGCGCGCTGAAGACGACCGGCACATTGTCCGGCACTTCGTCCAGTTCCTCGACGAAGATCGCGCCTTTTTCCTTCAGCGAATCGACCACATATTTGTTGTGAACGATTTCGTGGCGGACATAGACCGGGGCGCCGTATTTCTCGATCGCGCGTTCGACAATTTCGATTGCGCGGTCGACGCCGGCGCAAAAGCCGCGCGGGGCGGCGATAAGCAACCGCAGTCCGGGTTTTGCTTCGTTTTCGTCGGGGGATTGAAAGGGAGCGTTCATAGGCCGCCCTCTAGCGCTTTCGAAAGCCGCCCGCTAGGGCACGCTTAACCGATTTGAGACAAGGACGGTCCCGACCATGAATTCGCATTTGCGCCTGTTTGCCCCAATTGCCGCTGCCGCTGCCCTGGCAGGGTGTGCTGGCGAGGGTGATCTCGTGGTTTCCGACGGCGTCGGCATCACCGCGGTGCGCACTGCATGCCCTGCCGTTGGCGTGCCCGATTACACCGGGAATATCACCACCTTCCGGTCACCTACCTCACGCACCGCCAATGATATTGATGTCACCGCTGCGATTACCAATGTCCGCAGCACATGCGATGAATCGGGGGATCGCATATATACCAATGTCAGCTTTGACGTTCTCGCCAGTCGCACCGATGCGCGCGGCGCACGGACTGTTCAGTTGCCCTATTTCTCGACTGTCCTTCGGGGCGGTTCCGCCGTGGTCACAAAACGGGTCGGCACGGTGACGCTCCAGTTCGCTGATGGCGAGGGCCGGGCGCAAGTCAGCGGCCAGGCGGGTGCATTTGTGAACCGCGCCGATGCCACTTTGCCCGACGATATCCGTCAGCGCATTACCCGTCGGCGCAAGGCAGGCGATGTCGATGCAGCGCTTGATCCGCTGGCCGATCCGCAAGTGCGTACTGCCCTGCAACGCGCCACTTTCGAGCTGCTGGTCGGCTTCCAGCTCAATGAAGGCCAGCTCGCCTACAACGCTACGCGCTGACGCCAGCACAAATTTCGTGACTGGCCGTCTTTGCGCGATGCGCCAAATCCGGCTAATCGCGCGCCTATGTCCGAACGGAAAATGCCCCCAATGAAAACGATCCATGCTGCCTTCGCGGAGAAGGTAGACGCAGTCCTGTCCGCACTGGTTACAGAAGCAAAGCTACCGCCAGATACCAACCGCGCCAATGTGGCAGTGGAGCCACCGCGCGATCCGGAACACGGCGATCTGGCCACCAATGCGGCGATGGTGCTGGCGAAGCAGGCCAAGACCAATCCGCGCGCTTTGGCCGAGCATATTATCGAGCACCTTTCTCGCGACCCCGACATCGAAAGCGCGGAAATTGCGGGTCCCGGTTTCATCAATCTGCGCCTGTCCGACGCAGCATGGTTGCGCGAGCTGGAAGCTATTGCCAGCCTCTCTGACGGCTATGGCCGGTCCAGCGCCGGGGCGGGCAAGCGGGTCAATGTCGAATATGTCTCCGCCAACCCGACCGGCCCAATGCATATGGGCCACTGCCGGGGAGCTGTGGTGGGCGATGCGCTGGCGACTCTGCTCGAATTTGCGGGCCACGAGGTCACACGCGAATATTACGTCAATGATGCGGGCAGCCAGGTCGATACGCTCGCGCGGTCGGCCCAAATCCGGTATCGCGAGGCGCTGGGTGAGGATGTCGGAGCAATTCCGGAAGGTCTCTATCCCGGGGACTATCTCAAGCCGGTGGGTGAAGCGGCAGCTGGCGAATTCGGCGAGCGTTTCAAAGACGCGCCCGAGGCCGAGTGGCTGGAAATCTTCAAGGCTTTCGCGGTCGAGCGCATGATGGACCTGATCCGGTCGGACCTGGCTCTGCTGGGCATCGAGCACGACATTTTCGCCTCCGAGGCTGCCTTGCAAGCGGCTGGCAAACCGGAAGAGGCCGAGAAATGGCTGCGCAAACACGATCTCGTTTATGACGGGCTGCTGGAGGCTCCAAAAGGCAAGACGCCAGATGATTGGGAAGCGGTCGAGCTACCGTTGTTCCGGTCGACCAGATTCGGGGATGATCAGGATCGCCCGATCAAGAAGTCGGACGGGAAATGGACCTATTTCGGCGCTGATCTGGCCTATCATATGCAAAAGGCGGAACAGGCTGATGCCCTGATCGATATCTGGGGCGCCGACCACGCCGGGACGGTCAAACGGATCAAGGCAGCGGTTGCCGCGCTTTCCGAAGGGCAGGGTAAAGCCATCCCCTTTGACGTCAAACTGGTCCAGATGGTGCAGCTGATGCGTTCCGGTGAACCGGTGAAAATGTCCAAGCGGTCGGGCAACTTTATCACCATCGCCGATATGGTCGAGGAAGTGGGCAAGGACGTGGTGCGTTTCACCATGCTGACCCGCAAACCCGAAGCGCAGATGGAATTCGACTTCGCCAAGGTGGTTGAGGCGAGCAAGGACAATCCTGTTTTCTACGTCCAATACGCCCATGCCCGCATTCATTCGACGCTGAAGAAGGCGGCCGGAGAGGGAATTCTTCCTTCGGATCAAGACCTTGCCCGTTTGGGAGCGGAAGACCTAGCGTTGATCAAACAGGCGGCCCAGTTCCCGCGCATTGTCGAGGCGGCAGCGAGCGCGCGCGAAGCGCACCGGATAGCCTTCTTCCTTTATGACCTCGCATCGGCATTCCATGCCTATTACAATCTCGGCAATGATGACCCGACAAAGCGGGTCATACTGGCACAGGACACCCAGCTTAGCGCCGCGAGGCTTTTCCTGATCGACACAATCGGGCAGGTTATCCGCAATGGACTAACCCTGCTCGGGGTCGACGCAGTGGAGGAGATGTAAAATGATCGCATTTGGGGGCGATGACGAAAAGCCCACCTCTGACGAGGCGGATTGGGAAGAAACCGAAGACACCGAAGAGCTTGAGCTCGATGATGGTGACGAGCCGCTGCCGTGGCTCGAATCGTCGGATTATGAGGAAGACGAAGGCGTCGACACCGGCCGGATCATCGGATTTGTGGTCCTGGCTTTGCTCGCCCTTGCCCTGCTGGTGGGCGGTTTCTGGTGGCTCACCAATCGTGGTGCAGATCCGGAGCTGGTCGCCGATGGCAGCACGATCGAAGCGCCAGATGGCGAATTCAAGGAGCGTCCTGGTGATCCGGGCGGCAAGGAATTTGCCGGCACGGGTGACGTTGCGCCAGCTGTCGGAGAAGGGCAGACCCGCGAAGGCCGTCTGGCAGAAGGCAACCGCGCCGCAGGTTCGGGATCGGAATCGGGTTCTTCTTCCGCTTCTGCATCGGGCAGTGCCGCCGGGCCCAGCGTGAATGCGCCTACATCCCGCAATTCAGGTAGCGCAGCGAGCGGCACGGCTAGCGGAACAGCCAGCGCAACTGGCGGTGTCGGGGTCCAGGTAGGGGCCTATTCTACCAAAGCAACTGCGCAAGCCGGCTGGAGCAAGCTGACGCGTCAGACAGACGCGTTGAGCGGCTTCAAATACCGTATTGTCGAAGGCAAGGCCGATATCGGCACTGTTTTCCGGCTCCAGGCGGTGGCTGGCGATGCTGCGGCGGCCAATCGCCTTTGCAATGCCCTGAAAGCGGAAGGGGTTGCCTGCCAGGTCAAGCGCTGAGCGCTTGTCAGCAACGCCATAGCTAATATCCACATGGGAGAGCCCGTTTGCCCTTGCGGCAGACGGGCTTTCTTGCGAGTCTTTCCCTCTGATGACGCCTGCAATTTTTGGCATAACCGGCCTGTCACTGACGCCGGAGGAGCGTAGCTTCTTTCAAGACGCTGACCCGGCGGGCTACATCCTGTTTGCCAGGAATATCGAGAGCCGCGAGCAAACACGCGCGCTGACAGATGAATTACGAACAATTCATGGGCGTGACGACCTGTTTATCTGTGTCGATCAGGAAGGCGGTCGTGTCACCCGTCTCAAGCCTCCGCAATGGACAAAATTCCCGTCGGGCGAGGTGTTTGATCGGCTTTACCAGCGTGCCCCGGCCTCTGCGATCGAGGCGGCCCGGGTGAATGCACAGGTTCTGGCCATGGAACTGGCTGAAGTGGGTATCACGGTCGATTGCCATCCCCCCCTGGATGTCCGGCAGGCGGGCGCGCATGACGTGATCGGAGATCGCGCGCTGGGCAGCGAACCGATGCAGGTTGCGGCTCTAGGCCGCGCCATTCTGGACGGGCTTGCCAAGGGCGGCGTGCTTGGCTGTGTGAAGCATATGCCCGGCCATGGCCGCACGACATGCGATACCCACAAGGATTTGCCGACCGTCCACGCTGGCGAGGAGGAGCTCGCAATTGATCTTGCACCTTTCAAGGCGCTGGCCGACACCCCGGTGGGCATGACCGGGCATCTGCTTTTCCCTATCTGGGATGCCGAGAATCCTTCCACTCTTTCCTCGACTATTATTGCCGAAATCATTAGAGGCAGGATCGGTTTCGATGGCCTGTTGCTGACCGATGATATCGATATGGAGGCTCTATCCGGCAGTATTCCGGAGCGGGCCGAGCAGTCGATAGCGGCTGGATGCGATGTGGTGCTGAATTGCTGGGCCAAGATGGATGATATGCAGGGCATTGTAGAGCGCTGCGGCACCATGCGCCCTGAAAGCGTGGCCAGACTCGACCGGGCACTCGCGGCGCGTACAGAGGGAGAGGATGCCGACAAGGCGGCGCTGCTGGCCAAGCGTGATGCGTTACTGGCGATCGAGGAGCAATCGGCATGACCGAAGATTCCCTGATCGTTCCGGCTTCCGATACGAGCGCGCAGGGCGATGACTGGACCGGTATCGCAGCCCCTGGCACGACCGATGAGGGTTCGCTTTATCTGGTCGTAGAAGGCTGGGAAGGGCCGCTTGACCTGCTGCTCGATCTGGCGCGGCGTCAGAAGGTCGATCTGCGGCAAATTTCGATCCTCGCATTGGTCGACCAGTATCTCGATTACATCGACCAGGCTGGCGCACTCAAACTCGAATTGGCGGCGGATTACCTGGTGATGGCGGCGTGGCTGGCTTTCCTGAAATCGTCGCTGTTGCTGCCGAAGGAAGAGCAGGAAGACCCTAGCCCTGAAGAACTCGCGCTTCGTCTGCAGCTGCGCCTGCAACGGCTGGGTGCCATGCGCGAGGCGGCGGCGCGGTTGATGGGGCGCGATCGTCTGGGTCGGGATGTGTTCGCCCGTGGGGCTCCGGAGGGATTGCGGACCGACCGAAAAACTCTGTGGCAGGCCGAATGGTACGACATCGTGCAGGCCTATGGTCAAGTGAAGGCGCGCACGGCTCCTGCTGTCCATATGGTCCGCGAACGCCCGGTGATGACTTTGGACAGCGCCCTTGACCGCGTATCCTCCATGCTTGGCGTGACGCTTGACTGGATGACGCTGGAAGAATTCCTTCCACCGCATGCCGAACCACGACTGCGCCGATCTGCCATGGCGTCCAGTTTTGTTGCCGCGCTGGAATTGGCGCGTCTGGGCCGTGCCGAAATCGCGCAAGACGAGATTTTTGGACCGCTGCGTCTGCGCCGGATGCCAGCATGAGCGAGCGCCCCGACGAGTTGCAGCGCGCGGTAGAAGCGACGCTGTTCGCAGCGGAAGAGGGCATGAGTGTCGAGGCGCTGGCGGGGCATCTAGGCGATGTCGCCCCCGGCGACATTCGCGAGGCTTTGCGCGGTTTGTCAGGCCAATATGCGGAACGCGGTATCCATCTGGTCGAGCGTTCGAAGCGCTGGCATTTCCAGACGGCCCCGGATCTTGCGCATTTGTTGCGGCGCGAGAAAGAACAGGTCCGGCGCTTGTCACGGGCCGCGACCGAAGTGCTCGCGATCATTGCTTATCACGAGCCTGTCAGTCGTGCCGAAATCGAATCGATCCGCGGGGTGCAGACGGCCAAGGGCACGCTCGACGTGCTTATGGAAGCGGGTTGGATCCGCGCCGCGGGTCGGCGCGAGGTTCCCGGACGCCCTGTTATCTACGCAACAACGCCCGAGTTCTTGCAGCATTTCGGGCTCGCCAGCCGCAAAGATCTGCCGGGCCTGGACGAGCTTAAGGCGGCAGGCCTGCTCGATCCGGTCGATGATGCGTATGAATCGCTCATGGGCGCAGACGATGATGAGGCAGAGTCTCAGCGCCTTACCGAGAGCGGGGCGGACGAAGGTTCCGACACACCCGAGGAAGAGACTGCAGAATCACCCGAGACTCCGCGATGACTGGCGCATGGCCGTTCTAGCCTCTATATCCGGTTCAGATCAGAAATAAGGAAGTCCCATGGGTGGTATCGGTATCTGGCAGATCTTGATTGTCGCGGTCGTGATTCTCGTCCTGTTCGGGCGTGGCCGGATTTCCGAGATGATGGGTGATTTCGGCAAGGGTGTCAGCAGCTTCAAAAAGGGGCTGAATGAAGAAGAAAGCCCCAGCGAACCTGCGGCGAAGATCGAAGGACCGGCGCAGGATGTCGCGCCCTCGAAAGATGCAGCGACGGACAACCAGCCTGCCGACAAGCAGGGCTGACCCCCGACAGGAGCGCCGCCATGTTTGATATCGGCGCGACCGAATTGCTGGTTCTGGCGATTGTCGCGATCCTTGTTATCGGCCCCAAAGACCTACCCCTGGCACTGCGTACTGTGGGGCGGTGGGTCAGCAAGATCCGCCAGGTTTCCACTCATTTCCGCACCGGCCTGGATGCCATGGTGCGCGAGGCGGAAATCGAGGAAATGGACAAGAAGTGGAAAGAGCGGAACGCCCAGATCATGGCCGATCATCCGGCGGATGAGATGGGCCCGTTAGAGGCTAGTGCGCCGCCGCCCTCGGCGGCAGAGGCCAAAGCAGCGATTGCCGAGGCGAACCCGCCCAAGCCGGAAGGCGATGACACGCCCGGCAAGCCTGCTTCGCAGCCCGGATTGCCGCTGGACGAGCGGGATTAGGGCGCGACGATGGCTTTGAAAATCAAGGATCTCGACGACACCCAGGCGCCGCTGCTTGATCATCTGGTCGAATTGCGGACCCGACTTGTACGCGCAGTCGCCGCGCTGTTCGTGGCCTTCGGCGTTTGCTTCTATTTTGCGGACGAAATCCTCGGCTTCCTGGTGAAGCCTTTGAACGACGCGTTTCCTGAGGGCGAGGGGACCTTGATCTTCACGCAGCTTTACGAGGTGTTCTTCGTCGAGCTGAAAGTATCGCTGTTCGCCGCGTTCTTCATCAGTTTTCCCATTATCGCGAACCAGATGTGGGCTTTCGTGGCCCCCGGCCTGTATGCGAAAGAGAAGAAGGCATTCTTGCCATTTCTTTTGGCGACGCCGGTCTTGTTCACGGCCGGAGGGGCGCTGGCTTATTACGTCGTTATGCCGACAGCATTCCGGTGGTTCCTCGGCTTTGAGGGCAATGTCGGCGGGCTGGATGTCGAGGCATTGCCGAGTGCTGGCAATTATCTGGGCCTGGCGATGCAGTTCATTCTCGCCTTCGGCGTCAGCTTCTTGCTGCCAGTGCTTTTGCTGCTGCTCAACCGCGCCGGCATCGTCACGCGCGAACAGTTCGCCAAGGCCCGCCGCTATGTCATCGTAGGGGTCGTGGCATTGGCGGCCATTGTAACTCCGCCAGACCCCGGGTCGCAACTGATCCTGGCTGCTCCGCTTTACATCCTGTTCGAAGGATCAATGCTGCTGATGTGGTTTAGCGACCGCAAGCAGAAGGCTGACGATGCTGATGCACCTGCCGCTACCACTGAGACGGCGGACTAGTCAGCCCCACCGATAGACGGGTCAAACGAGGATTTTTGCAGGCACAAAAAAAGCGGGGCCGATGGCCCCGCTCTTCTTAAGTCGGTCGTGTCAAATCTTATGCGCTGACCGGATCATTATCGCTACCACCTGCAGCGATGATAATGCCGCCGATGAGAGCAGCTGCAGCCAAGATACCGATTACGATACCGCTACCGCCGGCTTCGCTTTCGCCTTCGACCGGAGCCGCAGTACGAGCAAAGCTAGCTTCGGCGACAGCCGGAGCAGCAGCAAGAGAAAGAGCGGCAGTTGCAGCCAGAACGTTACGGAATTTCATTGTTATTGCCTCCACGGGAGATTCTTCGAAAATCTGGCTCGTTTTAGGACACGCTTGTTTTGAGTGCAAGCCCCAAAAATCCGATAGATTTAAATGTGTTACCTATCGGCATCGGTCTTTCGGGCAAAGAAAAGGGGCCCGGAATCGCAATCCCGAGCCCCCAATCAATCTCTAAGAACGCTTATGCGCTCAGCGAATCGTCGTCATCGCTGGCGATTACGATCACGCCGGCGATTACAGCAGCAACACCGAGAACGATGAAGATGACGCTGTTGCCAGCAACTTCGCTTTCCTGCGAAACCGGAGCAGCTTCACGAACGGACTCGGCAGCTACCGGAGCAGCAGCCAGACCAAGCGCGGCGACTGCCATGGCGAGGTTACGGATTGTCATAGTCTAAACTCCAGTGGCCCGGGGCCATAAATATGCCCAACGGGCGTTGGTAAGAATTCGGGCGACCCGAACATGCAAAAGGCGCGATTTCGACCAACCAATATCGGCCCGCACGCGCCATTTACAACTCTAAGTGAAGATCCCGTTAAAGCACAATAATTTCAGTAACAAGACAGCAAAGCTATCTTCAGCCCAAAATCACATTCTACTCCCCTGAAGAAAACACCCTTTCACCGCCGATCCAGGTTTCCAGAACCTTCGCCTGGCGCAGATCGCGCGCCGCCGCCAGCATCGGATCGCGGTCGAGCATCACGAAGTCTGCGCGCTCGCCCGCCACCAGTTTGCCGAACCGGCCATCGGCGAACCCGGCATAGGCGGCATCTGCGCTAAACCCGGCCAAAGCCGCCTCGCGCGATACGCGTTCCTGCGGCCGCCATCCGCCGAAAGGCTGGCCCTCGGCATCCTCGCGCGTGAAAGCGACAGCCCAGCCGGCAAACGGATCGGGCGATTCGACCGGCGCGTCGGAACCGAAGGCAAGGCGCGACCCCGTCGCGGCAATGGTCGACCAGGCATAGGCCCCGTCGAGACGGTCCGAACCCAAGCGCGCTTCGGCCATCAGGCGATCGGACGTCTGGTGAACCGGCTGCATCGAGGCGATGATCCCGTATTCACCGAATTTGGCGAGGTCTGAGGGGGCCACGATCTGCGCATGCTCGATCCGCCACCTGCGATCTCCGCCATAAGTCTTGCCCAGCTCGGCAATCGCCGCCAGCAATTCTGCGTTTGCAGCGTCGCCAATCGCATGGGTGGCAATCTGGAAATTGTCCATTGCAGCGCGGCTCATCAGATTGCGCAGCTGGGCAGGGGTGAGCAGGGGCAGGCCAGTGTTGCCGGCATCGTCGGAATAGGCTTGCTTGAGCCATGCCCCGCGTGAGCCCAAGGCGCCATCGAGATAGATCTTGACCCCGTTCAGTCGCAGCCGATCATCATACAGCCACGGCGTGGGGGAGGAGCCTGCGATTGTTTCCATCGCATCGACGCCCGCCGCGTAGGACATGATCCGCAGTTTGAGCCGCCCGGAGTCGCCGGCCCGGCGGAAAGTTTGCCAGTCGTTAAGGCTGGTGCCCATGTCGGCGGCAGCGGTAATGCCCATCGACAGCAGGATATCCTGCGCCTTCTGCAGCGCGAGGTCCCGCTCGCGGGGGCGCGGCTCGGGAACGACCTTGTAGATCAGCTGGCTGGCCGCATCGACAAACACGCCCGAGGGCGTTCGCGAGCCTGCCACCCGCTCGATCCGGCCACCGGAAGGATCCCGGGTTTGTGCTGTGACACCGGCGCGTTCAATTGCCAGTGAATTGGCCCAGGTTGCATGGCCGTCGACCCGCTCCAGAACGACCGGGCGATCGCCGACCACGCTATCCAGCTCGGCTGCGGTCGGGAACCGGCCCAGGCCCCACAGTTCCTGGTTCCAGCCGCGCCCGATGATCCAGGGACGACCCGGATTGGCTGCGGCAAACTCTGCGACAGCCTGCTGCGCCTCGGCCAGTGAGCGGGTTTGCGACAGATCAAGGGTGAGAGCGCCGAAACCAATGCCCATTACATGCAGATGCGCATCAATCAGGCCGGGAATGACGACGCGGCCCTGCCCGTCGACGCTGAAAGTGGTGGATTTGGGACGATCATCGCCGCGATCGAGCACTTGTTTGATTGTGCCTTCATCGTCGATCCACAATCCGGTGAAGCGATCGATCTTGCCATCTTCGTCAACCCGGATGCCGTCGACATTGTCGACCAGAACATCGGCCGATGCGGGCGCCGCGAGGCCCATGGCCACGCCCACGGATACAATTGCTGCGAATGCTGATTTGAATGTCATGCTGTGTCGTTCCCTTCCGGCAACCGCCGGATCAATGCGCTGGTGTCCTGACGTGCGCCGCCCATGGCTTGCACTTCGGCATAAAACTGGTCGACCAGGGCGGTTACGGGACTGCTCAGGCCCAGCCGCTGCGCTTCGCCCAATGCATAGCCCAAGTCCTTGCGCATCCAGTCGATGGCGAAACCGAAATCGAAATCGCCAGAAGCCATGGTGGCCCAGCGGTTCTCCATCTGCCAGCTTTGCGCCGCTCCGCCCGAAATGGCTTCGAGCACCTTGTCCATGTCCAGGCCGGAAGCGGAAGACAGGCGGACAGCCTCTGACAATCCGGCGAGGGTTCCTGCGATACACATCTGGTTGGCCATTTTGGTGGTTTGGCCGGCACCGGCATCCCCGACATGGACGATCCGGGCCGAGAACGCCTCCAGCACCGGCCGGGCCTGTTCGACAGCGGCGGTCGTGCCGCCGCACATCACCGCCAGCTTCCCGTTTTCCGCACCGGCCTGTCCGCCTGATACCGGCGCGTCCACGGCGGCAATGTTCAATCTGGTGGCTTCCCGATCGATACGCCGCGACATGTCGGCAGATACCGTCGTGTGATCAACCAGCAGCGATCCGTCGCGCATATGCGCCAGTGCGCCCTTCGCGCCGAACAGGACCTGGGCCAGATCATCGTCATTTCCGACGCAGCTGAGGACCAGGTCCTTGCCAGAAGCTGCCTGCGCCGGGGTTGCGGCAGTGGAAGCAGTGTGACCTTCGTCGGCCAAAGCCGCTTTCCATGCCTTGGCGCGGGAGGCTGTCCGGTTATAGGCGGTGACCGCATATCCGGCGCGCACCAGATGGGCGGCCATCGGCGCGCCCATAACGCCCAGACCGATAAAGCCGATTGTCCTGATTTCGCTCATGGTGTTGCCGCCTAATGAGAATGTTGGGCACTGCCAACAATCTTTCGAATTGCGTGTGTTGCCGATGGCCCGTAGTGCGCGCGGCCATGGACGCAAAAGACCCTACGGAAACCGGCAACGATACTGCGCTGCTGACGATTGACGATGTTCGCGCCGCTGCGGAACGGATCAAGGGTGCGGTTGTGCGCACGCCGACGATGCATTCGATCACATTGTCACGGATTACCGGGGCAGAAATTTTCCTCAAATTCGAAAACCTGCAGTTTACCGCCGCATACAAGGAGCGCGGTGCCCTTAACGCACTGCTGCAGCTGAGCGACGAACAGCGCGAGCGCGGCGTTATCGCGGCATCGGCAGGTAACCACAGCCAAGGGCTATCCTATCATGGCACCCGCTTGGGCGTGCCCGTTACCATCGTGATGCCCCGCACGACGCCCTCCGTCAAAGTGATGCAGACAGAGAGTGTCGGCGGAAATGTCGTGCTGGAGGGCGAGACCTTCGACGATGCCTACGCCCATGCGCGCGCACTGGAAGAAGAGCTAGGCCTGACTTTCGTGCACCCGTTCGACGACCCGCATGTGGCCGCCGGGGCGGGGACTGTAGCGCTCGAGATGTTTGAAGACGCCCCGGACCTGGACTGCATCGTCACGCCAATTGGCGGGGGCGGGTTGATGTCGGGCATGTCGACCGTCGCCACGGCGCTCTATCCGGATATGAAAGTGGTCGGTGTGCAGGCCGAGCTTTATCCTTCGATGTACGCGCAGATTAACGGTCTCGACAAGGATTGCGGCGGCGACACGCTGGCGGAAGGGATTGCGGTCAAGGCGCCCGGCAAATTCACCTCCAAAGTGATCGCCAGGAATGTTGACGAGATACTGTTGGTCAACGAGCCGAAGCTTGAGAACGCGGTTTCGCTTCTGCTCCAGATCGAAAAAACCGTGGTCGAAGGAGCAGGCGCTGCTGGTCTGGCAGCAATCCTGGCCAATCCCGAGAAATTCAAGGACCGCCGGATCGGGCTGGTCCTGTGCGGCGGAAATATCGATTCTCGCCTGCTCGCTAATGTCCTTCTGCGCGATCTGGCACGGGCAGGGCGCTTGGCCCGTTTGCGGATCACGTTGAAGGATCGCCCTGGCGCGTTGTTCAATGTCATGCGTGAATTCGACGCGCACAATGTCAACATCATCGAGATCTATCACCAGCGGATTTTCACCAATCTACCGGCCAAGGGGCTGATCACCGATATCGAGTGCGAGGCGCGTGATGCGGGTCAGCTGGAATCGCTGGTCACCTCGCTGCGGCAAAAGGGTTGGGAAGTTAAGCCGGTCGAGCTGGACAAGTAGCCGCGGACCAAGCCGTTGGTAACCAGATAGAAATTGTGCAAACTAATCAAAGATTAACCGTGTTTCATGGTTAAGGGTCTTTTACCGGCGCGGTCTGTCGGGCATATCAGTGATCACGCAAAAGCTTCGATTCTCATCTGCTCGACAGGAGCCATAGCCCAGCCGTGACGGCCCCCGTTCGCTTCCCCCGCTTTTTTGTGACGAGCCCTGCGCCGTGCCCCTATCTGCCGGGCAAGACGGAGCGTAAGGTCTTCACCGAGCTCAAAGGTCCACATGCGGATCAGCTCAATGAGGCGCTTGGCCGGATCGGATTCCGGCGCAGTCAGACAGTTGCCTACCGGCCGAGCTGTGTCGATTGCCAGGCCTGTGTTTCGGTCCGCGTGGTTGCGGGCGAATTCGCCCCTTCCGGGACCCAGCGCAAAAATCTTCGCCGCAACAGCGACCTTGTGACAACCGAGTGTCGCCCGTGGGCAACGTCTGAACAATTCGAATTGCTGCGCAGCTATCTCGACAAGCGCCACCCTGACGGGGGAATGGCTGCAATGGACGAGATGGATTATGCAGACATGGTGGAACATACGCCCGTCTCAAGCTATGTGATTGAATATAGAGAGCCCACCGAGAATGGAGAGCCCGGCAAATTGGTCGGGGCGTGTCTCACAGATCGGCAGGGCGACGGGTTGTCGATGATCTACAGCTTCTACGACCCTGAGCATAAAGAACGGTCGGGCCTTGGGAACTACATCATTCTGGACCATATCCGCCGCGCTGCGGAAGAAGGCCTGCCCTATGTCTATCTGGGATATTGGGTCGAGGGCTCGGGCCGGATGGAATACAAGATCCGGTATCGCCCGATCGATCGACTCGGCCCCGCGGGCTGGAGCCGGATGTCGAACGAGACTCAAGACAAGCTCATCCGCGCCGCGCATGCCAAGCGCGACGAAGGCGCTGCTGCCAAGTTCCCTCAGGCAAAGCACTGCACCACGGCGGGATAAGCCCGCACTCGCGGCAATCGCTGCCGCTCTTTTTGCAACACTCCCGACGACAGCCTTGGCCCAGGACCCGGCCGATACGGCCCGTCTTGATGATTTGATTCCGGACGAGGCGGTTGCCGACAGCGAAGCGTGGGCGGCAGATGGCGTGCCACCCGAAGAGCCGACACCGATCGATACAACTGGCGCACCCGTGCCACCGGTAGATCTGCGACCGGATAGCCCGCTGGCCGAGATGCCAGAGCTTTCGATCGAATGGCCCGAACGGCTGGAGTTGCCCTCAATCGAGCCGCTAGAGGCCGATGATGATGTCCGTTTTGCAGGTATTGATCAGGAATTGGGGCCGTTGCTGCCCGATGCGCGTACCGTCGCGCTGACAGACCAGTTGGTTCTGGCATTCCCCAACGGGGACAACGTCTTTCCGCTGCAGGATGTGTTTGTCGAGCGGTTCAATGCGCTCTCGACAATCGAAGCCTATGAAGATGGCGACAGCAACGTTGCGCAACTGGCGGCGCGTGCCCGTGCGGACGAGGAACTGCTGGCCAATCTGCTCCGGGTCTATGGCTATTATGACGGGCAGGTGATCCGGACAGTCGGACCGGCGTCGGCTGAATCTGCGGACGAACGGCCGCAGGTGCGTTTCGATATTGTCCCGGGGCCGCGCTACAACTTCGGGGCGATTGATCTCGGCCAGCTTGATCAGGCACCGGATTTCGCAAGCCTGCGCAATGCGTTTGAAATCCGGTCCGGCGATCCGATGTCGAGTGACCAGATCGTTGAGGAGCAGATTGATCTAGATGTTGCTCTCGGGGAAACGGGATATCCGTTCGCGAAAATCGATGCGCCCGAGCTCTTGATCGATCATGATCGAGGGGAAGGCGATCTGACCCTGAAGGTCACGCCCGGCGGCAAATATGTCCTGGGCCAGGTCAATTCCAATCTTCCTCGGTTCCTGTCCGACAAGCATTTGCTGAACATTTCCAGATTTGATCCGGGATACACTTTTAAGCGGAGCATAGTTTCCGATTTGCGCCGGGCGGTTACCGCCACCGGGCTCGTCTCCAGCGTCACAGTGACCCCGCGCGAGGTGCAGGCGCCCATCGCGGGCGAGCCGGGAATTGTCGACCTCGACGTTGAAATGGCGAAGGCGCCATTGCGGACGATAGCGGGCGCTGTTGGCTACGGTTCCGAAGAGGGTTTCCGAATTCAGGGAAGCTGGGAACACCGGAACCTGTTCCCGCCCGAAGGCTCGCTGCGGATACGCGGCATTATTGGCACTCAGGAACAGCTTGCCGGGATCACGTTCCGCAAGAACAACTTTGGCGGACGGGATAAGATCCTGACAGTTGACGCCTATGCCTCTGATGTCGAAACAGACGCCTTCGACGCCAAGACGGTCGCCTTGCGCGGTGCCTATGAACGGGTTTCCAACCTGTTGTTCCAAAAACCCTTTAGTTGGCAGATTGGTGCTGAAGTCCTCGCCACCGATGAACGGAACAGGGTGATCGGCGGAATTGAGAGACCTCGCCAGACGTACTTCATCGGTTCAGCATTCGGACGCGCAGCGATCGATTCAACCGATTCCCTGCTGGACCCGACCGAAGGCTTCCGGGTGGCTGGCTTCGTTGCGCCGGAAATCTCGCAAACGTCGGGCGAGCGGTTCTTCTATGTGCGCAGCCAGGCCGATGCGAGCATTTACAAATCGGTGGGCGAGCGCGTTGTCCTGGCCGGGCGACTGCGCGGTGCGACTGTGGCGGGCGCTCCTACCTTTGCGATTGCCCCTTCGCGCAGGCTTTATGCTGGCGGCGGCGGGTCGGTGCGCGGTTACGGATTCCAGACCATCGGACCCAAGAATGATCTTGGGGAGCCGACCGGCGGACGCTCGCTGGTCGAAGCATCCGTCGAAGCTCGCATCCAGACCGGATTTCTTGATGGCGCGGTTTCGGTCGTGCCGTTCTTCGATGCAGCGTCTGTGTCCATCGAATCCACCCCCGACTTCCGCTTTATCAAATACGCGGCAGGGGTCGGTGTGCGCTACAAAACCGGGTTCGGACCGATCCGTGTTGATGTGGGCGTGCCGCTCAATCCCGATCCCGATGATAGCCCGGTCGCAGTTTACGTGTCGTTGGGGCAGGCTTTCTGATGGCAGAGGAAGCGGCAAGCGAACGGAATGGGCGCAAACGCAAATGGGGCAAGCGGATAGGCATCGTGCTGGGTGCCTTGCTCCTGGTCATTGTCGGTACTGTAGCGCTGCTTAATTCGCCGATTGGCAAACGGTTCATTGCGGACCAGATCGCCAGTGTCGCGCCGGCATCCGGCCTCCGGATCGAGGTAGGCCGCATTGAAGGCGACATTTTTCGCGACGCAATCCTGCGCGACGTTATTCTCTCCGATCCCGAGGGGCGTTTCCTGACGATCCCGGAGGCCGAGGTGGATTGGCAGCCGCTGTCATGGCTGACGAGCGGTCTGGATGTCCGCAAGCTGATTGCGCGGCGGGGCACGTTGTTACGGCTGCCCGAACTTTTGCCGGGCGATCCGGATGCGCCGATACTGCCGAGTTTCGATATCAGGATCGATCAATTGGCGATCGAGGATTTCACCATCGCCGCAGGTGTTATCGATGATACAGCGCATACCGCGAACCTGACCGCAAAAGCGGATGTCACTGACGGGCGGGCGATCGTGCATACCGAGGGGCAGTTGGGTACCGTCGACCGCTTTCTGGTCGAATTGGAGGCAGAGCCGGATGGCGACCGGTTTGATCTGGATCTCGACTATGTCGCCAATCAGGGCGGAGTGATCGCCGGACTGCTGGGCGCGAAGGCCGGATATGAGGCAAAGATTCGCGGTGGCGGCACATGGCAGGATTGGCGCGGCTATCTGGTCATTGACCGTAACGAGCGGATGGTCGGTGGCTTCCGCCTGACCAACAAAGCGGGTCTCTACGGCATTGTCGGACGGGCCGATCCATCCGCGATCCTGCAGGGCCTGCCTGCTGATGTCTTGGGCTCTCAAGTCGATTTCGCGGCTTTCTCTACTCTGGAGGAAAGCGTGCTGGACGGTGCGGTTCGGCTTCGCGGGGCGAGCCTGAGGGTGCGCGCAGACGGGGCCGTCGACCTCGAGGCGAACGATCTCGATGCGGTCGACTTTGCGCTTCAATTGACCAATCCCGACCTGTTCGGGGAGAGCTTGCTACTGGAAGGGACCCAGCTTGCCGGGACTGCCGATGGAGATTTTCGTGATCTGGCCGTCGATCACCGTCTGACGATTTCGAGGTTGGTTTCAGGCGAAACCACGGTTTCCGGCATCGCGGAGGAAGGAACCGCGCGCTACGATGGTACGCGCTGGGCGCTTCCCTTCGTGGCCGATATCGGGCGGGTCGAGACAGGGACAGCCCTGATTGATCCACGCTTGGTGGATGGACGACTCGGCGGCAGTATCATCCTGTCGGGCGATACTGTGCGGGCAGAAAGCCTGCGGATCGCTTTTCCTGATGCCAATGCGCAACTCGCTTTCGACGGTAATCTGGCCAGTGGTCGCTACCAGCTTCAGGGCCCCGTTGCGATTAACGGTCTGACTTTCGAGAATGTAGGCCGCGTAAATGCGGGTGGCGACATTGATTTCGTCCTCGCGGGCGACAATCCCTGGACCCTCTCCGCCGATGTGCGCGGGACGGTTTTCGACGTCACCAACGCGACGATCGCCAATCTGGCGGGTCCACGCATCACTTTTGGTGGCGGTGTTTCACTGGGCGGAGCCGGTCCGATCGATTTTCGCGATGTTAGCCTCGATTCGGACAAGCTCAAATTGCAGCTCGATGGTGCCATCGCCGATGGGCGGACAACGCTGGCGGGGAATGGCAGCCATACCGATTACGGCACTTTTACAATCGAAGGCGCTTTGAACGAGAGCGGCCCAGAGGCGGTCCTGGTGTTTGCCAATCCGCTGCCAGCCGCCGGATTGGCCGATGTACGCGTGGCCCTCAGCCCGACCGAAAACGGGTTTGCCATCGCCACCGAGGGGGATTCACTGCTCGGCCGGTTTGATGGCGATCTTGGCCTTGTTTCTCCAGCCGACGGCCCAACCCGGATTGCGGTCGAACGGTTCAATCTCTGGAAGACTGGCATTACCGGTGCGATCACTTTGGGCGATACGGGTGTGAGCGGCACGCTGGATCTCTCCGGTGGCGGCTTGAATGGCACCATCGGTATCAGTCCACGCAGGGGCGGCCAGTATTTCAATGTCGAGCTCACCGCGCGCAATGCGAGTTTTGGCGGCGATACGCCGATTTCGCTGGCCCGCGCCAATATCGATGGTTCGGGCCTGCTGGTGGACGGCAACAGCACCCTTGAGGCGAGCGTCTTCGCGCAAGGGGTGCGCTATGGCACAGTCTTTATCGGGCGGATGGCGGCCAATGCAGAGCTGGAAAATGGTGCAGGCACGGTAACAGCCTCTCTTGCGGGCAGGCGCGGGAGCCGGTTTGCGCTGCAAGTGAATGCGGATGTGGCGCCAGAGCGCCTAGCACTTGCAGCGCGCGGAAACTTCGCCGGAAAAGCCATTCGCATGCCCCGTAGGGCGGTGCTGACCAAGACAGCGTCTGGCGCGTGGAATCTTGCAGAAACGCAATTCTCTTACGGTTCCGGCAGTGCGCTGGCACAGGGGCAGTTTGGCGGCGGAGATGCGCGCATTCGCCTCGCGCTGGACGACATGCCGCTGTCCTTGGTCGACATTGCCGTGGCCGATCTTGGATTGGGCGGAGACATTTCAGGAATCGTGGACTTCAGCGCTCCACGAGGGGGATTGCCAACCGGGGAGGCGCGGGTCCAAGTCGACAATCTAACCCGTTCCGGCGTTGTGCTGGCATCCCGTCCTGTCGATCTTGCCCTCGTCACCAAGCTTACGCCGTCCCGGCTGGAGGCACGCGCCGTCATCGATGATGCCGACAACCAGCGGGGGCGTTTGCAGGGGCGGATTACGAACTTGCGGCAATCAGGTGACCTGTTTACCCGATTGAATGCGGGCGACCTCTTTGCGCAATTGCGCTATTCCGGCCCAGCACAGGCGCTGTGGCGCTTGGCAGCCATCGATGCGTTCGACTTTACTGGCCCGGTCAGCCTTGCGGCAGACGTAACCGGAACGCTCGCCAATCCCCGCGTTCTCGGTTCCGTCGGGAGCGATGATTTGCGAGTCCAGAGCGTCCTTTCCGGAACCGATATCCGCGATGTCTCGGCCCGTGGCACGTTTGCCGGATCGCGCTTGCGCCTCACCCGCTTTGCCGGGACGGCGTCGAATGGCGGTTCGGTCAGCGGCAGTGGCGTGGTCGACCTCGCCAATCTCAGCGCGACACGCGGGCCGGAATTGGACCTGCGGATTGCAGCCAAGAATGCGCAATTGCTGGATGCATTGGGCATTGATGCGACGGTGACTGGTCCGTTGCGGATTGTGTCCAACGGTATTGGCGGCACGATCGCCGGTAAGCTGCAAATTGACCGCGCCAGTTGGAAGCTGGGCATCGCAGCGGACGATGTCAGCTTGCCCACGATTGCCACCCGCGAGATCAACGCACCCGCTGATGTCGCCCCTGCGCGCATTCGAGGAGCGCCGTGGCGCTATCTAATCAACGCAACGGCCGATAGCCGTGTGGATGTCGACGGGCTCGGCCTCGACAGCGAATGGGAGGCAAACATCCGATTGCGCGGTACCACCGACGATCCACGTATCGGCGGTGCCGCGAGGGTAGTGCGAGGGTTCTATAGCTTTGCCGGCACACGTTTCGAGTTGGTAAGGGGGCGAATTGCCTTCGACGAACGCGTTCCGATTGATCCGCAGATCGATATCATCGCGGAAAGCCAGCAGAATGGCGTCGATGTGAATGTCTCTGTGCAGGGCAGCGCGACCCAGCCGGAAATTGCCTTCAGTTCCACTCCGGCTTTGCCGGAAGAGGAAATCCTGGCGCGTCTGTTGTTTGGCGGATCGATCACGGATCTGTCGGCGACTGACGCCGTCCAACTGGGTGCGGCACTGGCTTCCCTGCGCGGTGGAGGCGGGCTTGATCCGATCAATCAGTTGCGCAGCGCCATTGGGCTGGATCGACTGCGCATCGTGGGTGCCGACCCGGCGCTGGGCCGAAGTGCGGGCGTGGCCCTGGGCAAGAATATTGGCCGCAGTTTCTATGTTGAACTGATTACCGATGGACGTGGATATAGCGCGACAGAGGTGGAATTCCGAGTGACCAGTTGGCTCTCGCTTCTGGCAGCCGTTTCAACGGCGGGGCGCGAAAGCGCGGTCGTCGAGATAAGCCGCGATTACTGACGGTTCTTGACGTACGCATGTAAAGAGCTCTTGACTGACAAGAACTCTTTACAGTAAAGACCTCTTTACAGGCAAGGGAGCGATTCTGTGCTCAACCGGGTGAAGGATTATCGTGAAGGTCGCGGCTGGAGCCAGGGTGAGCTGGCCAAGCGCCTCGGCGTTTCTCGGCAGACCATCAATGCGGTCGAGACCGACAAGTATGACCCCTCTTTGCCGCTGGCTCTGCGCATGGCGAAACTGTTCGCCGTGAGCGTGCCAGACCTGTTCATCGACGATTGGCAACCCGACGGAGACGTTTGAGATGACAAGCACCAGTGAAGCCAAACCCAAATGGCGCAAATTTTTGTTCTCGATGGTAATCGGGGGTGTGGCCGGTTTTGCCGGCGCGTTTTCGGTCCTGCAGATGGATGATGCAGGTCTGTTCGGGGCCATCAGCACGTCCAGCTCAATCGCGTTGCTGGTCGCAGTGATCTATCTGATCATGGGTCTCTCGGTCGGTTTTGGCGTGATCAGCCCCACCTATGGCGCCAAGTTTCTCAATGTCGAAGACCCCGAGGAACTGGAGGAGATGCAACAAACGCTCAAAGGAAGCGCCATCGGGACATTGGCGCTGGGGGTATTGCTGATTGTGATCGTTATGGGAGGGCCCGGCGGCCTCCTGAGCAGCACAACGACGATCACAGCTTCGATCGTCCTGTTTGCAATCGCCGCCTGGGGCACTCGCATCTCGATGCAGCATGCCGACGAGTTGATGCGGGCCGTAAGCTCTGAAACGGCCAGCATGGCCTATTATCTTACCTTTGCCATTCTCGGGGGCTGGGCGCTGTTGGCCCATATCGGAAATTTGCGCGCGCCCACTATGATCGAGATTCTCACGCTGTTCTGGGTGCTGGTCCTGTTCGCGACGTTCTGGGTGTGCGGGCGACGCGGGATGCTCATGCCACGGTGACTGTGCCGGACGGGGTTAGTCCTCGTCAGGAAGCAGCGACAGCAGCCCTGACACCGCATGTTGCAATTGGGCAACCCGAGCGCCTGCCCGTGACAGGATCCGCAAGCCGATATAGCCGGCAAGCATCGGATCGGTCAGTTGGGTATCCAGACCGCTCTTCTCCAGTGTGTCAGACAAGACTGTGCGCCACCTTTCGAGGGCATCCTCCACAGCGCCAGAGATCGTATGATTGATCGAGGTCCGATCGGCGCTCGCATTGCACAGGAAGCAGCCGTGTCGATCCTCGCATTGCATGGCATCCGCCAGGATCATGTCGAACAGGGCCGCAAACGCTGCTCTTGCATCGGCAGCGCTCCGCATCACTTCCGCTGCAGAGCGAATCTCGCTGCGCTCGTAGTCAGCTAGGGCGGCGAGATACATCTGCCGTTTGTCTCCAAATTCGCGGTACAGGGTTTGCTTCGGCAGGCCTGTGGCGGTCTCCAGCATTTGTAGTGATGTGCCCTCGAAGCCGTTGGCCCAGAAAGAAGCCTTGATCGCCTCGATAGCGTGTTGGGGATCATAGAGTTTCGCGCGTCCCATCGGCTTTCCAATCTTTTGTGACCGTTCTGTAACTTAATTCGTTTTGCTGTCGAACTGCCATTCGATCGCAACGCGTTATACGTCGTTCGTGACCAAAAGGTAACAAATAAGGGCTGCTGCGTTTCATATGACGCGGAGCCGGTTCAGGAGACACACAATGACTGATACAATCGAAGCCAAATTCACGCCGAACAAAGACCAGAACATTGCAGGCATCGTCGCGACCGTCGCGCTGCCTGTCATCTTCTTCTGGTTTGGCGGGATGAAGTTCACGTCTTACGAGGCAGAAGCCATCAACGGCCTGATTGCGAACAGCCCGTTTATCGCCTTCACGCTCAACATTTTCTCGGCCCAGGGCATTTCGAACATCATCGGTTCGGTCGAAATCCTGATTGGCCTCCTGATCGCTTCGCGCTTCTTCGCGCCGCGTCTGGCCCAGTTGGGCGGCTATCTCGCCGCAGCTACCTTCGCCCTGACGGCATCTTTCTTCCTGACCACGCCCGGCGTTTTTGAACCGAGCGTCGGTGGGTTGGGCATCTCGGTGCTCCCGGGCCAGTTCCTACTCAAGGACATCGGCTTGTTCGCCCTCTCGCTGTTCGTCGCTGCTGATGCAGCCAAGGCTGTGAAAGCAGACTGACCCACTGCAAGACTACGACAGACAAGAAGAAGGGCGGCACCCGGCTTTCCGGTTGCCGCCCTTCTGATGTAGGTTCGTGGCCCCGATCAGGAGCTGTAATACATGTCGAACTCGACCGGGCTCGGCGTGGTTTCCAAGCGGCTGACTTCTTCCCATTTCAGCTCGGCATAGGCATCGATCTGGTCTTTCGAGAAAACATCGCCCTTGAGCAAGAATTCGTGATCCGCCTCAAGCGCTTCGAGCGCTTCGCGCAAGCTGCCGCACACGGTCGGAACGTCGGCGAGCTCTGCCGGGGGCAGGTCGTAGAGGTTCTTATCCATGGCATCGCCGGGGTGGATCTTATTCTCGATCCCGTCGAGGCCCGCCATCAGAAGCGCTGAAAATGCCAGGTACGGATTGGCCAACGCATCGGGGAAACGGAATTCCACGCGCTTCGCCTTGTCACCGGCACCATAGGGGATACGGCACGAGGCGGAACGGTTGCGGGCCGAATAGGCCAGCAAAACCGGTGCTTCGAAACCTGGAACCAGGCGCTTGTAGCTGTTGGTTGTGGCGTTGGTGAAAGCGTTGCAGGCCTTCGCGTGCTTGATCACACCGCCGATGAAATAGAGGCAGGTTTCCGACAGGCCGGCATATTCATTGCCTGCGAAAGTCGGCTTGCCATCTTTCCAGATCGACATGTGCGTGTGCATGCCCGAACCGTTATCATCCTTGATCGGCTTGGGCATGAAAGTGGCCGTCTTGCCGTAGGCGTGCGCAACCTGCTGGACGACATATTTGTAAACCTGCACGCGGTCGGCGGTCTGGACCAGATCGCCAAAAGTAATGCCCAACTCGTGCTGTGCCGCGGCGACTTCGTGGTGATGCTTGTCCATCGGCAGGCCCATTTCCAGCATGGTGGAGACCATTTCCGCACGGATATCCATCGCGCTGTCGACCGGTGCAACGGGGAAATACCCACCCTTGGCACGCGGCCGATGGCCCATATTACCGCCTTCATATTCCTTGCCGGTGTTGGTCGGCAGCTCGACATCGTCGATGGCATAGCCGGAACCGGCATAGCCGTCTTCAAAACGGACATCGTCGAACATGAAGAATTCAGGTTCAGGGCCGACATAAACCGTGTCACCGATCCCGGTGCTCTTCAGATAGGCTTCGGCGCGTTTCGCGGTCGAACGCGGATCACGCGAGTAAAGCTGGCCGTCCGAAGGTTCTACGATGTCGCAGAACAGGACCATCATCGGCGTTGCGGAAAACGGATCGAGATAGGTCGACCCCAGATCCGGCTTCAGGATCATGTCGGATTCGTTGATCGCCTTCCAACCTTCGATGGAAGACCCGTCAAACATCAGACCGTCTTCGAGCGCGTCCTCGTCCATCACGCCCGCATACATCTGCAGGTGCTGCCACTTGCCCTTCGGGTCAGTGAAACGAAGGTCGACCCATTCAACCTCGTTTTCCTTGATTACTTTGAGGACGTCTTTCGCGCTCGACATGGTCAGTTTCCTTGTTGGAGTAGATATTGATTGAGAATCAGATTGCGTCGTCGTCTTTTTCGCCGGTGCGAATGCGCAACGCGCTTTCGATCGGGGAGACGAAGATCTTGCCATCGCCGATCCGGCCGGTCTGGGCAGCACCGGCAATCGCTTCCACGACCCTCTCTGCAACCGCATCGGATACGACCACTTCCAGCTTAACCTTGGGCAGGAAGTCGACGACATACTCGGCGCCACGATACAGCTCGGTGTGGCCCTTCTGCCGGCCAAACCCCTTGGCTTCGGTGACAGTGATGCCGGAAACGCCAACTTCGTGCAGCGCCTCCTTAACTTCGTCGAGCTTGAACGGTTTGATGATCGCTTCGATCTTTTTCACCGCGATGTGTCCCCCTGCACTTCATGCCGGCACATCGCAGACGGGAACAATCCCGTGCGGGCCGGCGGACTGACAAAACTATCTGCTACGCGTGCGATCCAAGAATCATGCCAGAATCACTTGCGTGCAGATGCGAGACGCTTTGCCTAGGACAATCGCTGCAAGCGGGGAAGTGCGACGGTGAAATCGAGGGTGCGTGTGCCCAAGAGCTGGGCTGACCTGCCTATTTTTTAGGCAGGCGAAGGCCGGTCGTCTCGTCCAGTCCCGCCATCAGGTTCAGCGACTGCACGGCGGCCCCACTGGCCCCTTTACCAAGATTGTCGAGCCGTGCGACGAGGCGGGCATTCCCGCTGTCTGCGTTGGCGAATACGAACAATTCGACTCCGTCCCACGGATCTGGATCGCTGTTGAGGGTCAGTTCGGCTTGGGCTGCGCCCTCATTTACGGTGACGACGGGCGAGCTTGCATAGTGGAGGCGCAGAGCATCGCGGAGGCTGTCGGCGTGCGGATTGGTTGACATTGCGCCCAGGTGCAGCGGAACTTCGACCAGCATTCCGCGAAAGGCAGGGACCACAGAGGGCGCAAATAGCACCTCATGCTTCAATCCCGCGTATTTCTGCATTTCCGGGCGGTGTTTATGGTCGAGAGCAAGGCCATACGTCCGATAAGCGAGGTCGAGCTCTTCGTTGAATCGTTCGATCAACGGTTTCCCACCGCCGGAAAATCCACTCACAGCATTGCAGGTGAACGGCCAATCTGCAGGCAGGAGCCCGTTGCGCACCAACGGGGAAATGAGTGCCAGAAAACCTGTCGGATAGCATCCGGGATTGCTTATCCGCTTGGCGTTGGCAACTTGGTCGCGCCCTACCAGCTCGGGAAACCCGTAGGTCCAGCCATCGGCAACGCGGTGGGCGCTGGACGCATCGATAACCCGCGTGTGCGATGCCGGATCAATCAAAGACACTGCGTCTATCGCAGCTTCATCAGGCAGGCACAAAATGGCAAAATCGCTGCTGTTCAGCGCATCCCGCCGCGCGTCTGGATCCTTGCGCTGCGCATCATCGAGGACAACCAGATGGAATTCGCTCCGGCCTTGCAAGCGGTCGCGAATTTCCAGGCCGGTTGTACCGGCCGCCCCATCGATGAAGACCGAATACCCCATTAGCCAGCGAAGGCGTCACGTGCGACGTAGCCGCTGGGGCCTTCCGGGCCACAGCAACCCCAGACCCAGTTGCTGGTCACGTCGAGAGCTTCGAATGTCGCGCCGGGTTCGAGGGTGAGGATGACGTCAGATTCCCTATCCATCGCCAGATACACAGGGGCAGCTGAGGCAGCCACTTCCATGATGGTGGGCACCACATAATGGGGCACGAGGAACCGGTCCGACAAGGCGATATGGGCCACATCGCCACGGATTGGCAATGTGCCTGGCTCCGGCCGTGCGATTGGGCCGGACAAGCTCAGCTGGCCGGTTGGAATTGGATAGTGCGGGCTCGCGCTCACGATTGGTCTAGTGCCCCATAGTCTGGTCTTGTCCTGCGCTTACCGTGCAGGTCGATTATCCGCAACCATGGCCAGATTGCATTATCCGGCGCTGAAGCGTTCCCGCAACATGTGCCAGGCGGCACGCAGGCCATAGGCTTCACCGCCTTTGGGCCGGCCAGGCTTGGCGAACGGGCGCCAGGCGAAGGTGTCGAAATGGGCCCAATCGAGCTCTTCGCCGACAAATCTGTCGAGGAACAATCCCGCTACGCTGGCACCGGCATAGGCATTGCCGTGGGCATTGTTCAGATCCGCTATGTCGGATTTGAGCCATTCGGCATAGGCCGACGGGAGCGGCAAGCGCCACGGTTCGTCATCACAGGTCTTGCCCGCGGCAATCAAGGCTTCTGCCGTCTCGTCCCGGCGCGCCATCAGGGCCGGATAGTCTGGACCCAAGGCCACGCGTGCTGCCCCGGTGAGGGTCGCAAAATCGATAATCAAATCCGGGTCTTCCTCGCTCGCGCGGGTCAAGGCATCCCCCAGGATCAGGCGCCCCTCGGCATCGGTATTGCCGATCTCCACTGTCAGGCCCTTGCGGGTTTTGAGGACATCGCCCGGCCGGAAGGCGTTGCCCGAAATCGCATTCTCGACTGCAGGCACGAGCAGGTGCAGGCGCACGGGCAGATCGCCGCCCATAATCAGCCCGGCCAGCGCAATCGCATGGGCTGCGCCGCCCATGTCTTTTTTCATCAGCTTCATACCGACAGCTGATTTCACATCGAGTCCGCCGGAATCGAAGGCGACGCCTTTGCCCACGATGGCCAGCACGGGGTCGCTTTCCTTGCCCCAGGTCAGGTGCATGATGCGCGGCGCATGATGGCGCGCCGCGGCCCTGCCAACAGCGTGCACCATGGGATAGCGTTGCTCGAGCGTATCGCCCTTGGTCACCTTCAACTTCGCGTCATACTTCTTGGCAAGCGCGTGGCATTCCGCCTCCATCGCAGCAGGCCCCATATCCTCCGCGGGCGTGTCCACCATTCTGCGCACCTGGCATACAGCCTGTGCCTCCGCGATGGCCGGATCGATGGCTTTGACATCCTTGGTTAGCAGGATGCGCGGACCGGTTGGCTTTTCGTCCTTTTTGTACAGGCCCAACGAGTATTGTGCCGTTTGCCATCCGTGCAGTGCGGGACCGGGTTCGCCATCGGCGCGCCTATAGGTACCGGCCGGGAGCGCTTCCGCCAGTTTCGCGAGGCACCAGCTGGACAGTTCTTCAGGATTAGCGACTCCACCGACAGCGAACCAATTATCCCCATCAGGCACGATGCCAACCTGATAGCCGCTGCCGTCAAATTTCTGGGCGGCGAGGGCAGAGCGTTGCCCTGCGGAGAGCGATTTGCTCCAGTCTTCAAAGCCGTCTTTGGCGACAAGATGGATCGAAATTGCGTCTTGCCCACGATCGGGCTGGATCAGTTCAGGTGAAGTCATGTATTGTCCATGCAATAAGCTGTGTCGCGATGCCATGGGGAATCGCACTTGTTGGAGAAAATCCGGATGCGCTCTGTAGTGTTCATTGCTTTGCCTGCCCTTGCACTTGTTGCCTGTTCCTCGCCTGAGGATGTGGCGGAAGCGACCGGGGTTGAGGACAAAGCTACGCTGGCCGCTGGAACTCCGCCGCAACCACCGGCTCCTGCTGGTGACACAGTCTCCGTGAAGGACGAGAACGATCTCTACAGTTTCGACTTTTCCTATCCGGGCGCTGTGGCGGAGATACCTGCGCTCAAGTCGCAGTTCGAGAAGAAGCGGGACGCATCCAAGGCGGCTCTGGTCAAGGAAGCCCGCGAGGCGCAGACTGACGCGAAGGAAATGGGCTTCCCCTACAATGCCTACGCCGAGGGCACGCAATGGAAAGTCGTGACGGATACGCCGCGTTTCCTGAGCCTGTCTGCCGATATCTACAGCTATACTGGCGGTGCGCATCCCAACAGCACTTCGGATTCGCTGGTTTGGGACAAGAATGCCGCCCGTAGCCTGAAGTCGATCGACCTCTTCACCTCCGGAGAAGCGCTCCGGAGGTCGCTTTCGGCTGATTATTGCGAGCAGCTGGACCAGCTTCGTGCAAAACGACGTGGCGCACCGGTGGACGGTGGCGACGGCTTGTTTAGTGAATGTCCCAATCTGGATGAGCTCGTTATCCTGCTGGGATCATCGACCGGAGAGCAGTTCAACCGTATCGGGCTGATTGCGCCGCCCTACGTGGCCGGATCCTACGCGGAAGGGGCCTATGAGGTCACTTTGCCCGTGACAGCTGCGGTACTGGAGACAGTGAAGCCAGCCTATCGCGATGCGTTTTCGGTGAAATAGCCCGCCCCTCGCAAAGTTACGCATCTCTCGCTACATAGGCGCACATGACCGAATACCAGACTATCACCAGCGAAGATGACGTTCAGCGTGACGGCACAATCAAACTCCACGGGCCCGACGGGTTCGAAGGGATGCGCAAGGCCGGGCGCCTTGCTGCCGAGATCCTTGATGCTACTGCCGAACTCGTCCAGCCGGGCCGGACTACGGCCAGCGTTGATGATGCCATCCGCGCGATGATGCTGGATGCCGGTGCGGTTCCGGCAACGCTGGGCTATCGCGGCTATACCCACAGCAGCTGCATCTCGATCAACCATGTGATCTGCCACGGCATCCCGAGCGACAAGACCTTCAAGGAAGGCGATATCGTCAATGTCGATGTCACCCCTTTGCTGGATGGTTGGCATGGTGACACCAGCCGGATGTTCTTTGCCGGAGAGCCATCGCTGAAGGCGAAAAAGCTGGTCGATGTGACCTATGATTGCCTGATGCTAGGGATTGAAGCTGCCGCGCAGCCCGGTGCCCGGTTGGGCGATATCGGCGCTGCGATCATGGCTTACGCCCATCAACACCGGTACAGTGTCGTGCGCGAATTTTGTGGCCATGGCCTGGGCCGCTTGTTCCATGACGCACCTGAAGTGGTGCATGCCGCCAAGGCTGGCACCGGGCCCGAACTGAAACCGGGCATGTTCTTCACCATCGAACCGATGATCAATCTGGGCAAACCTTGGGGCAAAGTGCTGAAAGATGGCTGGACTGCGGTGACGCGCGACAAGAGCCTGAGCGCGCAGTTCGAACATTCGATGGCAATCACCGAAGACGGGGTGGAAATCTTCACCACAAGCCCGACCGGCAAACATCAGCCGCCCTACGCCTAACTTTCGCGCGCCGCCCGGATTGCGGCGCCCGCGGCAAAGGGAGCAATCCCGCACAGAGTCAGGCTGATCGCTCCCGCGAGGGCGATGCCCGTATTGTCGCCTTGGGACAGGCTGCCCGCTCCGAAAATCAGGATCGGCACTGCGAGCGGCAACAGCATCAACCCTGCCAACGCGGCCCCGGCGCGCAGGCTGGCCATCAGGCTGGCAACCATCAGCCCGATAGCGGCAAGGCCAGGCGTTCCGGCCAGCAGCCCCAGAAGCAGAAGACGCACGGTCTCACCGCTCAGGCCCAATAGCGCAGCGGCGGGGAAACAGGCGACGAGCAATAGCGGGGCGAAGGCCAGCCAATGCGCCAGCAGGCGGCTGGCCATGATCGCTTCTTCGCTGATCCCGCGCAGTGCGAGCTGGTCAAAAATACCACTGCCGAGATCGGCAGCCACCAGCCTGTCGAGCGGCAAGATCGCTGCCAGCAAGGCTGCCACCCACAACACGCCGCCGCCGGTGCGGGCGAGCAAGGCTGCATCGGGGCCGACCGCGAAAGGGAACAACATTGCCACCGCAAGAAAGAAGATCAGCGGCAAGATTGCGCCACCGCGCGTTCCCCCGGGCAACAGCAGTGCGAGATCGCGCCGGAGCAAGGTGCCAAACCCCATCATGTGGCATAATCCTCAATTGCAAGGGTTGGAGCCTTGAATCCCAGATCCTGATGCGATGCGATCACGCAAATCCCACCGGCCTCGCAATGATGCCGGATGCGCGCGATCACCTTGTCCCGTGCGGCGGCGTCGAGGCCGTTGAACGGCTCGTCCAGCAGCCAGTTATCGGCTGAGCCGCTAAGCAACCGGGCGAACGCGGCCCGTTTGCGTTGACCGGTCGAGAGAAAGCGGACCGGCACGTCAAGCAGTGGTTCGATATCCATCATCGCCAACGCATCAGAGGGATCGGTGCAGCCATCGAGCGCGTGCCAGAAGGCAAGCGACCTGCCCAAAGGCCATTCCGGATCGAGGGCAAGCCGTTCGTCCATCAGGGCGAGTGATCCGGTAGAGTTCACGGTGCCCTCGAACGGGCGCAGGAGCCCAGCGAGGATGCGCATCAGGCTCGACTTGCCAATCCCGTTCGCGCCGGTGATGTGGAGCGTGTCACCAGCGTGGAGCGACAGATCAAACTTTCGGAACAACAGCCGGTCTCCGCGTCGACAGGCGAGATTGCGTGCGGCGAGACTGGCTTGCATGAGGCGGGGCACTAAGCGAAAGGTCGCGCGTTCACAAGCTGTCGCAATGTGTAAGGAGCCCGCCAATGTCCGTCGTCCAATTGACCGATGAAGAACGCAGCACCTGGCTGTCCACCCTCGAAGGCTGGGAAATGGCTGAAGGCAAGGATGCGATCCAGCGCACTTTTGAATTTGGCGATTTCATCGAGGCCTGGGGTTTCATGAGCCGGGTGGCGATCCTGGCGGAAAAGCAAGATCACCATCCCGAATGGTTCAATGTTTTCAACCGGGTCGAAATCACCCTGACGACCCATGACGCGGACGGATTGTCGCTCCGCGATGTGCATCTGGCCAAGGCGATCAACGCATTGTGACGTCTAGTCGCCAAGCAGTTGCAGGCTACCACCGTCGCGCATCTGCTTGCGCACACGGCCCGGCATCCAGCGCGCGGCAAAGGCGATCCGTTTGGCAGTCTTGCCGACAGTCCAGTGCAGCTTGTCTTCGTGGACCGCACGCCAGGCGGCTTCGGCCACTTCCTCGACCGGCGTAATCTCCAGCCCGGCGGTCTGCACGCGATTGCGGATATGTTCGTTGGTGCCGGCATTGGGCACCATGTCGAGCAGCGGTGTGTCGATAAAGCTTGGCATCAACGAGCGGACATTGATGCCATCACCGGCCCATTCCCCGTCGAGCGATTCCGTGATGCCACGCACCCCGAACTTGGTCGCGCAATAGACCGATCCGCCTGCACTGCCGTAAATCCCGGCGGCGCTAGCTGTGTTCAGCAGGCATGATCCCGGGCCAGCCTTCTTGAGATGGGGATGGGCTGCCTGGGCCCCGAACAAGACGCCTTTGAGATTGATGTCGAGGCAGCGGGTGATTTCGTCTTCGTTGTTCTCGATCAACGAGCCGCCAATCGGGATCCCAGCATTGTTGGCCAGCACATCCATCCGGCCGCCACTGGCCAGCACGAATGCATCCAGCGCTTCGTCCCATGCGGCGCGATCACGCACGTCGAAGACATGGCTGTAGGTGAAGCCATTGCCGATCAGATCGGTGGTCTCTCGCATACCACTCTCGCTGATATCGCCGAGACCGACAAACCAACCCTCGGCTGCGAATTTCAGCGCAATGGCCCGGCCAATGCCGGACCCTCCACCTGTGATGAATATGGCTTTGCGTTCGCTCATGCTGGGTCTCCCGAAAAAGTGGGTCGAACCATGCAGGACCGGGGCAGGTGGTTCAAGCCGTGGCTTCGGCCAAACCGTCTACGAATTGCGCGCCTGCCGGGATTTCGGCGGTTGATTCCTTCACGGTATCGCCAATCGGTTCGGCCCGGCCACCAAGATTGGTAGCGAGGAAGTTCTCCGCCACCGCGCTGAACGCGATGTTGTTGGCAGGCTTCGCAAAGCCATGCCCTTCGTCGGGATAAAGCAGGTAAGTGACCGGAATGTCTGCCTGCTTCATTGCGTCGACGATCTGGTCGCTTTCCGGCTGCTTGACGCGTGGATCATTGGCACCTTGCGCGATCAGCAACGGTTTGACGATGTCGCCTGCCTTGTAGAGCGGGCTGCGTTCCTTGATCAGCGCCAGTCCCTCTTCCGTATTCGGATTGCCCATCCGGGTGTGGAACTGCGCCACCATCGGCTCCCAGTAAGGCGGGATCGATTCGAGCAGCGTTTCGAGGTTCGATGGACCGACAATATCGACCCCGCAGGCGAAGACTTCCGGTGTGAATGTGAGGCCCGCCAGCGTCGCATAGCCGCCGTAAGAGCCGCCCATGATCGCGATCTTGTCGCGTTGCGCGATGCCTTGGTCGACCGCCCAATCCACCGCGTCGATCAGATCATCATGCATCTTGCGACCCCATTCCAGGTTGGCAGCATTGATGAAATCCTTGCCGAAACCGGTCGAGCCACGGAAATTGACGCTCAGCACCGCATAGCCGCGATTGGCGAGCCATTGGTGATGCCCGTTATAGCCGTATCCGTCGCGCGCCCACGGCCCGCCATGCACAAACAGCACCATTGGCAGCGGCGCTTCCGGTACGCCGTTACCGTCAGGATCACTGGTTGGCGGGAGCGTGAGGTAGGAGGGCAGGGTTAGCCCGTCGCGGCTGGAAATCTCGCGCGTGTGCATCGGTTGTAACGGCGCGCCTTCCAGTTCGGGCCGCGTGGTATAGAGCTTCGTCAGTGTCCCGGCATCGCGATCATAGACATAGCTAGCGCTCGGTTTGACGACAGGATCATTGCCGACGATCCATTTGCGATCATCATCAGTACGGCTGGCAATGCCGAATTCGCCTTCGAACTGGCTCTCCAGAAAGTCGAAGGCTGCCTGAATTCCATCGTCGAGCGCGTGCCATTCGCGTTTCAGGTAGGTCACGGCATAGGCAAGGACTTCGCCGCTATCCTTGTGCCGCAAGCTTCCGCCGATATCGGCGCGGTCATCCTCGGCGATCAGCGTCGTGGCACCGGTTTCCCAGTCCATCGCCAGCAACGCGGCGGTGTTCCTGCCGTCACTGTCCATCCAGTACATCGTCTTGCCGTCGCGGGTGAAACCGCCGGGACTGGTGGTCAGCGCATCGTCAATATCGGTCGATTTGAAGGGTGTTTCCTCGACCACATTGTCGACCACCTTGAAGTAATCGGTGCCGCCATCCGCATTGGGCAGGATGGCGAGACGCAGCTGGAGATCATCGTCAGCAAGGAAGCCGGCATAGGCGTTATTCTCCAGGACGAGGGACAATGCGCCTGTGTTCAGATCCAGCAGATGGACATCGTGGAACCGCGCGTCGCGATTGTTGAGGCCGACCAGGATCCTGTCCTTGTATGTGTCGGAGCCGCCCACCAGCATGACCCGGGTTTCCTCGAACGGAGTCAGGCAGGTCTCTTTCCCGCTTTCGATATCCACACCATAGAGCAGGAAGTTTTCGTCGCCGCCCTTGTCTTGGATGTACAGGATGCTCCGGCTGTCGGGGGCCCACATATATTCCCTGATCGGCCGTTCTGTGTCCGCTGTCATCGGCTTGGCCGCATCCGGATCACCGCTTGGGGCCATCCAGACATTGAGCACATCGTCGCGCGGGGCCAACCAGCTGATCCAGCGCCCGTCGGGGCTGATTTGCGCTCCGGTTTTGGTCGGATTGCCGAACAGGGCGTCACGCGGGATCAGGGGGGCGGCGTCAATCGATGCGGTCATGGAATATCCGTTTGTTGTGTGAAGCGGAAAAGTGGTGATGCGCGGGCGGAATTGCCATGCCTTGTTCGACAAATGGCGGCTCCGGCCCGTTGAAGAAGCGGTTAGATTGCTTCCATATTGTAGGAATGCCAGGCGAAGATCGCCATGGCACCGCGATGCGGGCGCCAATCCTCGGCAATTTCGCGCACCAGTTTTTCCTTGGGCATTTCGTCATGGCCCATGATGCGTCCCACCGCCTTTTGCACGGCCAGGTCGCCGGCTGGCCAGATGTCGGCCCGACCTTCTGCGAACAGCAGGTAGATCTCCGCCGACCAGCGGCCAATCCCCTTGATGCTGGTCAGGTCGGCGATGGCTTCCTCGTCATTTTCCGGCAGATTGTCGAAGTTGACCGCCCCGTTTTCGACCAGTTCGCACAGGCTGCGGGCATAGCCTTGTTTCTGGCGCGAGAGGCCGCAGGCACGCAGCGTATCAAAATCTCGACTGAGCACACATGACGGGGTAAAATCCTCGCCCAGTTCAGCCTCCAGCTTGTTCCACATGGAAGTGGCAGCGGCGACTGACACTTGCTGGCCGACGATCGTGCGCAGCAATGTCTTGTACCCGGTCGGGCGGATGCGCGGCTCGGGATAACCGGCGATCTTGAGAGCGCTTGCGATGCGTGGTTCGCGGTTGGCGAGGTCGTCCAATCCGCCCCTGATCTGGTCGCTCGTCAGTCCCACTATCTAATTGCCTCTCTTGCCTTTGAACCGCGCACCGCCTAGCAGCCCGTGCCGAAGGCCGATAGGCCGCCTGATGCATTCGCGAATACGGAGCAAGTGATGCCGAAACTGGTAGTGGTCAATCGTTCTGGCGAAGAGAGCGCCATTGATGTCGAGAACGGCCTGACCGTGATGGAAGCCATCCGCGACAACGGTTTTGACGAGTTGCTGGCCTTGTGTGGCGGCTGCTGTTCCTGCGCCACCTGCCATATCCATGTCGATCCGGCGTTCTCGGACAAGCTGCCCAAAATGAGCGAAGATGAGGATGATCTGCTGGAATCGTCCGACCACCGCGTGGAATCATCGCGCCTGTCGTGCCAGCTGCCCTTCACTGATGATCTTGACGGGCTGAAGGTTACTATCGCGCCTGAAGATTGATCTTTGTTGGCGCTGCGGGTGGGAACGCCTACCTGCGCCAGCATGAATATCACTGCGCCTTACAGCGATACGCTTGACCTGATCGGCAACACGCCGATTGTCCGGCTTGCCGGCCCCAGCGAAGCCGCTGGTTGCGACATCTACGGCAAATGCGAATACGCCAATCCTGGCGCCTCGGTGAAAGACCGGGCGGCGCTTGCGATCATCCGTGATGCAGAGCAGCGCGGCGACCTCAAACCAGGCGGAACGGTCGTCGAAGGTACTGCGGGCAATACGGGGATCGGCATTGCGCTGGTCGCCAATGCGCTGGGCTACAAGACGATCATCGTCATGCCCGACAACCAGTCGAAAGAGAAGATGGACACGCTCCGCGCGCTAGGCGCCGAGCTGGTTCTGGTCCCCCCGACCAAATTCGCCAATCCGGGCCATTTCGTACACACTTCGCGCCGGTTGGCTGAGGAAACCGAAGGGGCGGTCTGGGCCAACCAGTTTGACAATATCGCCAACCGCAAGGCCCATATCGAGGGGACTGCGCCCGAATTGTGGGAGCAGCTGGAAGGCCGGATTGACGGGTTTACCTGCGCTGCGGGTACCGGTGGAACCATTGCCGGTGTCGGCATGGGTCTGAAGGAACGCGACGAGAATTGCATGATCGCGCTGACCGATCCGCACGGTGCAGCGCTTTTCAACTACTATGCCAATGGCGAGCTGAAGGCCGAGGGTTCCTCGGTCGCCGAAGGGATCGGGCAAGGCCGGATCACTGCCAATCTCGAAGGGGCTCCGATCGACACCCAGTTCCGCATCTCGGATGAAGAGGGGCTGGAATGGGTTGCCCGTCTGCTGCGCGAAGAGGGGCTGTGCCTTGGTCTGTCGAGTGGCATCAACGTGGCCGGTGCGATTGCCCTTGGCAAGAAGCTGGTGGCCGAGGGGCGTACGGACGCTCGCGTGGCTACGATCCTGTGTGACACCGGATTTCGCTATCTCTCCAGCCTCTACAGTGCAGACTGGCTGCGGGAAAAAGGCCTGCCGGTTTTCGACTGGCTTGAGGGTACCTGACCCTGTTTGATTGACGTTCAGCCACGGCTGTCTAGAATCGCGCTCATGAACCTGATCCCCAGCAATCTGCGTCCAGCCTCCCTGCGGGGCGGGGATGCGCAAGTGGACGCCACCAAGGCTGAAGGCGTGTATCGCCTGAAGGTTGGCTTCCTTGGCTTGGGAACGATGATCTTGTTGGTCGGTGTGGCCGATATCATCATGGACCGCGCGCAACAGACCGAAGACACAGCTGTTCCGCAGGCTGCGCCAACAGTCGAGCCGGAGCCGGAACCAACCCAGAATAACGCTTTGGAAAATGCCGGGGTGGTCCCCGATCTGCCCGAGGAAGCCGAGGCGGAGCCAGTACCGGAAGGCCCTGTCTTGCCTGAACAGGGCGAGCCGATTGAAGAAGAATAGGCAGATTGCCGCTGCGCTGCTCGCCTTGCTGGCGAGTGCGTGTTCCGGCGATCGGGGTGGCACACTCACTCAAGAGCAGAGCCTCGGCCTGTTCACCTCGTTACCGATCTATTGGCAGCCCGGCGGGGCGCTGGACGAGCTGTCAGCGCAGGCCGATGGGTCCCACTGGGCGAATACCGCATTGTCACAAAGCTTCGTGATCGCGCCGATGGACGCGCTGACCGCAGAGGAGCTTGCAGCCCTCGATATCTTGGTCATGGCCCAGCCACGCGCGCTTTCCGGCCCCGAGAATGTCGCGCTGGATCAATGGGTCAGGCAGGGCGGGCGCGCGCTTGTCTTCGCCGATCCGATGCTTGTCGGTCATTCAGATTTCCCGATCGGGGACCGGAGGCGACCGCAAGATACAGTGCTGCTCAGTCCTATTCTCGCTCGCTGGGGGCTGGAGCTGATGTTTGATCCGGAAGCTCCCGCACAAATTGAACGGATTGCATTTGACGGCATTGGTTTCGATGCGATCCGGCCTGGCAGCTTCAGGATCATCGATCCCGCCGGCGGCGCTCAATCTGCGTGTGAGCTCTCGCCAGACGCGATGGCAGCATGGTGCGTCGTTGGCAGCGGGCGGGTGCTGTTAGTGGCGGATGCGACCTTGCTGGAAGACCGCGAGGGCGGAGACGCGTCGCTGGCAGTGCTCGAATCGCTCTTGGGGATTGTGCGGGACGGGCGCGAGAATTGACCGGGATCATGCGGAGCGAGACACAGGGAATCGAGGGATTTCACGCGTTTCCGAGAGCTTTGGGGAATCGGTCCGAGCGGTAGTCAACACTTTTGCTTCGAAAATATTGCATGTAAAACAATTGTTTACCACGTAATCCCTTAAAAATACGAGATTTCCCCTTTAATCCCGCAAGCGCCCGAGTTATTACCGCTTTCCATCGGACATGTTGTCTCGTCGCGTGCTCCCCGTTCTGGGGGCGCGCCGTCAGCGATTGCGCGGGCGGCTGCGGGGAAGGTGTGTCCACGAATGTGGCGCTCAAATCGGGGACGAGCGGGGAGTGGAACAGGCTTTTGCAGGATATAGTGGTCAAGCCTATTCGCCGGCGGGCGATAAGGGCCGCTTTGTCTTGCCGCCACTCTTTCGCAAGGCTGTCAAAGACAGTTCGGGCGGATCGCGAACCCTTTGCCTAGCCAAGCATGATCGGTGGAACTGCCTGACCGGCTTTGGCCTTTCTCGCCGCTTCGAACTGGAAACCCAGCTCGATCGTGAAGAGGAAATGGCGTTCAAGCTCGGTCGCGAATTCGATCGCGAAACTCGCTCTTCACAGCTCAACGGCTTCGTCGAAATCCCGTTTGATGACAGTGGCCGTTTCGTCATGCCGGACTATCTGCGCGGCCTCGGCGAGATTGCTGATGGGCTCTATTTCCAGGGAGGCGGTCGTTTCTTCACCTTGTGGAACCCGCAGGAATTGATGCGGATGGGTGATGATTGGGCAGCGGCCAAGGCTGCTTGTCAGGCACTTGTTTCGGAAGCCCAGGCCAAGGGGAAGAAGAAATGATCCCCGAAAACGCCCCCCACATCCCTGTTCTGCTCGACGAAGTGGTCGATGCCCTCGATCCCGCTCCCGGCGACGTCATCGTTGACGCGACCTTTGGCGCGGGCGGCTATACGCGTGCTCTTCTGGCACGCGGCGCCACCGTGCATGCGTTCGACCGTGACCCCGATGCTATCGCGGCTGGCCATACATGGCCAGAAACGCGCGAAGAACCACCGCGCCTCATCCTCCATCCGCGCCGATTTTCGGAGATGGTGGATGCCATGGCCGAGGTCGGCATTGCCAGCGTCGATGGCGTCACGATGGATATTGGCGTTTCCTCGATGCAGCTCGATCAGGCCGAGCGCGGCTTTGCTTTCTCTGCCGACGGGCCGCTGGACATGCGGATGAGCCAGGATGGCCCTAGCGCTGCCGATTTCCTCAATTCTGCCGAAGCGGACCAGATCGCCGACGTGCTCTACCAATATGGCGAAGAGCGGCAGTCGCGCCGTGTCGCGCGTGCGATCGTCGCGGCGCGTCCTTTGGAGACCACAGGCGATCTCGCCCGCGTGGTGCGCAAGGCGCTGGGCTATCGGCCGCACTCCAACAAAGGAACGGCTCCGAAAGACCCGGCGACCCGCAGTTTCCAGGCTGTTCGCATTCATGTGAACGCGGAACTCGACGAATTGACCGGGGGTCTGCGGGCTGCAGAAGAACTGCTCAAGAATGGAGGGCGGCTTGCTGTCGTCAGTTTCCATTCTCTCGAAGATCGAATCGTGAAGCGCTTTCTCCAGGGCGCTTCAGGAAAGGCCGGCGGCACCTCCCGCCATCTTCCCCAGAGCAAGGGGTCGCCGGCCATCTTTTCCGCGATTTCGAAGGCCATTCGCCCTTCCGAGGTCGAGATCGAGCGCAATCCCCGCGCGCGGTCCTCCACCCTGCGGCACGCGATGCGTACCGAGGCTCCGGCACGAAAGGAAGCGGCATGATGGTCGGCGGCAGCCGCTTGCGCCAGATTGGCTGGGCGATGGCTCTGGGTGTCGTATTCGCCCTGTTCATCGCGCTCACTTTCCGGGTCAATGCGGTGAAGAGCGAGGTTGTGCGGGCCGAACGCCAGATCGTTTCGCTCAAGCGTGAAACCATGCGGCTGGAAACTGAATTCCAGACCCGCGCCAACCAGCAGCAGCTTGCCAACTGGAATGCAGTCGATTTCGGCTATGTCGCGCCGCGCGCCGACCAATATCTTGAAAACGAACGCCAGTTGGCCCGTTTGGGCGAGCCGACCGCTCCTGGTGCGCCGGCACCGATCCGGGTCGCACGCTCGCCTTCCAGCGGCGATTTCCCCGCTCTTGTGTCCCCGCTGACGGGCAAGCCGGTAGAAGCGACACCAGTGGCCGTCACCGATGAGGCCAATGAAGCTACGGCGACTGATAACGCACCCGAAGAGCCGCAGATATCTCTGGCCGAGAGGCTGGGCATGACGGTCGACCTGGCACCTGCAGCACCGGATTTCACCCCTGCAGCGCAGGTGGCCGAATGACCTCGCTGACGGTCAGTACCGCCATTTCAAGCGGGCGCGTACGGCTCGTTTCGGATCGACAGGAAGCGCTTCTTACTGCCCGTTTGCGAGTGTTGCTGGTGGCGATGATCTTCGCGCTTGTGGCGCTGACTGCCATGTTGCGGATCGCATTCTTGGGCATTGGAGGTGGCACCTCGGGGCCAACTTCACTGGAAGAGGCGTTGCTGCCACCCCGCGGTGTTATCAGTGATCGCAACGGCATTGCCTTGGCGCGCAATTACCCCGCCCGCGCTCTGTGGTTTAATCCCGATGCGCTGGGCGAAGGCGGCCCTCCCTTGGTCAAGAGTCCGGCCGCTGTGACAGCTGATCTCAAGGGCATTTTCCCCGACCTCGACGAAGCGCGGGTCTTGCAGATGCTGAAGACCGGCAAGGCCGGATACTTGCGCCGCCGCGTATTGCCAGAAGACGCAAACCGCGTGTTCGAACTGGGTGAGATCGGGCTCGAACTGCCACAGGAAACCGACCGTCATTATCCGCAAGGGACGATGGCGGCCCATGTGCTTGGCTATGTTGCCGCCGATGGTGACGGGCGTGTGGGAATGGAGCAGGTCCTTGACCAGCGCCTGTCCGACCCGTCCCTGCGCGGAGAACCCGTCCAGCTCAGCATCGACATGCGCGTGCAAGGTGCACTGGAAGACGAATTGCGCCGCGGCATGCTGTCGGTAAACGCCATGGGCGCTGCTGGCATTGTTCTTGATGTTGATACCGGCGAAGTCATGGCCTTGGCCTCGCTGCCCGAATTCGATCCCAACAAGATAGATGAGCGTGGCGAGAAGCTGATGTTCAACCGGGTGACCAACCAGGTCTACGAACTCGGTTCCACCTTCAAGCCGCTTACGGTTGCAGCTGCGATCGATGCCGGCGAAGTGCGCGATTTTGCAAAGCGCTACGATGCCACTCCGGTCGAGATCTCCGGCCATACGATCAAGGACAGTCACTTCCTCGGCAACAGTCTGAACATCCCGGAAATGCTGATCCATTCCTCGAACACAGTGACCGCGAGGGTAACAGACCAGCTCGGCGAGAAGCGTTTGCGCCAGACCTTGACCGACCTTGGTATGCACGAGCGGCCCTATGTCGAATTGCCCGCTAGAGGGCATCCGATCTGGCAAAGCAGCCGTTGGGGTCGGCTCAAATCTATGACCGTCGGCTTCGGTCACGGCATCGCAGTGACACCGCTGCATTTGGCAAGCGGCTATGCTGCGATGGTCAATGGTGGCATCTGGCGCCCGGCCACGCTCAACAAAGTAGAGCCCGGCATGGCCCCCAAGGGCCGCCGCGTTTTCAAGGCTTCGACATCCAGCCGGATGCGCCAGCTGCTCCGAATGATTTCGCTCTACGGCACTGGCCGGAACGCTGATGCACCCGGTTACCGTGTCGGCGGCAAGACCGGTTCTGCCGAAAAGCCGGGCAGCGGCGGCTATCGCCGGACCAGCCTGGTATCCACCTTTGCCGCAGTGTTCCCGATGGACCGGCCGCGCTATGTCGTCATCGCCATGCTGGACGAACCTAAAGGGACGACGGCCAGCTCGTTCCAGCGCACAGCGGCGTGGAATGCAGCCCCCATTGTCGGGCGTCTGATCCCGCGCATCGGGCCCGTGCTGGGCGTGCGTCCGGATATGACCCGGGATGTCGATATCTCCGACCTTCGCCGCCTCGTGCCGGGGGGATCGCATTGACCCTCGCAACGCTTGCCCAGGATGCGGGGATCGCACTTGCTGGCCCTGCCGACATCTCTGTTACCGGCTTTGCTATCGACAACCGCAAGGTCGCGCCCGGCACGGTTTTCGGCGCCTTCCAGGGCATCACGGTGAACGGAGAAGATTTCATCCCGCAGGCCGTCGCAGCAGGCGCTGTCGCCGTTGTGGCGCGGCCCGAAGCCAAGGTAGACGGGGCGCTCCACATTGCCAGCGCGATGCCGCGTCGGACCTTCGCATTGCTGGCCGCGCAGTATTTCAAGCCCGTGCCTGACACCATCGTTGCGGTGACGGGCACCAACGGCAAGACATCAACCGTCGAGATGACCCGCCAGTTATGGCGCATGTCGGGCGAGCGGGCCGCGAGTATCGGCACATTGGGTGTTACCACGCCGGACGAGAGCGTTTCGACCGGCCTGACTACACCCGATATTGTCACGTTTCTCTCCAACATGAGTGGACTGGCGCGCGAAGGCGTAACCCACGTCGCGTATGAAGCGAGCAGCCATGGCCTGTCGCAATATCGCAACGAAGGCCTGCGCGTTGCGGCGGCGGCCTTCACCAATTTCAGTCGCGACCATCTCGATTACCATGCGAGCATGGACGAGTATTTCGATGCCAAAATGCGCCTGTTTGACGAAGTCGTCGATGCGGGCGGAACAGCTGTGGTCTGGACGGGTACTGGCGAGTGGACCGCCCGGGCCATCGAACGGGCGAGGAACCGAGAACTGCGCCTGTTCACGGTGGGCGAGCAGGGGGAAGATATCCGCTTGCTCGCTCGCTCACCAACCCAGTTGGGGCAGGATCTCGAACTCGAACATGGCGGGACTGTGCGCAAGCTGCGCCTGCCACTGATTGGCGAATACCAGGTTGCCAATGCGCTGACCGCGGCCGGGCTGGTGCTGGCCACCGGCGGTGATGCGGGCCAGGTCTGGGATGGCGTGGCACGCCTGCAGCCCGTGCGCGGGCGACTGGAGCGAGCCGTGATTACGCAGGCCGGTGCGCCGGTCTATGTCGACTATGCCCACACGCCAGACGCTCTTGAAGCGGCGATCACGGCCCTGCGACCCCATGTCGGCGGCCGTCTGATTACTGTTTTCGGCGCCGGTGGTGACCGCGACCAGGGCAAGCGTGGCCCGATGGGGCAGGTCGCAGCCCAAGCGTCAGATATCGCGATCATTACCGATGACAATCCACGCGGCGAAGATCCTGCCGCCATTCGCAACGCGGTGATGGCGGGAGTGCCGACAGGGACAAGCGCAAATGTGCGCGAGATTGGCGGACGCCGCGAAGCTATCGCTGCGGCCATTCAGGAAGCCAATGCCGAAGACATCGTGTTGATCGCCGGAAAAGGCCACGAACAAGGCCAGATAATCGGGTCGGGAGAAACCATGAAGATATTGCCGTTCGATGATGTGACGGTTGCGCGCGAATGCGCTGCTGGGCAGGGAGCCGCCGCATGAGTGCCCCCAGTTTCGCCCACAGAGCCATTCTGTCCTGGCCCCGGATCGCGCGCGATGCTTTGCCACTCGCGCTGTGGTCTACGCATGATATTGCCATGGCAACTGGCGGCATTGCCAGTGGCGAGTTCGTGTGTGCTGGCGTGGAAATGGATAGCCGCGATGTCCGTCCCGGTGACCTTTTTGTCGCCTTGAAGGGCGAAGCAATGGATGGCCATCGTTTCGTCGATAAAGCCTTTGCCAGCGGCGCTTCTGCGGCGTTGGTAGACCGCCCTGTCGATGGCCCGCACGTGCTGGTTGCGGACACTTCAGCAGCACTGCATGCCCTCGCGCATGCGGCGCGAGATAGAGCGGATGCCGTCCGCATCGGGGTGACCGGATCGGTCGGAAAGACCGGCGTGAAGGAAGCGATCTTCGCCGCGCTCGACAAGTCCAGCCGCGGGCAAGCCCATCGCTCGGTCCGCAGCTACAACAACCATGTGGGCGTGCCGCTGAGCCTTGCCCGGATGCCCGCGCGCAGTGCTTATGGCGTCTTTGAAATGGGGATGAACCACGCGGGTGAGATCGACGAGCTGACACAGCATGTCCGGCCCCAAGTGGCCGTGATCACCACGATCGCGCCGGCGCATATTGAAAACCTGGGTTCAATCGAAGCGATTGCAGATGCCAAGGCCGAAATATTCTCGGGCCTTGAGGAAGGCGGCACTGCCGTCATTCCCGCCGACATTCCGGAATTCGCCCAACTGCGTGCGGTTGCCGAGCGTCTGGGAGCGAAGATCCTCTCCTTTGGTCGTTCCGAATACGCGAATGTTCGGCTGATTGATGCTATTCCTGCTGCCAATGGCGGATCGCTGGTGACTGCACAGATCGAAGATCACCGCTTGTGCTACACCGTGGCCGAACCGGGAGAACATTGGATCTCCAACTCGCTATGTGTGCTGGGCGCTGTCAAAGCTGCTGGCGGCGATTTGGGCGCAGCAGGGCTGGCACTGGCCGAACTAGGCGGTTTGAAAGGGCGCGGTGCGCGTCACCAGATCAATGTCACGGGCGGCAAGGCCTTGCTGATCGATGAAAGCTACAATGCCAACCCCGCCTCGATGCGGGCAACACTCAACCAACTTGGCCATACGCCATCGACCCGCCGGATCGCAGTGTTGGGCAGTATGAAAGAGCTGGGCGACTTTGCGCCTTCTTTCCACGAACAATTGTCCGAGCCACTGGCCGAAGCGCAAGTCGACCATGCGGTTCTGGTCGGCGACGAGATGCGCGCGCTTGCACGGCACTTGGGGAAAGGCGGAGCGGGGACGCTTGGCAAGGGGTTTTCCTTCGCGCATTGCGAAGGACCAGCCGAGGCGATTGCGGCGCTGCAGGAATTTGGACTGACGGCAGGCGACGCGATCCTTGTGAAGGGATCGAATTCGGTCGGACTCGGCAAGCTGGTAGATCACTTTACCAGCCGGGTTTGATTGGGGAGCCGGGAAGGCCACATGCTCTATTTGATCGCTGAATGGCTGGGTTTCGAAGGCGTCTTCAACCTCATCCGATATCAAACGTTCCGGGCCGGGGCGACGCTGATGACTGCGCTCATCATCGGATTGATCATCGGTCCGCGCTTTATCGACATGCTGCGGGTGCGGCAGGGCAAGGGCCAGCCGATCCGCGAGGATGGCCCGCAAACCCATCTGGCCAAACGCGGTACGCCGACAATGGGCGGCTTGATGATCCTCGTCTCGCTGGTCCTTTCGCTAATGCTCTGGATGGATCTGAAAAACCCGTTCGTCTGGGCCTGCATCGCGGTGACTGTCGGCTTCGGCATCATCGGCTTCCTCGACGATTACGACAAAGTCACCAAGAACAGCCACAAAGGCGTTTCGGGCAAGGTCCGGCTGTTGCTGGAATTCGTGGTGGCCGGGATCGCGAGCTACATCATCGTCAGCCAGATCAACACGTGGCTTTATGTGCCCTTCGTGTCGGACCGGGCTATCCCTCTAGGGCCCTTCTATTATGTCTTTGCAGCGGTTGTGATCGTGGGCGCGGGCAATGCGGTGAACCTGACCGACGGACTCGATGGCCTCGCAATCATGCCGGTAATTATCGCGGCCGGAACTTTCGCGATCATTGCTTACCTCGCCGGTCGGGCTGATTTCTCCGAATATCTCGGCATTCCGCACGTACCTGGTGCCGGTGAATTGGCGATATTCTGCGCCGCGATAATGGGGGCGGGGCTGGCCTTCTTATGGTTTAACGCGCCCCCGGCAGCCGTTTTTATGGGTGACACCGGAAGCCTTGCCCTTGGCGGCGCACTGGGTGCCATTGCCGTAGCTAGCCATCACGAAATCGTGCTGGCGATTGTCGGCGGCCTGTTCGCCTTCGAGGCACTTTCGGTCATCATTCAGGTGTTCTGGTTTAAACGGACCGGCAAGCGCGTGTTCCGTATGGCACCGATCCACCATCATTTCGAACAGCTCGGATGGAGCGAGAGCAAGGTCGTGATCCGGTTCTGGATCGTTTCGATCGTGCTTGCCCTGATGGGCCTCGCCACGCTGAAGCTACGATGATCACGAGCGCGGCCTTTGCCGGCAAACGCTATGCCGTTCTCGGCCTGGCGCGGTCGGGGCTGGCATCGGTCAACGCTTTGCTCGCCAGTGGCGCACAGGTCATGGCGTGGGACCGTCAGGAAGAACCGCGCGAGGCGCTGCCTGCAGCTGCCACTATTGGCGATCCCTTGGTCGAAGACCTGACCGGCTTTGACGGTATTGTCGTATCGCCCGGAGTTCCGCTGAACACGCATCCCATCCTGCCGCGCGCGGAAGAGTTTGGCGTGCCGCTGATTGGTGACATTGAATTGTTTGCGCAGGCGAGGGGCGACCTGCCGCCGCACAAGGTGATCGGTATTACGGGCACCAATGGCAAGTCGACCACCACCGCGCTGGTGGCCCACTTGCTGGAGGAAGCGGGTTTTCCAGCCAGAATGGGCGGCAATATCGGCACCCCTATTCTGGGCGAAGATCCGCTTCCAGAAGGTGGGGTCTATGTCCTCGAATTATCGAGCTACCAGATCGACCTGACGTTCTCGCTCGCTTGCGAAGCGGCAGCCTTGCTCAACATTACCCCCGATCATCTCGACCGGTATGACGGATTCGAGGCGTATGCGTTCTCCAAGGGGCGCCTCTTCACAATGCAAGGCAGCGGCCAGTTTGCCTGTTTTGGTTGCGAAGATGCGCCGACGCGCGCCGTTTGTGAGGCAGCGGCTTCGCGTCGCGCAGAAGGGCGCGCTGTCTGTCTCGATCCTGCTTCCTTTGCCGCCGGGCAGAGCGATTGGCCTGCCTTGCAGGGGCCGCACAACCTCCAGAATATCGCTGCTGCTGTTGCCTTGGTCGAAGAAATCGGCGTCAGCCGCGCCCAATGGGAGCCGGCTATGGCGACCTATGCCGGTTTGCCGCATCGGATGGAAATTGTGTGCGAGCATGAGGGCGTCCTGTTCGTGAATGACAGCAAAGCGACCAATGCGGCGTCGGCTGCGCCGGCTCTGGCAGCCTGGCCCGCTGCGCCGCATCCGCGAATTCACTGGATTGTGGGTGGCTTGGCCAAGGAAGACGGATTGGGCGAGTGTGAAGCAGAACTGCCGAATGTGAAACACGCCTATACGATTGGCGAGGCGGGGCCGCGTTTCGCCGACCTGCTCGATGGCCGTGTGCCGTTCGAGCGTTCCGAGCTTATCTGCGAGGCGGTAAAACAGGCCGTCAACAACGCGGAGCCTGGCGAAGTCGTTCTTCTGTCTCCAGCCTGCGCCAGCTTCGACCAGTTCCGCGACTTCGAAAAGCGCGGCGAGCACTTCCGGCAATTGGTCGGCGCGTTGGCCGGTTGCGAGATCGACGAGATTTGCGAGCCTACCCTGGCCGGTGGAGGATTGACCGGATGAGTTCTTCTCCCCCCTATGTACCCGGCGTTGGCGAACGCTTAGCGAGCGCCGAGAAGCGACGCGGCAACAAGGCGTCCGAATTCCGCATCTGGTGGCGTGAAGTCGATCGGGTCTTGCTGGTCCTGATTCTGGCCCTGATGGCAATCGGCACAGCGGCAGTGGCCGCAGCGTCGCCGTCCACCGCGCGGCGTCTTTCAACTAGCGAAACTACCTTGCCGGATCTCTACTTCTATTGGGCGCATCTGCGCTGGCAGTTTGTAGGGATTGCGGTGATGCTGGGGGCATCGTTCCTCAGCCGCGACAATGCGAGGCGGATCGGCATCATGCTGGCCGCAGGGATGTTGGGCGCCTTGGTGCTGGTCCCGCTGATTGGATATGAAGTGAACGGGGCAAAGCGGTGGATCCGGTTCGGCCTTGGTTTCCAGCCTTCCGAATTCCTCAAACCCGGCTTTGCCATTGCGTTGGCCTGGATATTGTCGTGGCGGTTGAAAGACCCGCATATCCCGGTGCTGGCGATCGTGACCGGCCTGATGGGGATCGTGGCGATCCTGCTGATGGTCCAGCCTAATTTGGGGGCGACGATCCTCTTCTCGGGCGTCTGGTTCGTGCTGGTGATGCTGTCGGGCGTATCGGCGAAGAAGATTGGCGGGATCATCGCGCTGGGCATTGGCGGAGTAACCGCTGCCTACTTCCTCTATGACAATGCCCGCTACCGGATCGACGCGTTCCTGGGCGGCGGCACTGCGTTCGACCAGGTCGACCTTGCGCAGCGCACATTGCTTGCCGGTGGCTGGGGTGGCACCGGGTTCTGGCTCGGTCTGAAGAAGATGAACCTGCCCGAGGCGCATACCGACTATATCTTCTCCGTCATCGGTGAAGAATTCGGCCTGATCGTCTGCGCCATAATCGTGCTGCTGTACCTTGCCATCATTGTCCGCGTGCTGGTGCGCCTGGCTGATGAGGAGAACCTGTTCGCGCTTCTCGCATCGGCGGGCCTTGCGACACAGATTGGCGGCCAGGCTTTCATCAACATCCTGGTGAACCTGCAATTGTTCCCGTCCAAAGGGATGACCTTGCCATTGGTGAGCTATGGCGGCTCTTCGACGATTGCCGTATGCTTGGCCGTCGGATTGCTGTTGGCCCTGACCCGCCGTAATCCCTTCCTGACGCGCGAAACGCCGGGGCTGCGTGCGCTGCTGAATGACAAGGAGAAGGACGCATGACCGGCGATGCCATCGGTAAGGCTGGGCGTCACTATGTGCTCGCTGCGGGCGGGACAGGCGGGCACTTGCTGCCTGCATTCGCGCTTGCGACGGAGCTGGAACGGCGCGGGCATCATGTCGCCCTGATCACGGACGAGCGCGGCGCGAAGATTCCGGGAAAGCCCGATTTCCTTCCTGCCCATGTTTTGCCGGCCGGGCGCTTTGGCAAGAACCCGTTGCGCTGGTTCGGCGGTTTGAAAGCCGTCTGGCAGGGGCGCGACATGGCCAAGCGCCTGTTCGAAACCTTCCAGCCGAGCGCTGTTGTCGGCTTCGGCGGCTATCCTGCCTTGCCGACCATGCTGGCGGCCACAAGCGATGACATTCCCACTGTTGTTCACGAACAAAATGCCGTGCTGGGCCGGGTCAACCGGTTCCTGGCTGGCCGCGTGAATGCAGTGGCAACCGCTTATCCCGAGATTGAGCGGCTGAAAGACAAACATCGTGACAAGGTCCACCTGGTGGGCAATCCGGTCAGGTCAGGGGTTCTTGGTTTGCGCGAAGAACCGTTTCCGGCATTCAGCGATGATGGCATTCTAAAGGTACTGGTCACCGGCGGGAGCCAGGGCGCCAATGTGCTGTCCGAAATCGTGCCTGATGGCTTGGCCATGTTGCCGCCCGCGCTGCGCCAGCGCTTGCAGGTCACCCAGCAATGCCGGCCCGAAGATCTGGACAAAGTGCGGGAGCGGTACCGTAACCATGACATCCCGGCCGAGCTCGGGACCTATTTCGAAGATATGGCAGCCCGACTGGCGGATACGCACCTGTTTATCGGTCGCGCAGGCGCGTCGACTATTGCCGAACTAACTGCAGTGGGACGCCCGGCCATTCTTGTTCCGCTTCCGATCGCGACTGACGATCACCAGGCCGCTAACACCCGCGAAATTGTCAAGGCGGGCGGGGCGCGGATGATCCGGCAGGAAAAATTCCAGCCCAAGGAACTGGCGAAGCAGATCCAGGCCCTGAGCCAACGTCCGGACACGCTGGCCACAGCGGCACATGCCGCGTGGAATTGCGGCCGCCCCAAAGCAGTCGAGGATCTTGCTGATCTGGTCGAAAGCTTCGGCGGAGCAGATATGATGGATGTGATCAAGGTTGGCGCCTCTGCGCCGCGGGCTGCATCCCAGACGGTGGCGTCCGCTCCGGGTGCAGCCAGGGAGCCTTCGGAATGAGGGGTGTTCCTACCGATATCGGCACTGTCCACTTCGTTGGCATTGGCGGGATAGGCATGTCTGGCATTGCCGAGGTGATGCGCAATCTGGGCTATAGCGTGCAAGGCTCCGACTTGGCCGAAGGGCCCAGTGTGGAGCGGCTGCGCGCGCGTGGCATCACCGTGATGATCGGTCATGTCCCAGAGAATGTCGAAAATGCCGCCGTTGTTGTGACATCGACGGCTGTAAAGCGGACTAACCCGGAGGTCGCAGCAGCGCTGGAAAACCGCATCCCGGTGGTGCGGCGGGCGGAAATGCTGGCCGAATTGATGCGGCTGAAAAGCACCGTTGCAGTGGCTGGAACGCATGGCAAGACGACAACCACCAGCATGATCGCCGCCTTGCTCGACAAGGGCGATATCGACCCGACCGTGATCAATGGCGGTATTATCGAGCAGTACGGTTCGAATGCACGCTTGGGCGACAGCGATTGGATGGTGGTCGAGGCAGACGAGAGCGATGGCAGCTTTTTGCGGCTCGATGGTACAATCGCAGTCGTCACAAATATCGATCCAGAACACCTCGATCACTATGGTGATTTCGATGGTGTGAAGCGCGCATTTGTTGAGTTCATTCATAACGTGCCATTCTATGGCGCTGCCATATTGTGCATCGACCATCCCGAAGTGCAGGCGGTCATCGGTCAGGTGCGCGACCGCCGGGTGATGACCTATGGTTTCTCCCTTCAGGCTGACATTTGCGGCGTGAACATCCGCCCCGATGCCGGCGGCAATACGTTCGATGTCATTGTCCGCCAGCGCGGCGAGGAGGATCGCCGGATCGAGGGTGTACAATTGCCCATGCCCGGGCGGCACAACGTCCAGAATGCATTGGCGGCGATTGCCGTCGCGATTGAGATGGGCTGCCCCGACAGCGTCATTCGCGAAGGCTTCGGCCAGTTTGGCGGGGTTCGCAGGCGCTTCACCAAGGTGGGCGACGTGGCTGGTGCCACAATCATTGATGATTATGCCCACCATCCGGTCGAAATCCGCGCCGTACTGGGTGCTGCGCGCGAGAGTGCGAAAGGGCGCGTCATCGCGGTCGCCCAGCCGCACCGCTACACGCGGCTTCGGGACCTGATGGACGAATTCCAGACCTGTTTTAACGAAGCCGACATGGTCTATGTAACGCCCGTCTACGAAGCGGGCGAAGACCCGATCGAAGGGGCCGATGCAGAGGCTCTGGTCCATGGTCTCAAGTCGCGCGGACACCGTCATGCTGCGACAATTGCGGACCGGGATGATCTGGCCAAGACGCTCGCCGCTGAAATTGCCGATGGTGATATGATCGTATGCCTGGGGGCAGGCGACATCACCAAATGGGCTGCCGATCTCGCGGATGCGATCGGCAAGGAGCGCGCGGCGTGAGCGGGCTGCAACCCGATGATTGGGCCATGAACGATACTGGCCGGGCGCCCACCGCCGAAGTCGAGGGTGCGGTCGCCGCGCCCGTGCCGATCGAGGGCATTCGCGGCAAGCTGACACGCGATGCGCCACTGGCGAAGCTAGTATGGTTCAAGAGTGGGGGCCATGCCGATTGGCTCTTCGAGCCTGCGGACCTCGATGACTTGCGTGATTTTCTGGCGCGCCTTGATGGGCAGCTGCCGGTGATGGCGCTGGGTCTGGGCTCTAACATGATTATCCGCGATGGCGGTGTGCCGGGCGTGGTGATCAAGCTTGGCAAGGCCTTTGCCAAGGTTGAAGTCAGAGACGACCATGTCATCGCATGCGGCGCTGGTGCCCACGGTATCCTGGTCTCCTCGACCGCGCGCGACGCTGGTGTGGCGGGCCTTGAATTCCTGCGCGGCATTCCCGGCACGGTAGGCGGCTTTGTCCGCATGAATGGCGGGGCCTATGGCAAGGAAACTGCCGATATCCTGATCGATTGTGATGTCGTGATGCCCGATGGGGCCTTCCTGACCCTGCCGGTGACTGACCTGCGATATTCCTATCGCCATTCGGCCTTGCCGGACGGGGCGACAGTTGTAGCGGCCCGGTTCCAGGGCGCATCTGGTGATCCTGCCGCAATTGGTGCCGAAATGGACCGCATCGCTCAGGCGCGCGAGCAATCCCAGCCGATCCGTACCAAGACCGGCGGCTCGACCTTCAAGAATCCTGAGGGCCACAAAGCGTGGCAGCTCGTCGATGCGGCCGGGTGTCGTGGCCTTAAGATGGGCGGCGCACAGGTGAGCGAGAAACACACCAATTTCATGATCAACACCGGTGACGCGACCAGCGCCGATATCGAAGGGCTGGGCGAAGAGGTGAAACACCGCGTTTATGCGCATTTCGGTGTCGAGCTGGAATGGGAAATCCAACGGGTGGGCCGGCCATGAGCCTTGACCGGAAACTTCACATCGCCGTCTTGATGGGCGGTTGGGCCAATGAACGGGAAGTCTCGTTGATGTCCGGTAATGGCGTGGCGGACGCGCTGGAGGCGCGGGGCCATCGCGTGACCCGGATCGATATGGACCGGCAAGTTGCGGCGCGTATCGCCGGTGCCGCACCCGATGTCGTGTTCAATGCCCTGCATGGTGTCCCGGGCGAGGATGGCACGGTGCAAGGCATGCTCGATCTGATGGGTATACCCTATACGCATTCGGGCCTCGCCACTTCGGTGATCGCGATCGACAAGGAGCTGACCAAACAGGCGCTGGTGCCGCACGGCATCCCGATGCCCGGTGGCCGGATCGTGAAGAGTGAAGAGCTCTACCGGAGCGATCCGCTGGCACGCCCCTATGTGCTCAAGCCGGTCAATGAAGGATCCTCCGTCGGCGTCGCCATTGTCACCGACGAAAGCAATTATGGCAATCCGATCCGGCCCGATACCGAGGGGCCATGGCGCGAATTTGACCAGTTGCTGGCCGAGCCATTCATTCGCGGGCGCGAACTGACGACGGCGGTGGTTGGTGGAAAGGCTCTGGCTGTTACCGAGCTCAAACCGAAGAGCGGTTTTTACGATTTCGATGCCAAATATACTGACGGGATGACCGACCATATTTGTCCGGCTGAAATCCCCGAGCCGATTGAGGCGCTGTGCAAACAATATGCGCTGGAGGCGCATCGCTTGCTCGGGTGCAAAGGCACCAGCCGCACGGACTACCGGTGGGATGACGAACAAGGCGAAGCAGGCCTGTTCGTGCTCGAAACCAATACGCAGCCCGGCATGACGCCGCTCAGCCTCGTGCCGGAGCAGGCGAAATATGCAGGGATGAGTTACGAAGATCTCGTCGAGGCCATCGTCGCCGATGCGCTCGACACATTCGGAGGGAAGCATGGCGACCAGGGTTAAGCGCAAGGGGCAGGGCGTTCGCCGCGCAACCGCCGCCAAGAGCCGGGCAGCCAAGGCACGCCAGGCGCAGAAGACCGGCAGAGGCGTTCTCGACGGAGCGATGGCCCTGCTGCCGTTCACCGATGAACAATTGCATCGCATCTTCCTGGCCGTGATCCTGGGTGGTGCCGTGGCGCTGGCATGGTTTGTCGCCAGTCTTGCCGGCGTGCCTGCTATGGCGCGGGCAGAATTGGCGGTTCTTGCTTCCGATGCCGGTTTCGAAGTGCGCAAGGTGCGCGTGACCGGCGTCGAACGGATGAACGAATTGAAGGTCTACGAGGCGGCCCTAGGCCAGCGCGATACGCCGATGCCACTGGTCGATCTCGGTTCCCTGCGCGAGGAATTAGTGGCGATGCCGTGGGTGCAGGATGCCCGCGTGTCCCGGCAATTGCCCGATAGCTTGGTGATCGACGTGGTCGAAAGGACGCCGCACGCCGTGCTGGCCAAGCCCGACCGGCTTGTGCTGATCGATCCCGACGGGGTCGAGCTGGAGCCTATCGCCGCCCCGAATGCCAAGGGGATGCTGAGGCTGTCTGGCCCGGGCGCGGCGAAACAGGTCGCTGGCTTGAGAGAATTGCTCGATGCGGCACCGGCGCTCAAGCCGCAGGTTGTTGCGGCTGAATGGGTTGGCAACCGCCGCTGGAACCTGACTTTCACGACGGACCAGGTCCTGGCCTTGCCGCAGGGTAACCAGGAATCGACCACTGCCCTGATCAATTTTGCCCGGATGGACGGCCAGAACCGGCTGCTTGGCGGCAAGGTCGCGACATTCGATATGCGGGCGCCGGAACGCATCTATATGCGGATTCCGGGCCGGTCGCAGCAGGTCCTCAACAGCGGGAGTGCACAATAATGGGCCTTCCCCGTATCGCGAAGATTTTCGGTGCTGTGAATATCGGATCCTTCCGGATTTCGGCGATGATCATGGGCCAGTCGGAAACCGGTGAAATGGTCGTGCTGGGCTCGGGCCACCGTCAGGCGCAGGGCGTGCGGCGCGGCTATGTGACCGATATGAAGGCAGCGACCTATGCTATCCGCAATGCGATTGAACGGGCCGAAGAGAACGCCGGAACGCGCGTTTCGAGCGTCTGGGTCGGCTGCGCCGGGGCAGGGCTGACCAGCCGCGTCGCCCAGGTTGAGATACCAGTCGGTGGTCGCCGGATCGAAGAAGAAGATATTGAGCATTTGCTGATCGCTGCGCGGGAAAATATCGAACCCGATGGCCGCATGGTCCTCCATGCACAACCCGCACAATATACGCTTGATGGCGCGCATGGCGCTGCCAACCCCAAAGGGCTGCATGCGGAGCGTCTTGGCGTCGATGTTCATGTAATGCTGGCCGACGGTGCCCCGATCCGCAATCTGAAGGATGCGGTTGAAAGCGCGCATTTGGCGGTCGAAGCGGTCGTCGCTGCGCCGATTGCGGCAGGCTATGCTTGTCTGAGCCCCGAAGAGCGGGAATTGGGAACCGCCCTGATCGAAGTCGGCGGCGAGGT